>NZ_PZPL01000001.1:1611673-1934008 GCF_003044275.1 Rathayibacter caricis DSM 15933 | reverse complement strand
CCGGCCGCCGCCGCATCGCCCGAGTGCAGGATCCGCAGCGCCCGCTCCACCGCCTCCTGGTCGGCCGCGCGGTCCTCGCGCAGCACGTTGCGGAACCGCACGTACGCGTCGAGCCGCTCGCCCAGCAGCCGCGCGTCGAACGGCTTGATCAGGTAGCCGAGCGCGCCGGCGTGCAGCGCCCGTCGCACGGTCGCCCCGTCCGAGGCGGCGCTCACGACGAACGCGTCGGTGTCGAGCTCACGAAGCAGCGCGATGCCGCTCTGGTCCGGCAGGTGCACGTCGAGCAGCAGCAGATCCGGAGCGGAGTCGAGCACCGCCGCCCGCGCCGCCCGCGCGGTGTGCACCGGCGGAAGGGCCCGCAGCCCCTGGCGCCCGTCGACCAGGTCGGCGTGCAGCTGCGCCACGCGGAAGTCGTCGTCCACGACGAGCACCGTGCGCTCCTGCGGGTCTGTCATCGCTCCTCCTCCGTGTCGGGCGGACGGACCGCGCCAGGCAGCCGCGCGCAGAGCACCGCTCCCGCCGAGCCGCCGCCCGCGTCGGCCAGCCACACCGCTCCTCCGCGCCGCGCCGCCACCTCGCGGCAGAGCGGCAGCCCGAAGCCGCGGCCGTGCACGCGGTCGTCGTCCCCGTCCTCCTCCGCGGGGCCGCGCTCGAACAGGGTGTCCGGATCCGCGACCCCGTCGCCGGAGTCGGCGACCGTCACGAACAGCGTGTCCCCGTCGTCCAGCAGCTCGACCTCGACGAAGCGCACGTCGCGGGCGCCGAGTGCGGCCGCCCGCACCGCGTTGTCGACCAGGTTGCCGACCACTGTCGCGACGTCCTCCGGCTCCACGACGACGCCGCGCACGAGCGTCTCGTCGCCCAGGGTCAGCAGCACGCCGCGCTCGGCCGCCTCGATCCCCTTCGCGCCCACGAGCGCCTGGAGGTACGGCTCCTGCAGCCGGTCGGCGTGCTGCACGGGGTACTTCAGCGGCCCGCGGGTCAGCACCTCGTCGAGGTAGTCGCGCGCCGACTCCGTCCGACCGGCGTCGAGCAGGCCCGCCACGACGTGCAGGCGGTTGGCGAACTCGTGCCGCTGCACGCGCAGCGCGTTCGTCATCGAGCCGACCGCGTCCAGGCGGCGGCTGAGAGCCGCGACGTCGGTCCGGTCGCGCAGCACGACGACGACGCCGAGGTCGCGGTCTCCGCGGGTCACCCGGCGGATGTCGACGTAGACGATGCGCGAGTGCACGACGAACCCCTCCGCTCCCGCCGACCGGGCCCGCTCGGGCGAGCGCAGCGCGGCGGTGATCGCGTCGGCCAGCGGGGTCGGCAGCTCGAGCTCGGCCAGGGTCAGCCCCTGCAGCGCATGCCCGGACGGATCGTCCGATCCGAGGATCGCGGCGGCGCGCGCGTTGCAGACGCCGACCCGTCCGTCGCGGTCGAAGGCGAGGACGCCCTCGTCGACCCCGTCGAGCACGGCCGCCTGGTCCTGCACGAGCGCGGTCAGCTCCTCCGGAGCCAGGCCCAGCGTCAGCCGCAGCAGCCGGCGCCGGATGAACACGGAAGCGACCGCGGCGAGCACCAGCCCCGCGACCGCCGCGGCGAGGACGCCCAGCAGCGCGGTGGGCAGGTCGTCGAAGACGCTCGAGCGCGCGAAGCCGATGCTCACCTCGCCGACGACCCCGCCGCCGCCGCCGGGAGCGAAGACGGGCACCTTCGCCCGCGCCGACTCCCCCAGCGTGCCGGTGCCCCACGAGACGCTCTCGCGTCCGGCGAGCGCCTCGGTCGCGCTGGTCGAGACGACCTCGCCCAGCCGGTCGGGGTCGGGGTGGGCGAGCCGGATGCCCTGGTCGTCGGTGATCACCACGAAGAGCGCGCCGGTGCGCTCCTCCACTCCGGCCGCGAGGTCCTCGAGGGGTCCCGTCCGCAGGCCGACCGCGTCGGGCGTGCCGGGGTCGGCGGAGTAGTCGCCGACGGCCGCGCGCACGTCGGGATCCTCGGCGACGGTGCGGGCGATGGCGAGCGCGGTCTCCTCCGCCTCGCCGCGCAGCTGCTGCACGCTGAGCGCGGTGACGAGGCCGGCGCAGACGAGGACGGCGGCCGAGACGGTCGCGAGCTGCAGCACGAGCACGTGGGTCGCGAAGCGCATGCGGCCTCCTCCCTGCGCAGAATGCGCAGAACCCACACTATGCGCAGATCGCGCGCTTATGAGCGATACCCGGACGGCGGGGCCGGGCCTCCCTAGGGTTCTCAGGACCCGGACAGCGCCGCTCGCGACGGGCAGCAGGACGCACGACGACGAAGGAGTCAGCAGTGTTGGTAGTACTCGGATTCACGATGATCCTGGCCTTCATGGCCCTGATCATGACCAAGAAGCTCACGCCCATGGTCGCGCTGATCGTCGTCCCCACGATCTTCGGCCTCTTCGCCGGCGCGGGTCTGGGCATCGGCGACATGGTCATCGAGGCCATCGGCAGCCTCGCCCCCACGGCCGCCCTGCTGATGTTCGCGATCATGTACTTCGGCATCATGATCGATGTCGGGCTCTTCGACCCGCTGATCCGCTTCATCGTCCGCGCACTGGGCGACGACCCGGCGAAGGTCGTCCTCGGCACGGCGCTGCTGGCCGGAGCCGTCTCGCTCGACGGCGACGGATCGACCACCTTCATCGTGACCACCGCGGCGATGCTGCCGATCTACCTCCGCCTGGGGATGAACCCGGTCGTGCTGACCTGCGTCGCCGGCCTCGCGAACGGCACGCTCAACATCGTGCCGTGGGGCGGTCCGACCGTCCGCGCCGCCGCAGCCCTGCAGGTCTCGCCGAGCGAGATCTTCGTGCCGATGCTCCCCTCCCTCGCGGTGGGCCTCGCCGTCACGCTCGTCTTCGCCTGGTTCCTCGGACTCGGCGAGCGCCGCCGCCTCGGCTCGCTGGCCCTCGCCGAGCCGATGGTGGAGCGCGAGCTCGTCGGCGCCGGCCGCGCCCCGCGCACCGGCGGCCTCGCCGCCCTGACCGGAGGCATCCGCACCGTCGCCCGCGAGAAGTTCTCGTTCCTCCGCGGGCCGGAGTCGCTGCGCGGCGCCCAGGTCGCCGTCGCCGCCCGCGTCCAGGCCGACGACGCCGACACCGCGATGGCCGACACCATGCTCGACCCTGAGCGCGAGACCCTGCGTCCGAAGCTGATCTGGGTGAACCTCGCGCTCACCCTGATCGTCATGACGCTGCTGGTCGCCGACATCCTGCCGCTGCCCTACGTCTTCATGGTCGGCTCCGCGGTCGCGCTGCTGATCAACTTCCCGAAGATGAAGGACCAGGCGTCCGAGATCGTGAAGCACGCGCCGAGCATCGTCGGCGTCGTCTCGATGGTCCTCGCCGCGGGCGTGCTCATCGGCGTCCTGAACGGCACCGGCATGGTCGACGCGATGGCCGAGTGGGTCGTCGATGTGATCCCGCCGGCGCTGGGCCCGTTCCTCGCCGTCATCACCGGTGTGCTGAGCATCCCGATGACCTTCTTCATGTCGAACGACGCGTTCTACTACGGCATCCTCCCGGTGCTCGCCGAGAGCGCCGCGAACTACGGCATCGACCCGGTCGAGATGGCCCGCGCCTCCATCACCGGCCAGCCGGTCCACCTGCAGAGCCCGCTGGTCCCCGCGATCCTGCTGCTCGTCTCGCTCGCCGCGGTCAACCTCGGCGACCACCACCGCAAGGTGCTGTGGCGCGCGGTGATCGTCTCGCTGGTGATGCTGGCGGTCGGCGTCCTGGTCGGAGCGATCCCCTTCGGCTGATCCGCCGCAGCCCTTCCGCAGAACCTCAGCCGGAACGACTCGTCGCGCACCATCGCGGCTGACGAGCCCTCCCGGCTGAGGTTCTGCCGCCTCAACCGGGCACCGGTCCTTGCCGGGGTCCCGGATCCTGAGCCCGGTCCTCAGCCCAGCAGCGGCGCCAGGTTCTCGGTCCACACGTCGAACCCGAGCTTCAGGATGAGTGCGCCGACCACCGCGAGGAACGCGATCCGGATGAAGCGGCTCCCCTTGGCCACCGCCATCCGCGAGCCCAGGTAGGCACCCGCCACGTTCGCGAGGCCCATGAACAGGCCCAGCACCCAGACGACGTGCCCGCCGGGGATGAAGTAGAGCAGCGCCCCGAGGTTCGTCGCCACGTTCACGATCTTCGCCTTCGCGCTCGCGAGCAGGAAGTCGTAGCCGAGCGCCGTGATCAGGGCGATGATCAGGAACGTGCCGGTGCCGGGGCCGATCAGGCCGTCGTAGAAGCCGATCACGAGTCCGAGCACCGCCGCGGTCACGAGGTGCCGCCGCCCCGCGTGCTTGAGCGCGGTGACGCTGCCCATCGTCGGGCGCGCGATCGTGACGACGGCGACCACGATCAGCGCGACGACGATGATCGGCTTGAAGACGGAGGAGGGCAGCAGCCCCGCGAGCGTCGCGCCTCCGTAGCTGCCCGCGAGGGCGACGGCCGCCATCGGCAGTGCGGTGCGCAGGTCGGGCCTCGCCCGCCGGAAGAACGTGATCGCGCTGGTCGTGGTGCCGAAGATCGACGCGAGCTTGTTGGTCGCCAGCGCCTGCACGGGCGAGATGCCGGGCACCAGGAGCAGCGCGGGCAGCTGGAGCAGTCCGCCACCGCCGACCACCGCGTCGATCCAGCCTGCGGCGAAGGCAGCGAGCACCATGAGCAGGATGATCGGGAGGCCCAGGTCGAGGGTGTCGGTCAGCATCGCTGGGAAGCGTACTGGAGCCCCCGCACCCCCTCGACCTCTCGCCCGGGCCGCCCTAGGGTCGGCGGCATGCGATTCGGACTCTTCATCCCCCAGGGCTGGCGCCACGACCTCGTCGGCATCGACCCCGCCGACCAGTGGCGCACCATGAACGACCTCGCCCGGCACGCCGACTCCGGCGCCTGGGAGTCGATCTGGGTGTACGACCACTTCCACACCGTCCCCGTGCCGACCGACGAGGCGACCCATGAGGCGTGGACGCTCATGGCAGCGTTCGCGGCGACGACCTCCCGCGTGCGCCTCGGCCAGATGTGCACGTGCATGTCGTACCGGAACCCGATGCACCTCGCCAAGATCGCGACGACCGTCGACGTGGTCTCGGGCGGCCGGGTCGAGATGGGCATCGGCGGCGGCTGGTACGAGCACGAGTGGCGCGCGTACGGCTACGGGTTCCCGCGCATCGCCGAGCGGCTCGGCCGCCTCGACGAGGGCGTGCAGATCATGCGCCAGGCCTGGACCACCGGCTCCGCGACGCTCGACGGGCGGTACTACACGGTCGACGGCGCGATCAACCGCCCGCTGCCGCTGCAGGAGGGCGGGATCCCGCTCTGGGTCGCCGGCGGTGGCGAGAAGGTCACGCTGCGGATCGCGGCCCAGTACGCGCAGTACACGAACTTCGCGGGCGCCGCCGAGGCGTTCGACCACAAGAGCGCGGTGCTCCGAGCGCACTGCGAGCGGCTCGGCACCGACTTCTCGGCGATCACCCGCAGCGCCAACTACAACGTGATGATCGGCGAGACCGAGGCCGACGTCGAGAAGGGCCTGCAGCGGCTGGAGGAGCGCGTGACCCCGTTCCTCGGTGCCGAGGGCGCCGCGTCCTTCGTGGCGGAGTACCGCTCCCCCGACGCGCTCGCCGTCGGCACCCCCGCGCAGATCGTCGACCGCCTGGCCGACATGGCCGCGCGCGGCATGGACTACGGCATCTTCTACTTCCCGGACGCGGCCTACGACCGCTCGGGGATCGAGCTGTTCGAGCGCGAGGTCCTGCCCGCCCTGGCGTGAACGGCGCGGATCGGAGGCGGCGCCTACGCCTCCGATCCGCGCTGTGCGGTCCGCACGAAGAACGCGCTAGCCGAGCGGATCGGACGACGATCTCGCCCAGAGCGCGAGGTCGTCGCCGGATCGAGCACCCGTGTCCTCGAAACCGGCCCCGGCGAAGAGGCGTTGACTCCGTGCGTTGCGGACGTCGATCCGGGCGACGAGATCAGGTCTCCCGGGACCGACGGAGCCGATGACCTGACTGAGTAGGTTCATCGCGAGACCGGCGCCCTGATGGTCGGGGCGGACTCCGATCGCGAACACCAGGAGAACGTCACCGTCGCTGTCGTAGCCGGAGTGGCACGCCGCGATCACCTCCCCCTGCTCGTCCAGGTCCACGAGGAGGGATTCCGAGGGAGGAAGAGGGAGCCGCAACGATCTGAGGTGCGATTGGACGTCCAACGCCCACGGAGTCGGATGGTACGAGCGCCGACCACCTCGGAACTCGGCTCGTTCCGGGCGCGCGCAGATGAATCGCTGGAGGGCGGGCAGGTGAATCCACTCCGCCGGAACGGCCACTCCGCGCTCTAGCGGCGTCGGCGCCAGGCGGCGAGAGCACGCCGCTCGGCCGACGTGAGGACCGGCGAGCCCGCGCCCGCTCGGTAGCGAGCAGCCGACGCGTCCCGCTCGCGGTCCGTCAGGCCATCGTCCCCCTCATCCGCGGAGTCCCGCGGAAGCGGAGGGGCGAGAGGAGGCGAAGCCATGCCGTCAATGGTAGGCGGAGCCGAGTCCCCTGGCGAAGTGTGGCGGGCGACGTCGGTCCAGACGGGACCTGATCCGCACTGCCGGGCCTGAGGCGGCGCCTACGCCTCCGATCCGCGCTCCGCAAGTCCCTGCGTCGCCCCCGCACCCCCGCCTACGGTCGGAGCATGGACGCACAGGACATCCGCTGGAACGATGAAGCCCGCAGCAAGATCCTCGAGGACTCGGACCGTGTCCTCCGCGAGGCGGTGCTCGACCTCGCCCAGAGCAAGAAGGGCGAGCCCTGGGAGGACGTCTTCGCCGAGCTCAACGCCCGGCTGAAGGACCGCTTCATCGACTTCGAGCCCGGGCCGGACCTCCGCAAGTACGCCGAGGCCGTCTCGGCCGGAGAGATCGAGTCGGGCTCGTGAGCGGCTCCCCGGACGACGCCTCGCTGTCCGACGACATCGAGTCGATCCGCGCGCTCGGCGAGGGCCGGATCGGCGAGACCGCCGGCCCCGAGGACGTGGAGCAGGAGCTCTCCCCCGAGGAGGACGCAGCGATCGAGGACGAGCTCAAGCACCGGGGCTGATCCCGGACACGACGAAGGCCCGCCCCCTGCACGGGGAGCGGGCCTTCGTCGTCGGTACGACTACGCCGAGAGACGCTCGTAGTCGGTGTAGCCCTCGGCGCCGCTCGCGTAGACGGTGGCCTGGTCGAGCTCGTTCTCGGGGTGTCCGCCCTGCCAGCGCTCGACGAGGTCGGGGTTGGCCATCACCGGACGGCCCACCGCGACGGCGTCGGCGTGGCCGTCGGCGATCAGCGAGCGGACCTCGTCGCGCGTGGTCGGCGATCCGAAGCCGCTGTTCGCGATCAGGACGCCGCCGAAGCGCGAGCGGAGGTCCTGCACCAGCTCGCCCGCGGGCTCGGCGTGCAGGACGCTCAGGTAGGAGAGTCCGAGCGGCGCGAGTCCGTCGACGAGGGCCTCGTAGGTGGCGCGCACGTCGTCGGCGTCCGTCTCGAGGACGTCCTGGATGTTGTGGCTCGGCGAGATGCGGATGCCGACGCGGCCGGCGCCGATCTCGTCGGCGATCGCGCGGGTGACCTCGATCGGGAACGCGGCGCGCGCGGCGGGGCTCCCGCCGTAGGCGTCGGTGCGCACGTTCGAGACCGGCGAGAGGAACTCGTGCAGCAGGTAGCCGTTGGCCGAGTGGACCTCTACGCCGTCGAAGCCGGCGTCGACCGCGCGGCGGGCGGCGGCGACGAACTCGTCGCGCACGACGGCGAGCTCTTCGGTCGTGAGCGCGTGCGGCACCGGGAAGCGGGCCTTGTCGTCGCCGGGGACGCGGACCTCTCCGTCGATCGCGATGGCGCTGGGAGCGACGATGCGGTCGGTGCCGGTGATCGCGGTGTGCGAGACACGGCCCGCGTTCATGATCTGCATGACGATGCGGCCACCGGCGGCGTGCACGGCGTCGGCGACGACGCGCCAGCCCTCGGCCTGCTCGGCGGTCTCGATGCCCGGCTGCCCGGCGTAGCCCTTGGACTCGGCGCTGGGGAACACTCCCTCGCTGATGATCAGTCCCAGGCTCGCGCGCTGGGCGTAGTGCTCGGCGATGAGGGCGCCGGGGACGCCCTTCTCGTCGGCGCGCAGGCGCGTCATCGGCGCCATGACGACGCGGTTGGGGAGTTCGAGGTCACCGGCGGTGAGGGGGGAGAAGGGATCCACGGAGGGCCTTTCGTCAGGGGTCGGGCGGGCGCGACCAGCAGTCGCACCGCGGAGGGGAACCGCGGCGGTGACGAGCGCATTCCGTCTCCCGGCGTTCTCCCATCCGCCACGGGCGGCGGACGCGCTCCGCGGCGATCGCTCCCTGCTCCTCGTCGACCGCCCTGTCTACACTCGGGAGGCGAACGACGAAGGAGTGTGCGCGATGACCGCGACAGCGAACCACCGGTCCGACGTCCGTGAGCGCTCCGCCGCCGGGCGTCCGCTCCTCTGCACGGTCGTGGCCCTGCTCGTGGCCGCCGCCGCCGTGCTCGCCGGGGCCCCCGCCGCGGTCGCCGAGGACCCGGCGACCCTCGGCTCCTCCCCCGTCCTCGACTCCGTCGGGGCCCTCGCACCGGGTGAGGCCGCGGAGATCGAGCAGGCCGCGTCGCGCCTGTACGAGCAGCACCGCGTCCAGCTGTTCGTCGCGTACGTCGACAGCTTCACCGGCGTCTCGGGCGACGAGCGCTGGGCCGACGCGACCGCGGAGCTGAACGGGCTCGGCGACGACGACGTCCTCCTCGCGGTCGCGGTCGGCGCCCGCCAGTACCAGGTCTCGGTCGCCGACGGCTTCGCGCTCGACGACGCGCAGCTCTCGTCGCTCGAGAGCGACGACATCGAACCGCAGCTCGTCGAGGGCGACTGGGCCGGAGCGGCGGTGGCCGCGGCGGACGGCATCGGCGAGCGCCTCGACGCGCCGACCGCCGGCGAGTCCCTCGGTCGCGGAGCGACGATCGTCCTCGCGGTCCTCGCCGTCCTCGTGGTCCTGGGCATCGTGATCCTCCTCCTCGTCCGCCGCTCGCGCCGCCGGAAGGCCGCGGAGGCCGTCGAGGCCTCGATCGACGAGCTCGCCACCCGCGCCGGATCCGCTCTCGTGCACGCCGACGACGCCGTGCGCACCAGCGAGCAGGAGGTCGGCTTCGCGGAGGCGCAGTTCGGCTCGGACGCGACCGGGCCGTTCCGCGAGGCGCTCGTGACCGCCAAGCGGCTCCTCGGCGAGGCCTTCGGGCTGCAGCAGCGCCTCGACGACGCCGAGCCCGAGACCGACCAGGAGCGCCGCGACGGCTACTCCCGGATCCTGCAGCTCTGCGCCGACGCCGAGCAGGCGCTGGACGAGAAGGCCGAGGCGTTCGAGCAGCTGCGCGACCTCGAGAAGAACGCTCCGGAGGTGGCGGTACAGCTCGCCGCGCGCATCGAGGCGGTCGCGGTCCGCATCGCGCCGACGCGCGCGATCCTCGGCGAGCTCGCCGTCTCCTACTCCCCCTCCGCGATCGACGACGTCGAGGACGACGCCGACCAGGCCGAGGACCGACTCCGCTTCGCCCGTGACGGCGTCGACGGCGCTCGCGAGGCCCTCACCGCCGGTGACACCGGGCGCGCGGCCGTTCTGCTGCGCTCGGGGCAGCAGGCGGCGGAGCAGGCGTCCGGCCTGCTCGACGCGGTCGCGACCCGCGCCGCCGACCTGCGCGAGGCCGAGGCGACCCTCGCCGCGCGCCTCGCCGAGATCCGCGCCGACGTCGCCCAGGGCCGCACGCTCGCCGCCTCGGCCGACGCGTCGGATCCCACCACCGCTGCCCTCGCGCAGAACATGGGCGCCGCGATCGCACAGACGGAGGCGTCCCTCGCTCAGGTGGAGCGCGCTGCCGCTGTACGCCCGCACGATCCGCTGGCCCTGTTCGCCACCCTCTCGTCGGCCGACGCCGTGATCGACGCGGCCGTCGGCGGCTACCGCGACGCCCAGGCCCAGCGGGAGCGCGAGCGCGCCGCCCTCGCGGCCGAGCTCACGACCGCGCGGAGCCGCGTCTCGGCCGCCGAGGACTTCATCGCCGCCCGGCGCGGGGCCGTGGGCTCGCTCGCGCGCACCCGGCTGACGGAGGCGGTCCGCGCCTCCGAGTACGCGGCGCAGATCGCGCCGACCGACCCGCGCGAGGCGCTGGCCTCGGCGCAGCGCGCCTCCGCACTGGCCCAGGACGCCCTGCAGCAGGCCCGCTCGGACACGAGCCGGTACGCGTCGCCGACCGCCGTGGGCAGCCCTTACGGCGGGAACACCACCGGGGCGTTCCTCGGCGGGATCCTCGTCGAGTCGCTGCTGGGCGGCGGGCGCCGCTCCGGCTACCGCTCCGGCGGGTTCGGCGGCGGTTTCGGCGGCTCGTCGGGCGGCGGCTTCGGCGGCTCCTCCCGCCGCTCGAGCGGCGGCGGCTTCGGCGGCGGCTCCCGTGGCGGCGGCGGACGCCGCGGCGGCGGCGGCCGCTTCTGAGAGTTCTCACACCTCTGATCGACACGACATCCCACGACGCAAGGAGAGACAGCATGGCCCAGAGACAGTCCATCTTCGGACGCATCGCGCAGCTCGCGAAGGCGAACATCAACGCGCTCCTCGACCAGGCCGAGGACCCGCAGAAGATGCTCGACCAGATGGTGCGCGACTACACCGAGAGCATCCGCGACGCCGAGGCCGCCATCGCGCAGACCATCGGCAACCTGCGCCTGCTCGAGGACGACTACCGCGAGGACGTCGACAACGCGCAGGAGTGGGGCGCCAAGGCGCTCGCGGCGAGCCGCAAGGCCGACGACCTGCGCACCTCCAGCAGCACCGGCGACGCCGACAAGTTCGACGCCCTGGCCAAGGTCGCGCTGCAGCGCCAGATCCAGTCCGAGAAGGAGGCGAAGGACGCCGAGCCGACGATCGCCTCGCAGACCGAGGTCGTCGACAAGCTCAAGTCGGGCCTGAACCAGATGCGCGAGAAGCTCAACCAGCTCTCGTCCAAGCGTGACGAGCTCATCGCCCGCTCGAAGACCGTCGAGGCGCAGTCGCAGGTCCAGGACGCGATCAAGAGCATCGACATCATGGACCCGACCAGCGAGGTGAGCCGCTTCGAGCAGAAGATCCGCCGCGAGGAGGCCCGCGTGCGCGGTGCGGAGGAGCTGGCCTCCTCGAGCCTGGACGCCCAGTTCGAGTCGCTCGAGGACCTCGGCGAGATGACCGAGGTCGAGGCGCGCCTCGCGGCGCTCAAGTCCGGACGCCCGCAGGACTCGATCGGTTCCTGAGCGCCGGAATCGGCGCGGCGGTCGCGATCGCGGCCGCCGCGCCGTCGTACCGTTCGCGAAGGCTGGCAATCCTCATGGTGCGGTGGGCACCCCCTGCCCGTAGTCTTCGAAGAGGTAGCCCAAGAAACCGGTCGCCGCACGCCACGACCGGCCCCTACCGGCGTGGTGAACCAGGAGCGGACCGGGCCGTGCCTCACGAGGCCGAGTCGGGGGTCGCTCTCCACGAGGCCGTCGACGCCGATGGCCGCCCCGAAAGAACGAGGCACCCCGTGAGCGTTCCCACCACCCTGTCCGACGGCGGCTCGACCGCCCAGAGCGGCAGCGAGGCGAAGCCCGTCTCTCGCGTCGTCCGGACGCGTCCGCGCGCCGACGGCCGCATCAACCCCACCACCGAGTATTCCGGCCTGCTCAGCACCGTCCGCGACGCGGGCCTGCTCCGTCGCAGAACCGGCTTCTACTACACGATGTTCGCCGTGCTGGTGCTCGCCCTCGGCGGCATCGTGACCGGCTTCGTCCTGCTGGGCGACTCCTGGTTCCAGCTCCTGCTGGCCGCCGCCCTCGGCATCGTCCTCACCCAGTTCGCGTTCCTCGCGCACGAGGCCTCGCACCGTCAGGTGTTCGAGTCGGGCAAGGCCAACGACGTCGCGGGGCGCACCCTCGCGAACCTCTTCGTCGGCATCAGCTACTCGTGGTGGATGCACAAGCACAGCCGGCACCACGCGAACCCGAACGTGCTCGGCAAGGACCCCGACATCGAGCGCGACGTCATCTCGTTCACCAGCGAGGACGCGGCCCGCTCGCGCGGCCTGTACGCCTGGCTGACCCGCCGCCAGGGCTACGCCTTCTTCCCCCTCCTCCTGCTCGAGGGCCTCAACCTGCACATCCACGGCTTCCGCACCGTCTTCGGCCGCGGCAAGGTCGACAAGCGCTGGGTCGAGATCTCGATGCTCGTCGCCCGCGTGGGTCTCTACCTCGCGGTCATCTTCTGGGCGCTGCCGCTGGGCATGGCGTTCGCCTTCCTCGGCGTGCAGATGGGCGTCTTCGGCCTCTACATGGGCGCCTCGTTCGCTCCGAACCACAAGGGCATGCCGCTGCTGCCGAAGGAGGCGCGCGTCGACTTCCTGCGCCGTCAGGTCCTCACCTCGCGCAGCATCAAGAGCACCTGGCTCACCGACCTCTACATGGGCGGTCTGAACTACCAGGTCGAGCACCACCTCTTCCCGAACATGCCCCGCCCGGCCCTGCGCCGCGCCCAGGTCATCGCGAAGGAGTACTGCGCCACCCACCAGATCCCCTACACCGAGACCTCGCTGCTCGAGTCGTACGGCATCGTCGTCCGCTACCTCAACCGCGTGGGCCTCTCGGCCGGCGGCGACCCGTTCGACTGCCCGGCCGCCTCGGCCTACGGCCGCTGAGCCGCACCGCCCGAACGACGAAGGCCCCTGCTCCGATCGGAGCGGGGGCCTTCGTCGTTCGCGTTCCGTCGCGGATCGGCGCGCTCGGGTCGGCGGATGCACGCACCTCGCCGCGCACGCGTCCTGAGACGCACGGAGGCCCGCCCCGCCGGTGAGGGCGGGACGGGCCTCGGGGAATGCGCGGAATCAGTTGTCGGAGCAGAGGATGAGCGTCGACGTGACGTTGCCCGCCGTCTTCGCACCCGTCCCGGAGTAGCCGGTGGGCAGGGTGGCGACCGCGTTGAGCACGAAGGCGACCGAGATCGACAGCGTGGTGCGGAACGCGATGGTCGCGCCCGCCGGCACCGCCGCGGTCAGGGTGATCTGACGGCTGGTACCGCTGAGGACGTTGACGGTGGCGGTGCCGCCGGAGACCGAGAACGTGCCGATGTTCGCGATGCCCGAGCCCGTGATGGTGACCGTCGTGCCGACCGGCAGCGGGGTCGTCGCACCGGCCCGGAGGGTGAAGCCCGGGCCGAGGAGTCCGAGTGCACCGCACGTGCCCTCCAGCTGGAAGGCGCCCACGTCGACGATCGACGCGGCGGCGGAGGGGGTCGCGACCGCGACCGCGACGACCGGGACGGTCCAGGCGGCGGCGGCGGTCACCGAACGGCGCGAGACGATGCGCTCGGCGTCCAGGGGGGCGGGAGTGGAATCGTGGGACACGGTGGTGCCTTTCTGTCGAGGGGCCGAGGCCTCCGGCGTGCACGCTTTCCCGCTGTCGAGCGGACGGTCGCGGAGGTGTACGGGAGCGATGCTTCCCAGCGGGCACCCCTCGATCAAGGCGCACGAGCTTGCCCCCCACACGCGGGTCATCTGCGAAATCAAGGGGGTGCGCCGCGACCGGACGGCGGCCTAGCGTGACGCTATGAGCAGCTCCGACAACGACATCGAACCGACCCTCGTCGACCCCGAGCAGACCCCCTCGCCGACCGAGCTTGAGACCGCCGACGGCACCACCGCGGGCCTGGACGAGGTCGGCCGCCCGTCCCCCGACGGACTCACCCAGGACGGCGACGCGGAGAACCCGCCGCTGCCCGACTGGGGCCCCACCGACGGCATCCACGGCACCGACGCCGACCCCGACGGGACCGCCGGCGCCACCCGCTGACCGCTCCCCGCGAGGGACCTCGCCGGGCTCCTGACGCCGTCGCGATCAGGACCCGACGAGGTCCCTCCGTGTTCGCCCGGACGTCGCCGCGACGCCCGACGAGCCGCCCTACACTGGCGGAATGCAGCCGAAAGAACGCGCCCTCCGGGTGATCTCCTACAACCTCCGGGAGCACCGAGCGCACGTCGAGATCGCTCCGCTCGCCGCCCGCCACGACGTCGACGTCCTCTGCCTGCAGGAGTGCGACACCACGAAGCTCCCGCAGGAGCTGGGCGACCTGCGCCTCGCGACCGTCACCGCCCGCAACCGGCTCGGGCTCGCGATCTACTACTCGCACGCCCGCTTCGAGCTGGCCGGCAGTGCCGCCTTCGAGCTCAGCAAGTCGATGCACGACCGTGTCATGTCCCCCGCTCACGAGCGCCTGCTCGCCGTCCGGCTGACCGATGAGCAGGGCGGATCGATCGCCGTCTCGTCCTTCCACGCGGCCCCCCTCTCGGCCGGCAACGCCCTGCGCCGGAAGCAGATCGACGAGGCGCTGAACCGGCTGCGCGAGTACGCGCCGGACACCCCCTCGCTCATGGTCGGCGACTACAACTACCCCTGGTTCTTCCGCGGACTCGACCGCAAGATGACGCGGAACGGCTACCTGGTGTCGCGGAGCGACTCCCCGACCTACGCCCGCTACCGGTACTTCAGCGGGCACTTCGACTTCGCGATCAGCGACTCCATCCGCATCGAGCGAGTGTCGACCCTGCCGCAGGGGCTCTCGGACCACCTCCCCGTCCTGGTCGACGCGCACTACTCCGCGGCCGACGCCTGAAGCCCGGCGAGCAGGATCCTGCGCGTCCCGCCCGCACCCACCTCCCGCTCGGGTGACGCTCGGTAGGCTCAGGGGGTGACGACCCTGATCCTCGCCCGGCACGGAGAGACCGTCTGGCACTCCGAGAACCGCTTCGCGGGCTCCTCCGACATCGCCCTCACTCCTCGCGGACAGGACCAGGCGGCGACGCTCGCCTCCTGGGCCGTCGACGCCGACCTCGAGGCGGTGTACTCGTCCACGCTCGTGCGAGCGGTCCGCACGGCGGTCCCGGCCGCCCGCGCGGCGCACCTCGAGGTTCATCCGGACCCCGCTCTCGTCGAGGTCGACTTCGGCCAGGGCGAGGGGCTGACGACGGCCGAGATGGAGAAGCGCTTCCCGGACGCCTACCGCGCGTGGGTCGCCGCTCCGGCGATCCAGCCGATGCCCGGCGGGGAGTCGGGGCTCGACGCGGTCGCCCGCGCCAACGCCTCGCTCGCCCGGATCCACCGCGACCACCCCGAGGGCCGCGTGCTCGTCGTCGCGCACGGCACCCTCATCCGCCTGCTCCTGTGCGCCTACCTCGGCATCAACCCCGAGACCTACCGCCACACGTTCCCCGTCGTCGACAACGTGTCGCTGACGACGCTCCGCTGGGACGCGACGGGCATCGGCCTGCTCGGCTACAACGTCCCTCCCGTGCAGAAGCAGCGGCGCTCGAGCTGAACGACGTGCGCGAGGCGCCGCGCCGCTCGGGCGGTGCCGGCTCGATCGGCCTCGTGCTGGGCGCGGTGGCGAGCGTGCAGCTCGGCGCGTCCTTCGCCGTCCTGCTCTTCCCGGCCGCGGGTCCGATCGGCACGGTCACCCTCCGCCTCGTCTTCTCGGCGCTGGTGCTGCTCGTCGTCTGCCGCCCGAGGCTCCGCGGCTACACGCGGGCCGACTGGGGCACCGTCCTGGTCTACGGGCTCGCCCTCGGCGGGATGAACGCCTGCTACTACGAGGCCATCGCCCGCATCCCGCAGGGCGCCGCCGTCACCCTCGAGGTCCTCGGCCCGCTGACCCTCTCGGTGATCGCCGGCCGGAGCCTGCTCAGCCTGCTCTGGGCGGGTCTCGCCCTGGCCGGGGTCGTCACGCTCTCGCAGGGCGGGTTCGGCTCGCTCGACCCGGTCGGCGTCGCGTTCGCACTCGGCGCCGCGGCGCTCTGGGCGACTTACATCGTCTTCGCCGAGCGGACGGGCGGGCGCTTCCCCCGCCTCGACGGGCTGGCGCTGGCCCTGGCCGCCGGCGCGGTCGTCTCGCTGCCGTTCGGCATCGCGACGGCGGGGCCCGCGCTGATCCTGCCGCCCGTGCTGCTGCTGGGCTTCGCGGTCGCGGTGCTCTCCTCCGCGGTGCCGTACGCGCTGGAGCTGCTCGCGCTGCGGCGCCTGCGCTCGTCGACCTTCTCGATCCTGATGTCGCTCGCTCCGGGTGCGGCCGCCCTGTCGGGCTTCCTCGTGCTCGGCCAGCGGCTCACGGTCGTCGAGGCGATCGGCATCGGCCTGGTCGTCGCCGCGAGCGTCGGCGCCGTCCGCTCCGCCTCCCGCTGACGGGCGGATCGGAACGACCCCCTCCGTTCGCGGTGATATTTCGTTAGGCTAACTATGTGCCTCACGATCCCACCACCACCGCCCTCGCCGGGGAGCTCCGCATCGCGGTCGCGCGCCTGGGCCGCCGACTCCGCCAGGAGAAGGGCCGGCACGAGCTGAGCGACGCGCAGCTGAGCGTCCTCGCCCTGCTCGAGCGCGAGGGCCCGCGCACCCTCGGCGAGCTGGCCGAGGTGGAGCGCGTGCGCCCGCCCTCGATGTCGCGCACGGTCGCCTGCCTCGTGGACGACGGGCTCGCCGAGCGCCTGGGCGACCCGGCCGACGGGCGCGTCGTCCGACTCCGCCCCACCGAGGCGGGATCCGCGCTCGTGCACGAGGTGCGCCGCAGCCGCGACACGTGGCTCGTGGCCGGGCTCCGCGAGCTCTCCCCTGCTCAGCAGTCCCTGCTGCGCGACGCCGCAGCCCTCCTCCGCGAGGTGGCGGAGCGATGAGTGCGATGTTCCGCTCGATGGCGGTGCCGAACTACCGCATCTGGTTCGCCGGGGCGACGGTCTCGAACATCGGCACCTGGATGCAGCGCACCGCCCAGGACTGGATCGTCATCAACGACCTGACCGACCACGACGCGACCGCGCTGGGCGTCACCATGGCGCTGCAGTTCGGACCGCAGCTGCTGATGGTCCCCTTCTCGGGTTTCATCGCCGATCGCTTCGACCGGCGGCGGCTGCTCATGGCGACCCAGGGCGCGATGGGGGTGCTCGGGCTCGGCCTGGGCCTGCTCGTCGTCACCGGCGTCGTCCAGCTCTGGATGGTCTACGTCTTCGCGCTGCTGCTCGGCTTCGCCGCGGCGATCGACGCACCCGTGCGGCAGACCTTCGTCTCGGCGCTCGTCGAGGAGAAGGACCTCTCGAACGCGGTCTCCCTCAACTCCGCCTCGTTCAACTCCGCCCGGATGATCGGGCCGGCCCTCGCGGGCGTCCTCATCTCTGCGGTCGGGTCGGGCTGGGTGTTCCTGCTCAACGCCGCGAGCTTCCTCGCCGTGCTGCTCTCGCTGCGCTTCCTGCACCGCGACCAGCTCCGCTCCGCTCCGCGCGCCACCCGAGGCCCGGGCGCGCTGCTGGAGGGGTTCCGCTACGTGTCGCGGCGACCGGACATCATCGTGGTGCTGATCATCGTGTTCCTGATCGGCACCTTCGGCCTGAACTTCCCGATCTTCGCCTCGACGATGGCCACGGTGGAGTTCGACATGGGTGCGAGCGAGTTCGGCCTGCTGTCCTCGGCGATCGCGGTCGGCTCGGTGATCGGCGCCCTGCTCTCGGCCCGCCGCGACCGGCCCCGGCTGCGGCTGATCGTCGGAGCCGCCTTCGCGTTCGGCGTCGCCCTCGCGCTCTCGGGTCTCATGCCGACCGCGTGGTCCTTCGCGATCGTCCTGCCGCTGGTCGGCGTCGCCGCGCAGACGCTGATGACCTCGGCCAACGGCTTCGTGCAGCTCTCGACCGCCCCCGAGATGCGCGGCCGCGTGATGGCGCTCTACATGGCGATCTTCGTCGGAGGCACGCCGATCGGCGCTCCGCTCATCGGAGCCGTGGCGAACGGCCTCGGCCCGCGCTGGGCGATCGCGGTGGGCGCCGCCTCCGGGCTCGCCGCGGCGGCCGTCGGGCTCGGCTTCCACCTGCGGATGCGCCGCAGCGCAGTACCTCCGGCTCGCGAGAACGCCTCCGGCTCGCAGGAACCGGACGATCCTGCGAGCCGAACGGGATCCGACGAGCCCGAGGTCGGCTCCGCCGTCAGGCCTCGCGCGTGATCTCGACCCGCACGAACAGCTTCGACGAGTGCGGGCCCGCGTACACGCCCCGCAGCGGGGCGATGTCGTTGTAGTCGCGACCGCGGCCGACGATGACGTGCCGGTCTCCGATGTCGATCAGGTTCGTCGGGTCGTAGCCGCGCCACGCTCCTCCGCAGAACCACTCGACCCAGGCGTGCGACTCCCCCGTCACCGTCTCGCCGATCTCGGCGTTCGGCTTGGGGTGGAGGTAGCCCGAGACGTAGCGGGCGGGGATGCCGACCGCGCGCAGCGCCCCGAGGACGATGTGCGTGATGTCCTGGCAGACGCCCTTGCGCGCCGTCCACGACTCCGTCGCCGTCGAGTGCACGCCGGTCACGCCCTGCTTGTAGGTCATTTCGCGGCCGATGCGCTCGGCGATCGCGAGCGCCGCCTCGCACGGACCCGCCGACTCGTCCGCGAGCGAGCGTGCGAGCTCGACGAGATCCTCCGGAGGCGCGGTGCGGACGGTCTGCTTCGACTGCTCCACGTACTCGGTGAGCGTCTCGACCTGCTCGGCGAGCTGCTCCCAGCCGTACGGGTGCTCGGGATGCGCCTTCGGGCGCACCTCGACCAGCGACGTCGCCGTGAGCGAGAGCTCCTGGTGCGCGTCGAGCACGTCGAACGAGGACACCCGGGTGCCCCAGTAGTCGGTGTACGTGTGCGCCGAGGTGACCGGCCGGATGTCGAGGTTCGAGAACAGCACGAGCTGCCCGTCCGAGGACGCCGGCAGCATCCTCGCCTCGTTGTAGGACGCCACGACGTCTCCCCGGTAGGTGAAGCCCGTGGTGTGCTTGATGCGCAGCCTGCTCACAGCGCCTCCCCGATCCAGCTCGGCATGACGTTGGTGGGGAAGTAGCGCTGCCGGATCGCCTCGGACGCGGCCGAGGTCGCCTCCTGCACCCCGTCCATGTGCCGCGGGAGATCCTCGAGGATCTCGGCGATCGGCCGGTACTCCAGCTCGCTCCGGATCTGACCCAGTACGCGCTGGGCGTCGCCGGTGTGCCCGACGCGGCCGGTGCGCGGCTCGATGTCGCGCATGCACATCTCGGCGCGCGAGATCGAGAAGAGGATCGACCGCGGGAAGAGCCGGTCGAGCAGGAGGAACTCCGCCGCGTTGCGCGCGCTCGGCACGCCGCGGTAGGTGCGGAGGTACGCCTCGTACGCCCCGCAGGAGCGGAGGATCGTGGTCCACGACGGGCCGCTCGCCTCGGTCAGCGACCGGGTCGCGAGCAGACGCGCCGTCATGTCGGCCCGCTCGATCGAGCGGCCCAGCGTGAAGAACTGCCAGGCCTCGTCGCGCGAGGTCGCCGACTCGATGATGCCGACGGCCAGCGCCGAGCGCTCGCGCACCCAGCTGAAGAACTCCGACACCCGCTCGCCCGACACGCGGCGCGGCATCCGGGTGCGGGTCGTGTTCAGGCACTCCCACAGCTCCGTCGACACGATCTCGCGGGCGCGGCGGGCGTTCTCGCGGGCGGCGCCGAGCGAGTAGGCGATGGAGGCGGGGTTGGTGCGGTCGATCGCGAGGATCGTCAGCACGTCCGCCCGCGTGATCTCGCGCATGTCGTCGGGCGGGGTCGAGCCCATCACCGACAGCAGCGAGCGGCACGCGGTGTCCTCGTCGATCCACGGATCCTCCAGCAGGAGCTGGAGGTGGACGTCGAGGATGCGCGCGGTGCCGTCCGAGCGCTCGATGTAGCGGCCGATCCAGAAGAGGGACTCGGCGATCCGGGAGAGCATCAGTCCTCCTCCCCCGCGTCGCGACCCTGCTGCTGCTGCTGCTGCTGCTGCTGCTGCTCCTGGTCGGAGTTCGGGGCGTCGTGCGGCGAGTGGTCGGGGGTGTGGTTCAGCGGGTAGACGATCGGGATCGAGCTGGTGACCGCGGCCTGCTCGGCGACGAGGCCCTGGATGTCGTGCGCGTCGGGCTCGCGGTCGCGCTGCGACTCCAGGCCCACCACCCAGGTGTCCTTCGAGCCGCCGCCCTGCGACGAGTTCACGACGAGCTGGCCCTCGGGCAGCGCCACGCGGGTGAGGCCTCCGGGCAGCACCCAGACGTCGGTGCCGTCGTTGACCGCGAAGGGGCGGAGGTCGGCGTGACGCGGGCGCATCCCGTCGTCGACGAGGGTCGGGATGGTCGACAGCTGCACGACCGGCTGCGCGATCCAGCCGCGAGGGTCGGCCTGCAGCCGTGAGCGCAGCTCGGCCAGCTCCTTGGCGGAGGCGTCGGGGCCGACGACCAGGCCCTTGCCGCCGGAGCCGTCGACCGGCTTCACGACGAGCTCGTCGAGGCGGTCGAGGACCTCCTCGAGCGCGCCCGGATCCTCCAGGCGCCAGGTGTCGACGTTCTTGATCACCGCGTCCTCGCCGAGGTAGTAGCGGATGAGGTCGGGCATGTAGGTGTAGACGAGCTTGTCGTCCGCGACTCCGTTGCCCACCGCGTTGGCGATGGTGACGGTGCCCAGGCGGGCGGCGAGCATGAGCCCGGGCGAGCCGAGCATCGAGTCGGCGCGGAACTGCAGCGGGTCGAGGAACTCGTCGTCGACGCGGCGGTAGATCACGTCGACGCGGGTCGGGCCCGAGGTCGTCCGCATGAACACCTTGCCGCCGGTGCAGAACAGGTCGCGGCCCTCGACGAGCTCGACGCCCATCAGCCGCGCGAGCAGCGTGTGCTCGAAGTAGGCGGAGTTGTAGACACCGGGGGTCAGGACGACCACGGTCGGGTCGTCGACGCCCTCGGGCGCCGACGCGCGCAGCGCCTGCAGCAGCTTGTTGGGGTAGTCGCCGACGGGGCGGACGCGCATCGAGACGAACAGCTCGGGCAGGGTCTGCGCCATGACGCGCCGGTTCGAGATGACGTACGAGACGCCGGAGGGGACGCGGACGTTGTCCTCGAGGACCCGCCAGCCGCCGACCTCGTCGCGGATGAGGTCGATGCCCGAGACCTGGATGCGCACGCCGTTGGCCGACACGATGCCGGCCGCCTGGCGGTGGAAGTGGCTGGAGCTCGAGATGAGCCCGGCCGGGATCACTCCGTCCTTGACCGCGTTCTGCGGACCGTAGACATCGGCGAGGAACGCCTCGAGTGCACGGACGCGCTGCTTGATGCCGCTCTGGACCTCGTTCCACTCGGCGCGCTCGATCACGCGCGGCACCGCGTCGAGCGGGAACGGCCGCTCCTCGCCGGCGAAGTCGAACGTGACACCCTGCGCGAGGTAGGAGGAGGCGAGCGCGTCGGTGCGACCGCGCAGCTCCTCCTGCGTCATCCGCGCGAGCGAGGAGTAGATGTCGCGGTACGCCGAACGGACCCCGTCGGGGCCCTTCGTCGCGGCGACATCAGCGAACATCTCGTCCCAGGGCGGGGCGCCGGCACGTCGGCGCTCGACCTTCTGGGACCCGTAGCCGTCGAAGAGGTCACCCATGGCACGACTCTAGTCCGGGGCGTATTGCGGGGATGTTTCGCGGGGTTCCGGCGGGGCTGGTGAGCCCGGCGGGACGGCGATCTCCGCCTGCGGAGGCAGCCGGCGATGCGGAACATCAGTGGAGAGAGGGGGATGTCGGCTGACAGCCGAAAGCGACCCTTCTCAACTGACGTTGCGCCGACGACGGGTCGAGGCAAGCCGCTTCTTCGGCGCTCCCGGCGAACCGCAGGCACCGCGCCTCCGGGGCACCCGCCGGACGGACCACCTGCGGAACATCAGTGGAGAGAGGGGGATGTCGGCTGACAGCCGAGAGCGACCCTTCTCAACTGACGTTGCGCCGACGACGGGTCGAGGCGGGCCGCTTCTTCGGCGCTCCCGGCGAACCGCAGGCACCGCGCCTCCGGGGCACCCGCCGGACGGACCACCTGCGGAACATCAGTGGAGAGAGGGGGATGTCGGCTGACAGCCGAGAGACCCCCCTCTCAGCTGAGGTTGCGCGAGTCGAGCCCTGCGAAGGGGCCCGCGAGGCCGTGACGCCGGCGCTGGGGCGCGGTCCAGAGATGCTCCTGGCGGCGGATCAGGGACAGGAGCGCCTCCTCGGTCCTCGGCCAGTCCTCGATGATCTGGTGGTTGTCGAGGCGGATGCAGAGGAACTCCTGCCGCGCCAGCTCGAGATCCCGGCGTCGGTCCTCGCGGAACTGCTCGAAGCTCCCGTGGTAGCGGTATCCATCGCTCTCGAGGACGAGCCGATCACCGACGATCTCGTCGACGAAGCCGACGCCCGGGACGGGGACCTGGGTGCGCACCCGGACTCGGCGTCGGCGCAGGCTGAGGCGGGTCTTGGTCTCGAGACCGGACTGGCTGCTGCCGTCGACCCTGTCGAAGAGGGCGCGCTTGCCGGGCGGCGCGAGCGCCTGCAGGTCCGCCAGCTCTTCGACCGGGAGGAGCCCCCGGTTCAGGGCCGAGTCGATGGTGACGATCGCGTCGTCTTCGCGGACGCAGGTCACGAGGTGCAGGATCGCCGCTCCGATGCCGTCCTGCGACAGGGAGCGTCGACCGTGTCCCGGCCAGCGTCGCCAGTGGCCGACCTCGCCTCGCCCGAGCTCGTGCACCGAGGACGCGCCGAGGGCGACGTGCAGGGCGGGACGCTCGACAGTCCACAGTCCGAGGTGACGAAGCAGCGACACGCAGGTGAGCACTCCTCCCGCCCGCACCGCGGCGAGCTCGATCGGCGGCACACCCGCAAGCGCGTACACGCCTCGACGCACACGCACGAGGAGTCCGTCGTCGAGGGCGCGCTGCACGACGGCACGCGGGATCGCCGAAGCGGTGATGCCCCGGGTGGTCGCGAAGCCGCCGCCGGCCTGGAGGAGAGAGACGAGCCCGTGCATCTCCGAGATCGTTCCGGAGATCGTGTCACTCCGGGCGGGAAGGGCTGCAGTCCGTGGACGGATCGACGTCGAAGCCGTCCGGGGAGGAAGCTCACGACTTCTCTCGGCTCGAGCGCGCACGGGGACGAGCCGGCAGAGGCGGGTGCACTGTGCCGCGCCGCCGCCCCCGGTCGAGCGGAGAACCTCGACCACGGACGGGCCTCTACGACCCGCTTCGGACGTGTGCGGCGCCCGCAGCGGACGCGGTCATCGCACGACGCCCGCACCTCGGCCCCGCCCGCCGACGATGACCGAGGCGGTTCAGCAGCAGCGACCGCAGACCACCGATCGAGGAGATCACATGACAGAGAAGCCCACCCCCGGCGCCGTCCAGCGCCGCACCGTCGTCGCCGGCGCCGCCTGGACCATTCCCGTCGTCGCGACGGCGGTCGGCGCGCCGCTCGCCGCCGCCTCCATCACGACTCCCCCGCAGCCTCCCGTCTGCAACCAGTTCCCACCCGCGTCCACCTGGACGTGGCAGGTCCCTCGCTCGGGCTTCATCTCGTTCCCCTTCTACTTCCGCGACGGCGAGCGCTTCGCCAGCTCAGCGGACGCGACCCCGGGGTTCGGCACGGCGACCATGGCCGTGCTCACCACCCTCGAGGTCGTGCAGGGCAAGCGCTACCACTTCACGATGCCTGCGTTCTCCAACCCTGTGGGCTCGCAGAGGCAGGCACTCAACGTCTACCTCAACGGGCAGCAGGTCTTCGCCGGCACGACTCGGCCTCTGCCGGGAGTGGAGTACATCCCGCCCGCCGGGAACACCTACCACTACGAGTGGACCGCGAACGCGACCGGCCCCGTCCAGGCCGTTTTCGAATGGATGATGCCGGACACCGCCGGGCTCAACCCGCCGACGAACCAGGACATCAACTTCACGCGCCCGACCGTCACCTGCCTCTAGGAGTCGCGAGTCCGCCGACGGCCGTCCTCCGGTCCGTCGGCGGACACGTCCGCAGCAGCGGTGCTCCTCGGTCGATCTCGCCAGTCAGACGGCGGTGTCCCGCTGCGCTGCAGCGCGCCGCAACGCCCGGGGAGACCGGAACCCGGCGAGACGCGCAGCGTCCCCCGGAGGCAGCGGCGCCGGAGCACTGAGGAGTGCGTGCGCCCGCGCGAGGCGCGCGTCGCGGAGCGCGGCGCCGGGAGTGGTCCCGCGCCCCTGGAAGATCCTCCGCAGATGCCGCTCCGACACCGCGAGCTCGCGCGCGAGTGCGCCGGCCGAGAAAGCGGGGTCGGCCGCGTGGAGCGCGAGGGCGTCGAGCGCCCGGCGGTGCAGCAGCGCCTCGCTCGACGACCGCCCGACGAGGCGAGGGGCGAGTGCCTCGTCGAGGAACCCGGCGAGCAGGCTCGTCGTCGCGAGCCGGAAGGACGCGAATCCCGCGGCGTCCGGATCGAGTCCCGCGTTGAAGGCGGCGTTGACCGCGGCGAGGAGCACGGGGCGGAAGGACGGGGCGGCGTCCGCGATCACGACTCCGGATCGCAGCACGTCGACCACCGCCGGCGAGAGCCCCGACCCCACGATGCGGATCTCGAACTCGAAGCGCGCGAGGCGATCGACCGCGGTCAGCGCGAGCGGCCCTCCTTCCGGGGAGACGACGAGATCGCCGGAGGCGATGGCGTGCGTCGTGCCTCCGAGGCTGACCTCGGCGTTCCCGTCGGCGATCACCTCGGCGAACAGCACGCCGGAAGCCGCCGCCCGCTCAACGCAGGCCGCGGTGTGCCAGACCCGGGCGACACGGAAGTCCGCCGCCGCGACCTCGTCCGCGATCAGGTGGGACGGCCCGTCACCGGAGACACCTCGCTCCGCGAGCCAGGCGGACGCCGCCGCGGCGAGGAGCACGTCCTCACGGGGAGCGCGATCGTTCGAGTGGTGCATGACGGTTCTCCTCGGTCGTGCGAGCGGCGGCGGGCCCAGCCGAGGAGAGTGTGCTCCGTACATCAGACGCGTATGGCCTCAAGGGAGAGAACCGGACATGCAGGGAGCCATGAGCGGACATGTGCGCCGGCTACTGCAGGGCTGTTCTCTCGCCGATCCGGGTCGAGCCGAACGCCCGTTCCGTGCGGTGCAGCGGCTGGGATCGTTCACACAGTGCTGAGAGCGTCCGTCCTCCTGGCGGACATCCGCTACGGGCGTGGCGCCGCCGGGGGACATGGCGACGCCGGAGAGGTAGGCGATCTCGCCATCCGTCGCGTCGTCGTCCTCGTCTCGCGCTGCGATCCAGACGATCCGGTCGAGTTCGTGGATGTTCGCCACTCCGTCGTCACTCGACGGCCGGTCGCCGCCGCTTCGTCGGGCTCGGAGAGCACCGATGCGCGAGACGTCCGAGACTGCGAGGAGGTGCTCGCAGGAGCCCCGCAGCGGCGGGACCCTCTGGCGCGCAGAGCGACGAGCGATCATGGTTCCTCCCTTCGTGGAAGCTCCAGCGCTCATCGACCGCACTTTCTGCTCTGTAGAGCGCTCATCGATCGACCGGCTCGGCGCCCGTCGACCTCACCGGCTCGCGCGCAGCGCCTCGTTCATCGCGCGGACAGTGCGGAAGCCCGAGCGGCGGGCGATCTCGAGACGGTCAGGGCCCGTCCGCCCGGGGTGCAGGGCGAGGTGCTGCCGGGCGAGGTCTGCGCGGGCGGCGCGGATCTCGGCCAGGGGCGTCGCTCCGTGCTCGGCGAAAGCGCGGTGGAGGTGGCGGTCCGAGACGAGGAGGCGGTCGGCGAGCCCCGCGACCGTCAGGTCCGGATCCGCCGCCTCCTTCGCGATCAGCTGCAGCGCCTCACGACGCAGCGTCTCCTCGGGCGTCGTCGCGGTCGGTCCGCTCCGCAGCGCCGGGAGGCCCGCCGCCAGGTTCTCGACGGCTTGCCTGAAGGCGGAGAAGCCGGCGTCCTCCGGGCGGAGGGAGGAGGAGAGGGCGCTGATCGCCGTCGCCACGAGCACCTCGCGGAAGGGCGTGCTGATCGCGTCGAGGGTCTCGATCCGGTGCCGGGCGACGTCCGGCGGCCAGAGCCCGGGGCGCGAGCGGATCTCGATGCGGGCGCTGGCGACCGCCCCCTCCAGGGTCCAGGGCCCGCTCGAGGGGAGCAGCGCGACACCGCCCGGCTCGAGGCCGACCGACTCCGTCGCTGTGGAGAGGACGATCGCGCCGTCGATCTGGATCACCGTCCCGCTGCTGGGGTGCTGAGCCGAGCGGCCGACACGAGCCGGGGTGTGCCAGACGCGGAGGAGCTCGAAGGGTCCGTCGACGAGCCGGTCGGCGAAGAGGTGGAAGGGGCCGCGGGGCTCGCACCAGAGACCGCGGCCCTGCAGCCAGCCGACCGCCGCCGCGTCGCGCAGGGCGAGCGAGCGCTCGGCGAAGGAGTCGCGCCGGCCGCGGGCAGGGGGCCTCGTCGACATCAGCAGCTCGGTCACGGATCCATGAGAGCGCACTCGCTGCGGCGGATCGACGAAGTGCGCGAATCAGACGGCGCATCGTGCGCATTCCCGACAGGAACTCACTTCCATCCGCCGACCGGCGCCGCTCCGGGACACGATCGCTCCGCACCGCTCCCGGTGCCCACCTCGATCTCGAAGGACTCCCATGACCGAGAACACCCCCGGCTCCGTCCACCGCCGCACCGTCGTCGCCGGCGCCGCCTGGACCATCCCCGTCGTCGCGACCGCGATCGGTGCGCCGCTTGCAGCGGCGTCCGGTACCGGACCGACGCTGGCCTTCACGAACGGCCCGTATTCCGTCGCCGCCTGCGGCACTCTGAAGGACGTCGTGATGACGGCGACGACGGACGGGACCGCTGCCGCTCCCCAGGGGACGCCCGTCACCGTGACCCTGCCCGCCGGGCTGACCTGGTCGGACGGCGATACCGGATCGAGGATCTTCCCGACCGATGGGAACGGCGAGGTCGTTCTGAGCGGGGTGAAGGCCACGGGCACTCCTGGAACGGGGTCGATCTCGGCGACCACGACCGGGGCGTCGACGTCGGCGCCGGTCTCGGTCTCGGGTGGCGCTGCTTTCTACCGCAGTCAGGTCTCCGGGGGTCCGGTCACGACCTTCCCCGTCGCGGTCCCCTCGGGCGCCCAGCCCGTCGGAACCCTCGGCTGGCTCGCCGAGGGCACGCTGTACGACAACTCCGGCGCCGTCATCGCCACCGACGTCGTGGCCGCGAACAGTGAGATGGAGAACTGGGGGACTCGCAACGCGCAGTACTTCACCTGGACCACCACCGACGGCACCGCCTTCTACCGCAACCAGGTCTCCGGCGGATCCGTCTCGACCTCCCCCGTCGCGGTCCCCTCGGGCGCCCAGCCCGTCGGAACCCTCGGCTGGCTCGCGGACGGCACGCTCTACGACAACTCGGGGACCGTCATCGCGACGGACGTCGCCACGGCCGACAGCAACATGGAGAACTGGGGAGATCGCAACGCGCAGTACTTCACCTGGACCACCACCGACGGCACCGCCTTCTACCGCAGCCAGGTCTCGGGCGGCCCCGCCTCGAGCTTCCCCGTCGCCGTTCCCTCGGGCGCCCAGTCCGTCGGGACACTCGGATGGCTCGCCGGGGGTACCCTCTACGACAACTCGGGCACAGTCATCGCCACCGACGTGGCCAGCGCCAGCAGCGATATGGAGAACTGGGGCACGGGCAACGCGCAGTACTTCACCTGGACGACGATGGACGGCACTGCTTTCTATCGCAGTCAGGTCTCGGGCGGCCCCGCCTCGAGCTTCGCTGTCGCCGTTCCCTCGGGTGGCCAGCCCGTCGGAACTCTCGGATGGCTGGTCGGAGGGACCCTCTACGACAACGCGGGCACCGTCATCGCCACGGACGTCAATGCCGCGAGCAGCAACATCGAGAACTGGGGCACTGCCAACGCGCAGTACTTCACTTGGACCGCCGGTTCGAACTGCTGAATCGGAGCCGAGACTCCCGGCCGCGCATCGATTCGAGTAGCGGGGCCGGAAACAGAGAATGGGCCGGAGCTCGAAGCGGGCTCCGGCCCTTTGCTGTGTGCAAGCGCTTCTCGAGTCACTGTCGTCCTGCGCACCGAAAGCGCGAGCGCGCTCCTCCTGGCGTCCGCGCGAGCAGTGACGAAGATCCGATCACAGCGCCCGCCGCAAGCTGTCCACGGAGCCGAATCCCGACAACCGCGCCAGTTCCGCGAAGTCCGGCCGCCCGTCCCGTTCCGCACTCTGCCGCTCGAGCAGAGCGAGCGCGAGGGAGCGCCTGTACGCGCGGATGACGCGCAGCGGAGTGTCGAGCCCCTCCGCCTGGAACGCGCGGGCGAGGTGCGCGGGAGACACCCCGAGCTCGCGGGCGAGCGATCCGACCGAGCAGTCGGGGTCAGCGGCGCGACGCTCCAGCACCACCTGCGCGCGACGCACCAGCTGCTGCGACCACGACTCGCGAACCGCCGGCTCGGCCGCCGTGCGGAGGAACGCCGCCGCGCACGAGAGCAGTGCGACGTGGAAGCGGTCGAAGTCGAGGAGCGGGGTCTCGTCCTCGAGATTGAGCACGCTGTTCGTGAGCAAGATCAGCGCAGAGCGCGCCCATCCGCGGTCCTCGGCGACGAGCACCGGCAAGGATCCCTCCGAGATCCGAGCGAAGACACCCTCGAGTGGGAGCCGCACCTCGATGCGAGCAGTGGGTTCCCGCGCGAGAACGCCGACCTCCTGACCGGCGCCGACGACGAAGGCGCCTCCCGCCGCGACGCGCAGATCCTCGCCGTCCGGAGCCGGGAGGTCGAGATCGCCGTCGAGCTGGAGCACCAGGAGGAGGGATCGGCTCGCCGACCGCAGCCGACCCTCGACCGGGCCGTGCCAGATCCGTGTGAGCCCCAGTCCGTCGCGCGACAGCTCGTCGACCGCCAGCTGGGCCGGGCCCGACGGCACCAGATCGTGCTCGACCAGCCAGCGGGCGGCGCTCTCGTCGCGCAGGATCACGCGATCCCCTCCTCGGACCGACCGCGGCGGGCGGCTCCGGAGGGAGCGCGCTGGCGGAGGAGTCGCCCGGCGGCGCGGAGCGGGCTGCGGTCCGACAGTACCCAGATGCGGCACGCAGGCCGGGCTCGACCGCAGAACGCAACGGCGTCGCAGCGGAACGCAACGGGAGCGCTCCGGAGCGTCGACGGGAAGGCGAGGAGCACTCAGGATCACTCTCGACACCGTCCCCTCAGCAAGGAGCACTGCATGACGCACGACACCACCCACCTCACCTCCGCCGGCCTCGAGCGCCGCACTCTCGTCGCCGGCGCCGCCTGGACGATCCCGGTCATCGCGACGGCGGTCGGAGCGCCCCTCGCCGCAGCCTCGACGGCCGCCACGCTCACCTTCACCAACGGCCCCTACTCGGTCGCCGCCTGCGGGACGCTCAAGGACGTCGTGCTCCGCGTCACCACGAACGGCACCGCTCCGGCCCCGGCCGGGACCCTCGTGACCGTGACGCTGCCGACCGGGCTGACCTGGTCGGACTCGAGCACCGGTGCGAAGGTGCTGCCGACCGACGCGAACGGCGAGATCGTGTTGAGCGGGGTGACGGCCGATGGAGCGTCCGCGAGCACCGTCATCGGAGCCTCGACCACCGACGCGTCGACCTCGGTGCCCGTCTCGATCGCTCCGTCCGACACGGCCCATCAGTACAACCTCGTCGGCGCCTCGGACCTCACCGTTCCGAATGTTCCCGGCGGCTCGACGCCCATCGGCGGAGGCTTCTACCGCAGCCCGACCGGTGACGTCTACCTGAACAACGGCGCCATCGTGGCTACCGGCTCAGCAGCAGGCGCGGTCGGGGGCTACGACCCCGAGGGTGGGAGCTACCTGCAGTACACGAAGAACGGAGCCGCCTTCCAGTACAACGCAGTGGGCTCCGCGACCACGCCGTGGACGCTCCCCACCGGCGCCACTCCCGTCGGCGGCGGCTTCTGGCTGACGGCGGACGGTGACGTCTACTTCGAGGACCGGCTCATCCGGTCGGGCGTCGCCGAGGCGGTCGGCAACTGGACCGCGGCGACGAGCGGATTCGTCGGGATCACCGATCGGTCCGGGGCGACAGGCCAGTACAACAAGGTGGGCGGGTACTTCGCGGTCCCCGCGCCCACCGGGTCACGCCCGGTGGGCGGAGGCTTCTACCTCGCTCCGAACGGCGACATCTACACGAACACCGGAGTGCTCGCCGCGACGGGCACCTCCTCCGCCATCGGCGACTACACGGTCACGTCCGGCGGGTTCGTGGGGTTCATCAAGGAGGGGATCGCCTTCCAGTACAACACCGTCGGATCGCAGACCTTCGCGCCCGCCATCCCCTCCGGAACGGTCCCCGTCGGCGGAGGGTTCTACCTCGCTCCGAACGGTGACCTGTACTCGAACACGGGTGTTCTCGTCAGGACCGACGTCATCGAAGCGAGAGGGCAGTACACCACCGCCTCGGGCGGCTTCGTCGGGTACACCAGAGCGTCCTGCTGAGCGGACGCCGTCGAGCGACGGCGCCCGCTGCCGATCCGTCGCGGAAGGCTGCCCTCCCCAGACCACAGGCGCCGTTCGCGACGGGTCGGTTCGTCCTCTCGGCGCAGACAGGCGCCCTCGCCGCCTGGTCCTTCAGATGGCCCGGCGCATCGACGAGGCGCTGCCGAACCCCGCGAGGCGCGCCACGTCGTCCGAGCTCAGCGCGCGATCGCCGCTCTCCCGCAGGGCGCGGGCGATCTCTGCGCGCTCGGCGCGGATCTCGGCAGCCGGACTCGATCCGTGAGCGGCGAACGCCTCCTGCAGCGAGCGCGGCGAGATCCGCAGCTCGTCGCTCAGCACGGCGCTCGAGAACGCCCTGTCGGCTGCTCTCTCCGCGATCATCCTGCGGGCGCGGTCGACCAGCAGCTCCTGCCGGGTAGCGAGGCGCCCCTGCGCCGCCGCGTCCACCGTGAGCAGCCCTGAGACGAGGCTGCGCACCGCGAGGCGGAACGCAGCGAACCGCGGATCCTCCGGTGCCAGCTCGGAGTTGAACGCCGCGTTGAGAGTCGAGATGAGAACCGAGGAGAACGGCCTGACCTCGGCGTCGAGCAGCGCGCCGGCCGTGTAGTCGCGGCGCACCGACTCCGGCAGCTGATCGGCGTCGAACTCGACCTCGAGCCGCGCTCCGGAGACCCGCGCCGAGACCGTCGCGCTGTCGAACGCCGGAAGCAGGGCGATGGATCCCGGCCCCGCGCAATCGGACCACGTCGGCGTCTCGAGTTCGACGGCTCCGTCGACCTGGAGGAGCACGGCGACTCGCGGACGCGCGGGCGCCTCGCGGAGCAGCGTCGTCTCGGAGTGCCAGTACCTCGCGATGCGGAGGTCCGCACCGCGCACCTCGTCGACGTAGACGCGGGGAGGACGCGGGTCGAGGACCCGGAAGCCGGCCGACGCGAGCCAGGCGACCGCCTCCTCCCCGGCGAGTGAGGCGGATCGGCGCACCGGGCTGCCTGGCGGTGTCGTCACGGGGTCCTCGTCTCTTCGCGCGCGATCGTCGGGGCCGCACGAGGCGCCCGCGGATCAATGGTGGGAGACGACGGAGCGAGCGGCGCCCGATTGCGCAGGATGCGCGGATCCGGCGCGCAGTCCGCGCGGAGTCCCCTCGGATCCCGGTTCCGCAGGACGTGCGCTCGACACCATGGCCGTCGTCCCGTTCACCGACAAGTCAGGAACCGCATGACCGAGAACACCCCCGGATCGCTCCCCCGCCGCACCGTCGTCGCCGGCGCCGCCTGGACCGTCCCCGTCGTCGCCACCGCGATCGGCGCTCCGCTCGCCGCCGCGTCGGACACGACCCCGCCCGTCGACACCAGCAACTTCGACCGCTACATCGTCTGGGCGAACACCAACGTCGGCGCCGTCGGCGGCGGGCAGACCCCGATCGTCGACGCCCTCATCCGCACGGCGGGGCCGACCGCGGGTACGCAGTCCTACGCGGTGGTCCGAATCCCGGCGCAGTACCTCGACATCGGGTACGTGAACGCCAACTTCCTCACTCCTGGCCACACCAACGGGTGGAACTACGTGACGTCCTACATCGACGGCGGATACGCGGTCTACCAGTTCAGCAACCCCACCGTCCCGGTCCCGGCCGACAGCGACAGCGTCTTCCGCTGGACCTACCGCCTCGCGAGCAACCCCGGTCTCGTGGGCACGTCCTACACGGTCGACGTGCTGTCGCAGGTCTCCCCCGGCGACCGCAACCCGGGCAACAACGTCTGGGTCGCGTCCCCGGCCGTCGCGTACGTGCAGCCGTAGCCTGCGACTCCATCCGACCCGGTGCGCCGGTCGCGTCACCACCCGAAGGTGTCGCGACCGGTGCTCCGCGTAGGTCTTTTCTCGACGCCGCCCTTCTCCTCCGGTCCCGTTGCGCTCGCCTCGTACTGCCGCTCGATCCGCAGGTCCGGTGACCGAATGATCGGGGCGGGCGCAACCCTCTGCTCAGAGACCGGCGGCGCGCCCCCAACTCACCCCGTCCGCCGCAACGCCCGCCGCATCGCCGTCGCGTTCGCGAAGCCGGCCAGGCGCGCCCGTTCGGCCGCGGTCAGCGCGCGCGTCCCGTCGTCGTAGCTCCGGGCCACCGCCGCCCGAGCGGCTCGGATCTCGACGGCCGGCGTGGATCCCGCCGAAGTGAAGACCCGGTGCAGGTAGCGCTCCGAGATGCGCAGCTCCCCGGCCAGCACCTCGATCGTGAGAAGAGGATCGCGCGCCCGCTCGGCGATGATCGACATCGCCCGACGGTGCAGCTCGAGTTCCCGGAGCGAGACGCGGTCGCGCGGCACCCCCTCCAGACCCGCCGAGACGATCGCGACGGCGAGGTGCGAGAACGCGAGCCGCAGCCCGGGGAGTCCCTGGGAGCGCGGGTCGAGATCGGTGTTGAGCACGGCGTTGGCCGCCGAGACGAGTGCGACGCGGAACGAGACCGGCACGTCGGCCAGCACGGCGTGCGCTCCGATCAGGTCGCGAAGCGGCGCGGGGATCATCGCGGCATCGAGCGCCACTTCGAACCGCGCGATCGACGGCTCCGAGACGGTCGCCGTCACCGAGCCCGCGGCGAGGACGAGCACGGCGCCGGGAGCGAGGACCGCGCCCTCGACATCGGCGTCGCCCTCGACCGGCACGACCACGAGGGCGGATCCCTCCGCGACCGTCACCTCGGCCGAGACGGACGTGTGCCAGAGGCGCGCGAGCCTGAAACCCGCTCCGGTGAGCTCGTCCGTCACGAGGCTGAGATCGTGCCGTCCCGCGACGACGGTGCCTCTCGCCGCGAGCCAGCCGAGCGCCTCCTCCCCGGTGAGCGTCACACCGCGCCGGAGGGTCGGCTCGCTCGGGACGTCGAAGCGCATGCCGAACTCCTCACTCGCCGGGTGGATCCCTCGCGGCGTCCACCCAAGCCGATCGGCCCCGCCGCCGGGTGCCGAGCGACACATCCCGCACGGATCAGGAGCACTCGCCGCACTCTTCGACCGCCGTCACCCGCGGGCGCGGACCCGGCCGACAGCATCGGTCGCGCCGCCTCGTCCGGCGGACCCCGGTCGGTCACTCCGGCCCCGAAGAGAAGAGCATCCATGAACGACTCCCCCTCGACCGCACGCACTCCCGGTGTCGAGCGCCGCACGCTCGTCGCCGGCGCAGCCTGGACCATCCCCGTCGTCGCGACGGCGGTCGGCGCGCCGCTCGCTGCGGCGTCCGCAGCCCTGCAGGTCGCCTTCGACCGACCTGAGTACTCGGGAACCGCGTGCGGGACCATCGACGGTGCGAGCGTATCCGTGACGCGAGACGGCGCCACGGCGCCCTCCGAGCAGGTCACGGTAACTCTGGCCGGCGGCTACACGTTCGTTGGCGGCGGAGCGACGCGCATCCTGACGTCGGGCCCGGACGGGACGGCTGCTCTGCCGCCGATCGCCGTCCCCGGGTCCGGCGGGCAGGCTGTCGTGACCGCAGCGATCACGGGCGCGTCAGCGTCGGCGGGTCTGACGTCGCTCTCGAACGGCCGCGCATTCCAGTACCGCACCGGGTCCGACACGCGTATGGACGAGTACCCCGCCGTCCCGAGTGACGCCACCCCGCTCGGTTCCGGGTTCTACCTGGCTCGGAACGGCGACGTGTACTACGCGAACAGCATCGTCGCGTCGGGCGTCGCCCGGGCCGCGACCTACAGCTCGCAGGGCTTCAACGTCGTGAACTACGTCACGACGACCGGCAGGGTGTTCCAGTACAGGACAGGGTCGGACACCCGTGTCGACGAGTACCCCGCGATTCCCGGCGATGCGACGCCCGTCGGTTCGGGGTACTTCCTCACTCCGAACGGCACTCTGTACTACGCGAACTCCGTCGTCGCGTCGAACGTCGCGGAAGCAGCGACGGCGAGCACCCAGGGGTTCAACGTCGCGAACTACACCACGACCACGGGCCGGGCGTTCCAGTACCGGGTCGGCTCGGACGTTCGCCTCGACGAGTACCCCGCTGTCCCCGCCGGATCCACACCGCTCGGCTCGAGCTACTACCTCGCGCCGAACGGCGACGTCTACTACGCGAACAGCGTGATCGCGTCGGGCGTCACGAAGGCGGCGACCTACAGCACGCAGGGGTTCAACATCGTGAACTACATCACGAGCGACGGAAGGGTGTTCCAGTACCGGGTCGGATCCGACACGCAGCGCGACGAGTTCACCGCCGTCCCGAGCGACGCGACCCCGATCGGCTCCGCCTTCTTCCTGGCGCCCAACGGCGATCTCTACTACGGGAACGGTGTGATCGCGACCGATGTCGCTGAGGCGGCCACGGCCAGCACGCAGGGCTTCAACACGGTGAACTTCATCACGACGCCGCCCTGCAGCTGACCCTCGTCCGTCACGGCGGCCCCTGCTCCCTTCCGCCGCGGAGCAGGGGCCTTCTACGCCGGGGTGAGCACCTCGCCTAACTGTCCTTCAGCGCTCGTCGGAGCGAGTCCTCCGAGCCGAACCCGGAGGTCCTCGCGAGGTACCGCAAGGATGTGCGTTCTCCGGAGGCCAGCTGCGCCCGCGCCAGGTCGGCCCGCGCGCGCCTGATCTCCTGCAGCGGCGTCCGCCGCCCCTCCTGCGCGAAGACGAACGCCAAGTGCTGCCGCGTCACACCGAGTCGCTCCGCCAGCCGCGAGACGGAGAGTGCGGGATCGGAGGCGTCCCGCGCGATGACGGCGATCGCGCGCTCGCCGAGAGTCCGCGCTCCGAGTGCGTCCGGGAAGAGCTCGTGGACGAGCGCGGTGCAGCAGCTGCCGATCGCGGCGCTGAAGAACTCCAGTCCCGGCGAGCCGTCGGCGAGGCCGGCGTTCAGGGCCGCGTTCGTGAGAGAGACGACGGCGGCCCTCGCCCACCCGCCGTCCCGGTCGTCCGCGCGCAGCACCTGTGCGCGAAGGGCGAGGATCGGGAGTCGCGCCTCGATCTCGATCCGAGCGGTCGCCTCCACGGCGGTGACGGAGACGGAGGAGCCGGCGGTCGCCAGGAGGACGTCACCCGCTCGGAGAACGCGGCGATCCGCCCCCTCACCTGCACCGAGGCGCATCGAGCCGTCGAGTTGAACGATCAGCAGCGCGCGGCCGGCGGACGCCCCGAGCCTCCCGGAGGCGGGCGTGTGCCAGATCCGCGCGACGCGCACCGATCCGTCGTCCACCTCGTCGACGGATGCGTGCGGATCTCCCTTCGCCTGCAGTCCCCGCGCCGCCAGGAGGCGCTCCGCCTCCGTCCCCCGTGCGATCACGGCGGACCCCCTCACGACAAGGACGCGCTCGAGCAGGCGGGATGCGGTCGACGTCTCCGAGCAATGGCCCCAGTAAAGCCGACGACCAGGGCGGTCCCGATCGAGGACCGCGGTTCGGAGGATCGACGCGGCAGAACGGAAGAAGGAGGCGGTCGGACGCCCGTCGCACGAGGAAACCTCGAACAATCGGCTGCGTCATCCACCCCTTCCTCAAGGAGCTCACGCATGTCCGACCACCTCACCGACTCGCCCACCGGCGGCATCCAGCGACGCACGATCGTCGCCGGCGCCTCCTGGTCCATCCCCGTCGTCGCCACCGCGATCGGCGCACCCCTCGCCGCCGCGTCGAACACCGGCGCGACGCTCGCCTTCACGAACGGGCCCTACTCCGTCGCCGCGTGCGGAACCCTGAAGGACGTCGTGATCAGGGCGACGACGAACGGCACGACGCCCGTCACCGAGGGCACGCCGATCACCGTCGCCCTGCCCAGCGGACTCACGTGGTCGAACGGCGACAGCGGCTCGAGGATCGTCACCGCCGACGCCAACGGCGAAGCCGTCCTCAGCGGGCTGAAGGGGACGGCCTCCTCCGGCACCCGCACGATCAGCGCATCGACCGCCGACGCGACCACCACGGCGCCGGTGAGCGTGCTGTCGTCCCCGACGGCCGTCACCGACGGATTCGGCAACACGGTCACCGGCATCCCGGCGGGCGCGACGATCGCCGACGTCACCGGCACCATCGATGCCAACGGGAACAGGTACCTCTTCGCGCGATCCGAGGAAGGGACGCTCTACGTCTCCATCAACGGAGCGCCCTTCACGGTCGACAGCACGAGCACCACCGCCGTCGCCACCAACACCGGCAACCCCGCCGCCGTCATCCGCGCCATCGACACCCCCACCGGCCCCGTCGTCTACGACGGCCTCACCGGAGCCGCCTCCCCCGCCCTCACCGGCATCCCCGCCGGCAGAACCGTCGTCGACCTCGTCGGCACCATCGACGCGAACAACAAGACCTACGTCTTCGCCCGCACCGACGACGACACCCTCTACGTCTCCATCGACCGAGGACCCTTCACCGTCGACAGCACGAGCACCACCGCCATCGCCACCAACACCGGCAACCCCGCCGCCGTCATCCGCGCCATCGACACCCCCACCGGCCCCGTCGTCTACGACGGCCTCACCGGAGCCGCCTCCCCCGCCCTCACCGGCATCCCCGCCGGCAGAACCGTCGTCGACCTCGTCGGCACCATCGACGCGAACAACAAGACCTACGTCTTCGCCCGCACCGACGACAACACCCTCTACGTCTCCATCGACCGAGGACCCTTCACCGTCGACAGCACGAGCACCACCGCCGTCGCCACCAACACCGGCAACCCCGCCGCCGTCATCCGCGCCATCGACACCCCCACCGGCCCCGTCGTCTACGACGGCCTCACCGGAGCCGCCTCCCCCGCCCTCACCGGCATCCCCGCCGGCAGAACCGTCGCAGAACTCGTGGGAACGATCGATGCGAACGGTGTCACCTACGTCTTCGCACGCACCGAGGACGGGTCCGTCTACGTCTCCGTGAACCGAGCACCGTTCGCACTTCAGAGCACGGGCGCCACGGCGCTGGCGACCAACACCGGCAACCCCGCCGCCGTCATCGTCGCGAGCCAGACCGCGACCTGCTGACACTGCCGCCCGATCCGTCACGGAGGGCCCCCGGCCGGGCGACCGGGGGCCTTCCGCGACGAGCCGAGACGTCACGACTCCTGGTGCGCCAATACCCGTGGCCCGCGGGAATAGATCGCGCCGCCCCACGTTGTACCGCCATGTACATGCAAACGCATGAACCAGGCGCCGCACCGGCGCCGGCGATGGAAGGGGCGCACCTCATGCAGTTCGGAATCTTCTCGGTCAGCGACATCACGACCGATCCCACCACCGGAGCGACCCCGACCGAGTCCGAGAAAATCATGGCCGCGGTCACGATCGCCAAGAAGGCGGAGGAGGTCGGCCTCGACGTCTACGCGCTCGGCGAGCACCACAACCCGCCGTTCTGGTCCTCCTCCCCCACCACGACGCTCGCCTACATCGCCGCGCAGACCGAGCACCTGCTGCTCTCGACCGCGACGACGCTCATCACCACGAACGACCCGGTGAAGATCGCAGAGGACTTCGCGATGCTGCAGCACCTCTCGGGCGGCCGCGTCGACCTCATGCTCGGCCGCGGCAACACCGGGCCGGTCTACCCCTGGTTCGGCAAGGACATCCGCCAGGGCATCGAGCTGACGATCGAGAACTACGACCTGCTGCACCGCCTCTGGCGCGAGGACTTCGTCGACTGGCAGGGGCAGTTCCGCACGCCGCTCCAGGGCTTCCAGTCGACGCCGCGCCCGCTCGACGGAGTCGCTCCGTTCGTCTGGCACGGCTCCATCCGCTCGCCGCAGATCGCCGAGCAGGCCGCCTACTACGGCGACGGCTTCTTCTCGAACCACATCTTCTGGCCCGCCTCGCACACGCAGAAGATGGTGCAGCTCTACCGCCAGCGCTTCGAGCACTACGGGCACGGCTCCGCCGACCAGGCGATCGTGGGCCTCGGCGGTCAGATCTTCATGGCCCGCAACTCCCAGGACGCGGTGACGCAGTTCCGCCCCTACTTCGACAACGCGCCGGTCTACGGCCACGGACCCTCGCTCGAGGACTTCACGGAGCAGACCCCGCTCACCGTCGGCTCGCCGCAGGAGGTCATCGACCGCACGCTCGGCTTCCGCGACTACGTGGGCGACTACCAGCGCCAGCTCTTCCTGATGGACCACGCGGGCCTGCCGCTCGCCACCGTCCTCGAGCAGCTCGACCTGCTCGGCGAGATCCTGCCCGTGCTGCGTCACGAGTTCGACTCCCGCCGCCCCGCCCACGTCCCCGAGGCGCCCACCCACGCCTCGCTCGTCGCCGCACGCGACGCGCAGCCCGTCGCCGTCGGCGCCTGAACGCCGGAACAGGAGAACCACCATGGACACCCGCAGGATCACCGTCCTCTCGGCCGGCCTGAGCACGCCGTCCTCCACCCGGCTGCTCGCCGACCGCCTCGCCGACGCGACCGAGCACGAACTCGCGGAGCAGGGCTTCGCGACCGAGCGGAGCGTCGTCGAGCTGCGCGATCTCGCGCACGACGTGACCAACATGCTGCTGACCGGATTCCCGAGCCCCGCGCTGCAGACCGCGCTCGACGCCGTCTCGGGCGCCGACGGGCTGATCGCCGTCACTCCGATCTTCACCACGAGCTACAGCGGCCTCTTCAAGTCGTTCGTCGACGTGCTCGACACGGAGGCGCTGCGCGGCCTGCCCGTGCTGCTCGCCGCGACCGGAGGGTCGCCCCGCCACTCCCTCGCGGTGGACTACGCGATGCGCCCGCTCTTCAGCTACCTGCACGCGGCTCCGCTGTCGACGACCGTCTTCGCGGCGACCGCCGACTGGGGTGGAGAGGGTGAGGATGCTCGCGCCCTGCCCGGCCGGATCGAGCGCGCGGGCCGCGAGCTGGCGACGGAGGCGGCCCGGGCGTCGCGGTCCGTGCGCGATCCGTGGGCGCTCGACGGCTCGTTCGAGGGGATGCTCGGCCGCCGCGGCTGACCCGGGGCGGCACCCGCTCAGCGGCGACGCGCTGTCAATCCCCGATCCGGGCCTCCCCCCGGGAAGGGTGACCGCGATACCTTTTCCCCAGGCGCCGTTCCGGAGCGCTCCGAACGTGCCGTTCCCTCGGAAGGCGGGCTCCTCATGAGCACCATCGCCGCCAATGCCGCCCAGCAGCGGGTGGCAGGGCGCTACTACCTGATCGAGCGCATCGGCTCGGGTGGGATGGGATCCGTCTACCGCGCGCGCGACGAGACCGTGCAGCGCGACGTCGCCGTGAAGGTGTTCCGCGCCGAGGCGTCGAACCCGGAGGACGTCGCCCGCCAGGAGCGCGAGGTGCGGATGCTGAGCTCGTTCGCCCACCCCGGCATCGTCAACCTCTTCGACGCGGGGCTGCACAACTTCGGCGGCGAGGTGCGCCGCTACGTCGTCATGGAGCTCGTCGCGGATCCGACGATGGAGGTGCGGCTCCAGGCGGGTCCGATGCCCGTCGACGAGGTGTCCGCGATCGGCACCCAGCTCGCCGAGGCGCTCTCCTACCTGCACGAGCGCGGAGTCGTCCACCGCGATGTGAAGCCCGCCAACATCCTCGTCAGCGACGTCGGCTCGAGCGGCTACGAGCACACCGCCAAGCTCACCGACTTCGGCGTCGCCCACTTCATGGACGGCTCGCGCCTCACCAGCGACGGCATCGTCATCGGCACGGCCAGCTTCGTCAGCCCCGAGCAGGTCGCGGGCGAGCCGATCAGCGGAGCGAGCGACGTCTTCTCGCTCGGCCTGGTCCTCCTCGAGGCGCTCACCGGCCACCGGGAGTACTCGGGAACGGTCCTCGAGGCGGCCATCGCCCGCCTGCACCGCAGCCCCACGATCCCCCCGACTCTGCCGGCGGAGTGGCGCACGCTGCTCGCCGAGATGACGCAGCGCGACCCCTCCCTCCGGCCGACCGCCGACGAGGTGGCGCACCGGCTGCGCGGCGGCCTCGCTCCCGGATCCGGGTCGGTCGCAACGGTCGACGGGAGCCGCACCGCGCGGATCCGCCGCGGCGTGATCATCGGCTCGAGCGTCGTCGGCGTCGGCGCGGTCGCCGCTCTGTCCTGGATGCTCGGGCTGCTCGCCGGCCGCTGAACGCACCGCCGCGTCTCGAGATGCAGCACCGCCTGGAGACGGGGATCTCGATACGCCCGCTCCGCGGGCTACTCGATCAGCAAGGTAGGACCGCGCACCCCGCGGGCTACTCGATCAGCAGGGCACGACCGCGCACTCCGCGGGCTGCTCGATCAGCGAGCATCCCTGCTGGTCGAGTAGCGGCGCAGCCGCGTATCGAGACCCGCGGTCACCCGGCGCAGGCGCGATCAGGCCTCGCCCGGCAGGGCCTTCCGGAGGACGATGCGGGTCCAGGCGCCGACGTAGAGGCGGTCGCCCTCCTCGATCTCGCGGCGCTGGCCGGGAGCGATCGGCGTCTGCGGCAGCGCGGCTCCCGCGGGCGCGAGGTAGGTGCCGTTGGCCGACTGCAGGTCCTCGACCCACCAGCGGTAGCCGTCGGTGCTCAGCTGGCAGTGCCGGCGCGAGACTCCGGAGTCGGTGCCGCAGTCGATCTCCGGCGAGATGCCGCGCGAGACGGAGGGGCGGCCGACGAGCAGCGAGCGCTCGCGCAGCACGACGACGTCCGGCGGTCCCGCGGAGGGCATCGGGTCGTCGGCGCGCTGGTCCGCGTACCACTCGGGGTCGATCCAGAGCTCGGCGATCCACGGCTCGTCCTCCGACTCGACCGGCGCGGGGGCCGGCTCGGGCTCGGGGATCACCTCCGTCGGCGGCGCCGTCGCGACCGGGACGTCGAACCCGGCCTCCTGCTCGGGCACGAACGCGGTCGGCGCCTCGGGATCGGCGGCCGGCGCCGGGGCCTCGCCCGGGTGCGCGCCGGGGTCCCCCGCCGGCGTCGCGGATCCGCCGACCTCGCCGGGAGCGCGCACGGCGCCCGACTCGGTGAACGGGTCGGCCTCGGGCAGCGAGCCCGTGGTGAAGTCGTAGCCGCAGTTCTCGCAGAACAGCGCGCCCGCCTCGTTGGGGTACGAGCAGTTGGGGCACACGGCCGGCCCGGTCGGGATCGCCGTGGTCGGCGCAGCGGCGCTGGGCGCAGGAGCGGAAGGCTGTGCGGCCTGGATCGGCGCGCCGCAGACGTCGCAGTAGTCGCCGGACGCGGAGGTGTGCCCCTCGGGGCACCGGTAGCTCACTTGCGCACCCGCGTGGTCTTGGTGGACGCCGTGTCGAGCGCCATCTCGTCCAGGCGCGTGACTCCGCGCTTCAGCCGCACGGTGCCCTCGTTCGGGTTGTCGATCTCGACCACCTTGCGCAGCTTCGCCGTCGCCTCGTCGTTGCCGGTGACGGCGGCGAGCTGCACGGCGCGGCCGAGCTTGACGGTGGCCGTCGCATCGTCGCCGGCGGCCTTCGCCGCGAGTCCGTCCTGGATCGCCGAGGCCAGCTCGGTCTGCCCCGTGTAGTGCGCGACCGCGAGGTCGATGCGGGCGGTGAGGGCGGAGTCGTCGGTCCAGCGGGCCTTCACCAGCGCCGAGGCGACCACCTCGTCGCGCACGCTCAGCTGCACGCGGGCGGCGAGCTGCTCCGCTCCGACCGGCTTCGAGGCGACGCGGACCGCCACGTGGTACTCCCGCGACTCGTCGCCCCAGGCGCCCGTGGGGTAGGAGCCGGTCAGCGGGTTGACCGGCGTCCGGCGCGAGCTGAGGTCCTCGAGGTTCGGCGCGACCTGACGGACGAAGAGCAGCTGCGCGCCCTGCGGGGTCCACACGCGCAGCTCGCCGTTCGCGACTCCGCGGCCCATCGACGCCTGCATGAGCTGCTCGAAGTCGGCCGCCATGTCGGACGGGTTCGCGATGAGGCCGACGGTGCCGAGCAGTGCGCTCGCGATCGTGCGCGCCTCCTCGACCACCCAGCGGGTGCCGACTCCGCGCACGTCGCACTGGAACGCGCCCTGGGCGGCGCGGATCGCGGCGTCGAGCTGCATCCGCGACTCGTGCTCGTTCTTGCCGTCGGTGAGGAGGATCGCGTGGCGCTGCGTCGCCTCCGGGACCGTCGCGAAGAGCTGGCGCGCGAGGGTCAGCCAGCTGCCCATCGCGGTGCCGCCGTCGGCCTGGAGGTAGCCGATGGCCTCGCGGGCCGCGGCGCGGGCGCCCGGCTCCATCCGCACCATCGAGACGGAGGCGTTGGGGTACGGGAACGCGCGGTCGGCGCGCTCGGAGCCCGCCACGACCGCGAAGAACGTGCCGTCGAGGATCTGGTCGACCGCGACCTGGGCCGCGCGCTTGGCGGCGGCCATGTTCTCGCCGGTCATCGATCCGGAGCAGTCGACGATGATGATCTCGGCGGCCGCTCCGTCGCTGCCGGCCGAGCCGGTGCCGGAGGCGGTGACCGTCACGATCGCGTGCACATCCGTGGCGCCGTCCGAGAGGTACTCGTTCTGGAAAACACTCGCGCTGAACTCCGCCATTCCCGCAGTCTATTTCGCGTTCCGCGCCGCGCGGGGACACGGTGTCCGCGCTCACAGGCGGCTCCCGCTCCGGAACGGCGCCGGGAGCCCGCACGGCCCGGCGCTCACCCCCGGGCGAACACCGGCACCGCCGACTCCGGCCGCGCCGACTCCCACCACTGCGCGTGGCGCAGCACCTCGAGGTCCGCGAAGCGCCGCCCCGAGATCTGCAGCCCGATCGCGCGGCCGTCGGAGGTCGTCCCCGCGTTGATGCTCGCCGCGGGCTGACCGGACATGTTGTAGGGGACGGTGAAGGCGATGTGCGCCATGCCGCGGTCCTCGTGCCCCCACGGCATCGGCCACTCCGCCGGGAACGCTGCGACCGGGGCGACCGGCGACAGGACGGCGTCGAACGGCAGCGTCGCCTCGACGGTCCGGCGGCGCAGCTCGCTGATCGCCTCGGTCGCCTCGAGCACTCGGCGTCCGGACACGTCAGCGCCTCCGTGCACCCAGGTGGTGATGAAGGGCAGGGCGCGCGCCTTCGCCTCGGTGGGCAGGTCGTAGTAGGTGCGCCAGAAGCGCACGCGCCAGAAGAGGTCGATCTGCTCGAGGACCCCGTCGTCGAGGAAGGCGGGCAGTTCGACGACCTCGGCCCCCGCATCGGAGTAGGCGTCCGCGGCCGCGAGGACCGCCGCCCGGATCTCGGGGTCGACCGCCATGCCCGCGCCCGGATCCGTGTGCACGGCCACGCGGGCACCGCGGACGTCGAGCGCCCGGTCGTCCCAGTCGATCGACTCGGGCGGCAGCGAGGTGTAGTCACGGGCGTCGGGTCGCGAGAGCACCGACATCCCGAGCGCGACGTCCGCCACGGACTGGGCCAGCGGACCCGCCGCCCGCCCCTGGTAGGGGTTGTCGAGCGGGATGCGGCCGTCGCTCGGCTTGAGCGTCGCGAGCCCGAGCCAGGCGGCGGGCAGTCGCACGGAGCCGCCGATGTCGGTGCCGACGTGGAAGGTGCCGAAGCCCGCAGCCGCCGCGGCTCCCGCGCCCGAAGACGACCCGCCGACGGTGAGCGCGGGATCCAGGGGGCTGCGGGTCACTCCGTGGGCGCTCGAGACTCCGGAGGAGAGCATGCCCCAGTCGGGCATCGTGGTCGAGCCGACGATCACGGCGCCCGCCTCGAGCAGGCGCGCGACGGCGGGCGAGTCCTGCCGCGGGACCGTCGCGGCGGCGGCCGCGGTCCCCGCGCGGGCCGGCAGTCCGACGCGGTACAGGTTCTCCTTGACCGTGACGGGCACTCCGTCGAGCCGGCTGAGGGGTGCGCCTGCGCGCCGGCGCTCCTCGCTCGCGCGGGCCGCCGCGAGGACGCCCTCGGGGTCGAGGTCGCTGAAGGCGTTGATCGCGGGGTTCCGCTGCTCGATGTCGGCGAGGAGCTCCTCCGCCACGTCGACCGGCGAGAGCTCGCCCGAGGAGTAGGCGGCCGCGAGGCGTGCCCCGTCGTAGCGGAAGGAGGTGTCGGTCGAGGGGGTCATCGGATCTCCTGGCGGTGGCGGATCGAGGGCGTGGCGGCGATGAGCGCCCGGGTGTAGTCGTCGACGGGGTTCTCGTAGAGCGCGCGGGTCGGCCCCTGCTCCACGATGCGGCCGCTGCGCATCACCGCGACGCGGTCGCAGAGGTAGCGCACGACACCGAGGTCGTGCGACACGAAGATCAGGGTGAGGCGGTACTCCTCGACCAGGTCGGCGAGCAGGTTCAGCACCTGCGCCCGGACCGAGACGTCGAGGGCGCTCACGGGCTCGTCGGCGACGAGGATCCGCGGGCGGCAGACCAGCGCCCGAGCGATCGAGATGCGCTGACGCTGTCCGCCCGAGAACTGGTGCGGGTAGCGGGCGACGGAGTCGGCGGGCAGGCCGACCGAGCGGATCACCTCGGCGACGCGGTCGGCGCGCTCGGACGCCGACACCGCGGCTCCGGTGTTCGCCGCGTTCAGCAGGGGCTCGGCGACGATGTCGCCCACCTTCATCCGCGGATCCAGCGACGCCATCGGGTCCTGGAACACGATCTGCAGGCTGCTGCGCAGCTCGGCGAGGTCGGCGCGGCGGTGCGTCGTCAGATCCCGCCCGACCACCTCGAGCGCTCCGGAGGTCGGGGTGTCGAGCCCCGAGAGGATGCGGAGCAGGGTCGACTTGCCCGACCCCGACTCCCCCACGATGCCGAACCGGTCGCCCGCCCGGATCTCGAAGTCGAGTCCGCGCAGGGCCTCGACCTTCTGCGGCGGCGAGAAGAGGGAGGTGCGGCCGCGCGTGTAGGTCTTCGTGAGACCGGAGGCGCGGACCACGGTCGGGGCCTCGGGGGCCGCCGCGCGCTCCTCGCGCCCCGCGTCCATCCGGTCGACCGAGCGGCCGGGGGTGTAGCCCTCGGAGGTCGCGACGGTGAAGAGCCGGCCGGCGGAGTCGGTGGCGTCGAGGTCGGAGGCGGCGAGCAGTCCGCGCGTGTACGGGTGCTCGGGCTTCGTGAATACCCGGTCGATCGGCCCCTCCTCGACGATGACCCCGGCGTTCATGACCAGCACCCGGTCGCAGGTCTCGCCGACCACGGCGAGGTCGTGGGTGATGAAGAGGAGACCGGTGCCCCGCTCCGTCACGCTGCGCAGGACCAGGTCGAGGACCTGGCGCTGGACCGTGACGTCGAGCGCGGTGGTGGGCTCGTCGGCGACGAGGAGGGCGGGGTCGTTGGCCAGAGCGATGGCGAGGACGACCCGCTGACGCTGACCGCCGGACAGCTGGTGCGGGTAGGCGCGCGCCGCCTCCTCGGGCGACGGCAGGCCGACATCGGCGAGCAGCTCGACCGCGCGGCGGGCGGCGGACCGGCGGTCCGGCTGGGTGCGGTGGATCCGCATCGCCTCGGCGATCTGCGTGCCGACCCGCATGAGCGGGTTGAGCGCGGTCATCGGCTCCTGGAACACCATCGCCATCGTCGAGCCGCGCAGCCGCGCCGCGGCGCGCTCCCCCAGGCCCACGACCTCGCCGGCGTCCTCGCCCACGCGCACGCTCCCCGTCGCGGTCACGGTGTCGGGCAGGAGCCCCATCACGGCGAGGGAGGTCAGCGACTTGCCCGACCCGGACTCGCCGATGAGGCCCACCCGCTCGCCGGCGGCGATGCGGAAGGTGAGGTCGTCGACGAGGAGGCGGTCCCCGGCTCGGACGGAGAGGTGGGAGACGTCGAGGGCGGCGGGGCGGAGCTCGGTCATCAGCGGTTCCTCATCTTCGGGTCGAATCGGTCGCGGAGTCCGTCGCCGAGCAGGTTGAAGCCGAGCACGGCGAGGGCGATGGCCAGTCCCGGCACGATCGCGAGGTAGTCGTAGGCCCCGAGGAACTGCTGCGAGTCCTGCAGCATCCGGCCCCAGGAGGGCGTGGGCGGCTTGGTGCCGAGCCCGAGGAACGAGAGCCCGGCCTCGGCGAGCACGGCCACGCCGAAGTTGACCGAGCACTGCACGACGAGGATCCCGGCGATGTTCGGCAGCACGTGGCGCAGGGCGATCGAGAGACCGGAGCGGTTCGCCGCGCGGGCCGCGAAGACGTAGTCGGTCGCCATCACCTGCAGCGTCCCGGCGCGGGCCACGCGGGCGAAGGCCGGTGCCGCTCCGATCCCGAGGGCGACCATCGCAGTCGTGGTGTCGGCGCCGAACACGGCTCCGAAGACGATGGCGAGCAGGAGACCGGGGAACGCCATGACGACGTCGCTGCCGCCCATGACCAGGACGCCGATCCGCTTCGGCCGCATCCCGGCGAGGATCCCGAACGGGACGCCGATCACGGCGGCGATCGCGACGGCGACCGTGCCGACGAGCAGGGTGATCTGCGCGCCGACCATGATGCCCGAGAGCACGTCCCGCCCGTAGCGGTCGGTGCCGAAGGGGTGCGCGGCGCTGGGGAACAGCAGCCGGTCGCCGGCGACGGAGCGGGTCGGGTCGTACGGCGTCCAGACGAGCGACACCAGGGCGGTGACCAGCACGAGCAGGATCAGCGCGCCGCCGATCCAGAGCTGCGCGTCGGCGCCGAGCCGGAGCCGCTGCAGGCGGCCGGGCGGCCGGGTGATCAGGGCGGTGCGCGGAGGGGTGGACCGACCGGACTGCGGCTCGGTGCCGGGAGGGAGCACAGCGGTCATGAGGCCCTCCTGAGGCGCGGGTCGAGGAGCGTGAAGGCGAGGTCGACCAGGAAGTTGATCGCGACGATCGCCACGACGAGGACGACGACCACCGCCTGCACCGCGAGCAGATCGCGGTTGCCGACGGAGTCGACGAGGTAGCTGCCGAGACCGGGGATGCTGAACACGCGCTCGATCACGACCGCTCCGATGAACAGGCCGGCGAGCTGGACGCCCACGATGGTCAGCACGGGGATGCCCGCGTTGCGCAGCCCGTGCCGCACCAGCGCCGCCCCCGAGGTCAGCCCCTTCGAACGGGCGGTCCGGAGGAAGTCCTCGCGCATGATCTCGAGCACCGCCGACCGGACGTAGCGGGTCAGGATCGACGCCTGCACCGAGCCCAGCGCGATCGCGGGAAGCGCGATGTGCGAGAGGAACGCGGGATCCGACGGCGGCACCCAGCCTCCGGAGGGGAACCAGCCCAGGCCGATGGCGAAGAACGCCACGAGCAGCACGCCGACGAGGAAGTTCGGCACGGCGACGCCGATCTGCGAGACGCCCGAGATCACGACTCCGGACGGGTGCCGCTGCCGCATCGCGGCGAACGTGCCGAGCGGGATCGCCACGACCAGGGCGATCAGCATCGCGACGACCACCAGGATCAGCGTCACCTGGAAGCGGTCGGACACGATCGGCGAGATGTCCTGCCCGCTGACGTAGGAGGTGCCGAAGTCGCCGCGCAGGAGCCCGGCGAGCCAGTCGAGGTACTGCACGACGAGCGGGGCGTCGATGCCGTTCTCGGCCCGCCACGCGGCGAGCTGCTCGGGAGTCGCCTCGATGCCGAGCGCGACCGTGGCGGGGTCGCCGGGCATCACCCGGAGCAGCAGGAACACGACGATGGTCGAGATGAGCACGGTGGCGAGGAAGTTGCCGACGAGTGCGAGCATCCGGAGGGCCATGATCGCCCCCTTTCACGGGGATGGAGGGGTGGGCGGACGGGAGCGGAGGCGGCGGCGCTCGCGGAGAGCGCCGCCGCGGTGACCGCTAGGACCAGGCCAGGCCGGTGAGGTCGAGCGACTCCGTGACCGAGTTGCCGGCGATGCCGGTGAGGTCGGAGTCGGCGATCACGATGTTCGGGAAGAGGAACAGCGGCACCGCGGGGACCTCGGCCGCGACGTCGGCGACGATCTCCTCCATGCCCGCGGCCCACTCCTCGGCCGATGCGGCGTCGGCCTCGGCGGCGCGGGTCGCGACGGTGGGGTCGTCGTAGCCGAGGTAGTACCCGGGGTCGCCGAAGTTGGCGAGGAAGTCGCGCGGCTCGACGGCGAGGATGACGGACATCTCGTAGTCGTGGCGGGTGAACACCTTGTCGAGCCAGACCGCGGGGAACTCGTCCGACGCGATCGTCGCGTCGATCCCGACCTCGGCGAGCTGCGAGACGACGACCTCGGACACGGCCGTCGCGTAGGGGCGGGTCGGGACGTCGAAGGTGATCGACAGGTCCTCGGCGCCGGCCTCGGCCAGCAGATCGCGCGCCTTGTCCGGGTCGTAGGGGTACAGGTCGGTGAGGTCCTCGTAGTAGGGGTCGGTCGGCGGGACCATCGCGCCGATGAGCTCGCCGTAGCCGGCCCAGGCGGTGTCGATGATCGCCTGGCGGTCGAGGGCGTGGGCGATCGCCTGGCGCACCCGCAGGTCGTCGAACGGCGCCTCGGCGTTGTTCATCGACAGCAGGATCTCGCCGTTCGAGGTTCCCTGGATCACCTGGAAGTCGTCGTTCGTCTCGAACTGCGCGACCAGGTCGGGGGCCTGCATGTTGTAGAGCATGTCGACGTCGCCGGCGCGGAGCGCGTTCGTGGAGGCGACCGCGTCGGCGAAGTACCGCAGCGTCACGTCGGTGACGGCGGGAGCCTCGCCCCAGTAGTCGTCGCGGGCCGCGAGCGAGATGTGGTCGCCGGTGACGCGCTCGGTGACCGTGTAGGGGCCGGTGCCGACCGGCGTGTTCGCGAGGTCCGCGACTCCGCTCTCGTCGAGCATCAGGCCGACGCTGCCGCCCATGTCGAACAGCCAGGAGTTGCTGGGCCGGCTGAGCACGACCCTCGCCTCGGTCGGCGAGACGACCTCGACGCGGTCCAGGACCGCCATCTTCGCCTGGTTGATCTTCCAGTCGGTCTTCACGCGCTCGAGCGAGAACTTCACGTCGTCGGCGGTGAACTCGGCGCCGTTCGAGAACGTCACGCCCTCCTTCAGGACGAAGTCGTAGACGGTGCCGTCCTCGCTGACCGTCCAGGACTCGGCGAGCAGCGGCTGCAGGGCGCCGTCCTGGTCGATCGCGACGAGTCCCTCGTACACGTTGTTCATCAGCGCCTGCGGGATCGCGGCACCCGCGGTCGTCGTGAAGTCGAAGTTCGCGGGCTCGCCGGTCAGGCCGACGATCGCCGTGGGGGCGTGCTCGCCGCCGGACGAGGAGGACGACGAGGCGCCCGCGCCGGCGCTGCAGGCCGAGAGCGCGAGGGCGGAGAGGAGGGCGGCCGCGGCGAGGGCGGGACGTCGGGATCTGTGGGTCACGGGTGCGGCTCCGAGGGTCGGGCGGTGCATGGTCGAGAGGGGGGTGAGGTGCGAGGATCCGAGCCGGGAACGGCTACTGGTCTGACCAGTAGAAGGAACGCTAGGATGGCGCCGAGACGCGGGTCAAGCGAGGAAACAAAGATGTAACACCCGTCGCGACCCGACGCGGAGAGGAGCCCCGTGGCGTTCAGCCCCGTGCAGAAGGTCAGCGCGTACGAGTCGATCGTCGAGCAGATCGAGCGCGCCGTGGAGATCGGCGACCTCAAGCCCGGCGACCGCCTGCCGGGCGAGCGCCAGCTGATGGCCGACTTCTCGGTCAGCCGCGCCACGATCCGCGAGGCGCTGCGCGTGCTGCAGGCGACGGGCCTCCTCGAGTCCCGCCCCGGCGATCCGCGGGGCCCGATGATCACCGCGTACTCGCCGCGGATCCTCGAGAAGTCCATGGCGCGCCTCGCCCATCTCGAGAGCATCAGCCGCGTCGAGCTGCTGCAGTTCCGCCTCCTGCTCGAGGGCCAGTCGTGCCTGCTCGCCGCCGAGAACCGCACCGCGGAGGATCTGGCCGGCATCGAGGAGCACCTCGCCGCCCTGCACGAGGTCGCCCGGGGCGAGGCCGACGGGTTCGGCGAGCGCGTGAACCGCTTCCACGCCGCCATCCGCCGCGCCTCCGGCAACCAGCTGATCGAGGTCTGCGGCAACGTCGTGGGCGGAGTGATGGCGCACCTGACCGAGGGCCGGCTGCGCTCCGAGACCGACCGTCTCGCCCGGATGCGCCGCAGCGCGGCCGACGCCGAGACCCTCGTCGACGCCCTGCGCCGCCGCTCCCCGCGCGAGGCGGCCGACGTGTCCCGGCGCAACATCTACCGCTACTACGCCGACGACCTCACGCCCGAGGAGGCCGCCGCGCTGGCCAGCTCGCTGCCGTCCCCGGTCGACGCGCCGGTCTGATCCGCGAGCGCGACCGGTAGCATCGACCGCTCCGACAGAGAGCGGGACGCATGAGCGAGCCGAGACGGGCCTTCACACCGATCGAGCAGCGGATCGACGACGCCGCGCACCGGCTGCTCGCGCGGGGGCCGTCGACCGGGCCGCGCGCGGCGCTGATCGAGTTCCTCGTCTTCGGCGCGAAGCAGGCGTGGGCGTGCGTGTTCGGCGCCACGCTGCTCGCGCTCCTGCTCGCGGCCCGCCTCTGGTACCCGGACGACGCGGTGCTGGCGCGCAACGACCTGCTGACGATCGCGGCGGTCGTGCTGCAGATCGTGCTGGTCGCCACCCGCCTCGAGACGGGGCGCGAGCTGTGGGTGATCGTGCTGTTCCACCTGGTCGGCACCGGCATGGAGCTCTTCAAGACCGACGTGGGCTCGTGGAGCTACGAGGCCGTCGGGGTGCTGCGGATCGGCGCGGTGCCGCTGTTCAGCGGCTTCCTCTACGCCTCCGTCGGCTCGTACATGGTGCGGATCCACCGCCTCTTCGATCTGCGCTTCGTCCGCTGGCCGCGCCGCTGGGTGACGGGCGTCGTCGCGCTGCTGATCTACGTGAACTTCTTCAGCCACCACTACCTGCCCGACGCGCGCTGGCTGCTGCTCGCGGCCGTGGCCGTGCTGTGGGCGCGCAGCACGATGGTCTACCGCGTGCACCGCGGCGCGCACCGGATGCCGGTGCTGCTCGCCTTCGCTCTCGTCGCCCTCTTCATCTGGTTCGCCGAGAACATCGCCACCTACTCCGGCGCGTGGCTCTACCCCGACCAGGTCGCCGGCTGGCAGATGGTCTCCGTGTCGAAGCTCGTGTCGTGGTTCCTCCTGATGATCGTGTCGGTGGTCCTGGTGACCTGGGTGCATCCGCCGCGCGGACCCGACGCCGCCGTCAACCCCGCGAGCGCAGGCGCGGCCGTCTGAGACGCTGGGCCGTGCCCAGTTGGTCCCTCGCCCTCCTCAGCGGCGCGATCGGAGGAGCGACGCTCCTGATCGGCGCCGGTCTCGCCTGGTTCGTCCGCGTCCCCCCGAAGCTGACGGCCGCCGTGTCGGCTTTCGGCGCCGGCGTCCTCATCTCGGCCCTCGCCTACGAGCTCGTCGCCGAGGCGGCCGACGACGGCGGGCTCCTGCCGACCGTGCTCGGCACCCTCGCCGGAGCCGTCGTCTTCGTCGGAGCGGACGCGCTGCTCTCGCGCGCGGGCGCCGGGAACCGCAAGTCCTCCTCCGGATCGGGCGGCGGAGGAGGAGCGGCCATCGCCGCCGGCGCGCTGATCGACGGAGTGCCGGAGTCGATCGTGCTCGGGCTGTCGGTGGCGCAGGGCGGCTCGGGAGCGGCGATCAGCGTGCCGATCGTCGCCGCGGTCGCGATCTCGAACCTGCCCGAGGGACTCTCGTCGACGGCCGGGATGAAGGCCGACGGCCGCTCCGCCCGCTACGTCTTCACGGTGTGGGGCGGGATCGCGGCGGCGTCGGCCGCCGCCGCGCTCGTCGGCTTCCTCGTGTTCGCGACGGCGCCGGGAGCCGTGGTCGCGTTCGTCACGACGGTCGCCGCGGGCGCGATCCTCGCGATGATCTCGAACACGATGATCCCGGAGGCGTTCGACCGGGACAACGTGCTGACGGGGCTGTACTCCGTGCTCGGCTTCGTCACCGCCTTCACTCTGCACAGCCTCGGTTAGGGCGGTGATGAAGCCTCGTGCACGCCGCGGGGCGGCGTGCCGCAGTCGGCTTCGGCAGAGGGGCGCGTTCCGCAGAGCGTCCTGCGATCGGCGACGGGAATCCGCTGGGACGCGGATTCCCGGATACGCCTCGAGGAGCGCGGCTGGCCCGGTCCTTCGCTGGTCGAGTAGCCCCGCAGGGGCCTATCGAGACCCACCACCACCGAACACCGCGGATCTCGATACGGCCGCTCCGCGGCCTACTCGATCAGCAAGAGGCGGCCACTCCCCGCGGAGCGCGGCTGCCCCGCCCCCTCGCTGGTCGAGTAGCCCCGCAGGGGCGTATCGAGACCCACCACCACCGGACACCGCGGATCTCGATACGGCCGCTCCGCGGCCTACTCGATCAGCAAGAGGCGGCCACTCCCTTGCTGGTCGAGTAGCCCCGCAGGGGCGTATCGAGACCCACCACCGCTAGGAGTCGGTGGATCTCGATACGGCCGCTCCGCGGCCTACTCGATCAGCAGAAGGCAGCCATTCCTCGCGGAACGAGCAGCCAACAGGGGCGTATCGAGACCCGCCTCAGCCCGCGTCAGCCGCTGAAGGCGGTCAGGGCGTCGTCGAGGATCGAGAGGCCGCGGGCGACCTGCTCGGGGGTGACGACGGCCGGCGGGACCACGTGGATGCGGTTGTCCGCGGTGAACGGCAGGAGCCCGCGCGACAGCAGGTCCGACTTCAGGCGAGCGACCGAGGCGGCCGGCACGGGCGCCCGCGTCCCGCGGTCCTCGACGAGCTCCAGCGCCCAGAAGACGCCCGAGCCGCGGACCTCGCCGATGACGTCGTGCTTCGCCTGCAGCGCGGCGAGCCCGGGCGCGAGGTGCTCGGAGCCGATGGTCTTCGCGTTCTCGACGATCCCCTCCTCCGCCATCGCGGTCAGGGTCGCGACGACGCTCGCCGCCGCGAGCGGGTGACCGGAGTAGGTGAGCCCGCCCGGGAACACGCGCTCGTCGAAGTGGTGCGCGATCTCCTCCGAGATGACGACTCCTCCGATGGGCACGTAGCCCGAGTTGACGCCCTTCGCGAAGGTGATCAGGTCGGGGCGCACGTCGAACGCGTCGAAGGCGAACCACTCGCCGGTGCGGCCGAACCCGGCCATCACCTCGTCGAGGATCAGCTGGATGCCGTAGCGGTCGGCGATCGCGCGCACGCCGGCGAGGTAGCCGGGCGGCGGAGTGAGGACGCCGGCCGTGCCCGGGATGGTCTCGAGCAGGAACGCCGCGATCGACTCCGGGCCCTCGGCCTGCACGACGCGCTCGAGGTGGTGGAGCGCGCGCTCGCACTCCTGCTCGAGCGTCTCGGCCCAGAACTCGCTGCGGTAGAGGTAGGGGCCGAAGGCGTGCACGTGTCCGCGCGCGTACTCGTTGGGGATGCGGCGCCAGTCGCCGGTCGACACGATCGCCGCTCCGGTGTTGCCGTGGTACGAGCGGTACAGCGAGACGACCTTGTCGCGGCCGGTGAACAGTCGCGCCATGCGGATCGCGTTCTCGTTCGCGTCGGCTCCGCCGTTGGTGAAGAACACCTTCTCGAAGCCCTCGGGGGCGAGGCCGGTGATCAGGCGCGCGGCCTCGGCCCGGGTCTCGTTGGCGAACGCGGGGCCGACGGTCGTCAGCACCGCCGCCTGCTCCTGGATCGCGGCGACGACCTTGGGGTGCTGGTAGCCGATCGTGACGTTCACGAGCTGGCTCGAGAAGTCGAGGTAGCGGGTGCCGTCGACGTCCCAGACCTCGGCGCCCAGCCCGCCGGCGATCGGGAGCGGGTTCAGCGCTCCCTGCGCCGACCACGAGTGGAAGACGCGCGAGCGGTCGGCCTCGGTGACCGAGGCGTTGCTGCGGCCGGGGGCGGTGACGGGCGGAACGGTCTCGGTGCTCATGGTGTCCTTCCGGAGGCGGTGCGTCCCATCCTGCCGCGGAACCGGAGTGGCCGCGCGCGCGGATCCGTCCAGCGCCGGCGCCTACGATGGACGGATCGTCGATCCCGTCCCCAGGAGGCCACCGTGCCCGCGACCGTCCGAGACCTGCTCGCCGAACCGGCGTTCGCCCTCCACGTCCTCGCGGGCGTGCACGACGAGGCGGCACTCGACGCCCCGCTGGTCTGGGCGCACTCCTCCGACCTCGTCGATCCGACGCCCTGGCTCGAATCGGGGCAGCTGCTGCTCACCGACGGCGTGCACTTCGCCGGCGAGCACGCGGCCGACTTCTCGGAGGAGTACGTCGCGCGCCTGCGCGGCCGCGGCATCCGCGCGCTCGGCTTCGCGATCGGCATCGTGCACGACGAGGTTCCGGAGGCGCTGATCGCCGCCTGCGAGCGGCAGGGTCTGCCGCTGCTCGAGGTCGCCGACCTGACCCCGTTCATGGGCATCATCCGGTTCGTCGCCGACGTCATCTCGCGCGAGCAGCGCGAACGGCTGGAGTGGTCGCTCGAGGCGCAGCGGCGGGTCGCCCGCGCGGCGCTGCGGCCCGACGGCCTCGCCGCGATCCTCTCGGAGCTGGAGCGGCAGCTCGGCTGCTGGGTCGCCCTCTACGACGCGGTCGGCCAGCGGGTGCAGGTGCCCACGCGGCTCGACGTGCCCCCGGAGGCGGAGCGCTCGGTCGCCGAGGCCGTGCGGCACACGCTCTCGCGAGGCAGCCGGGCGGGGCTTCGCCTCGACGACGGGGGCGGAGTCACGCTGCAGACGCTCGGGCGCCGCGACCACCTGCGCGGCGTGCTCGCGGTCGGCACCGGGACTCCCCTGGATCCGGCGGGCAACGACCTCGTCGCGAGCGTCATCGCGCTCGCGAGCATCGCGCTCGAGCAGCGGCGCGCGCTCGACACGTCTCGGCGCCAACTGCGCTCGGGGCTGCTCGAGCTGCTCGTGGCGGGGGCGTTCGACGTCGCGGCCCGCACGGCGCGTCAGGTGTGGGGCGCGCTGCCGGCGGCGCCGCTCCGGGTCAGCGTGCTGGCCGAGCCGGTGCGCGGCGATTCGCTGCTCGACGAGCTCGAGGTGGTCGCGGAGGAGAACGGCGCGCGCGTCTTCTTCGCCGAGCGCGAGGGGGCGCTCGTGCTGATCACCGGGGCCGAGGACCTCGAGGTGATCGCCGCGGTCCTGGGGCGGCACGGGGTGTCAGCCGGCGCCTCCGCTCCGACCGACTGGGCGTCGCTCGAGGCGGCCCTGCAGGAGGCGCAGCGCGCGGCCGAGCGCAGCTCCGCCGAACGGCCGCTCCTGCGCTTCGAGGACCTCGCCGCCCAGGGCATGCTCGGACTCCTGACCGCCTCGGGCGCGGAGCCGCTCGCGCGCCGCCGGCTCGCTCCCCTGCTGAACGCCGAGGGCGCCGTGCTGCTCGAGACCGCACGCGTCTGGCTCGGCCGCAACGGCGCGTGGGAGCCGGCCGCCCGCGAGCTCGGCGTCCACCGGCACACCCTCCGCAACCGCATCACCGCGATCGAGCGCCTGCTCGGCATCGACCTCGACGACGTGTCGGCCCGCACCGAGCTCTGGCTGGCCCTGGCGTTCGTGCGCTGAGCGGGCCCCCTGCTGGAAGCGGGCGTCTCGAGACGCCGCCTGCGACGGCTACTCGACCAGCAGGCTGGGAGCGGGCTTCCCTTGCTGATCGAGTAGCCCGCGCAGCGGGCGTATCGAGATCCACCCTCCTGGTGACGGGGGTCTCGATACGCCCGCTGCGCAGCTCAGTTCTGCGGGAAGCCGAGGTTGATGCCGCCGTGCGACGGGTCGAGCCAGCGGCTGGTGATCGCCTTCTGCTGCGTGAAGAAGCGCACCCCCTCCGCGCCGTGGGCCTTGGTGTCGCCGAACAGCGACGACTTCCAGCCGCCGAACGAGAACGTCGCCACCGGGACCGGGATCGGCACGTTGATGCCGATCATGCCCACCTGGACCTCGTTCTGGAAGCGGCGGGCCGCCCCTCCGTCGTTCGTGAAGATCGCCGTGCCGTTGCCGAACGCGCCCGCGTTGATCAGCGCCACGCCCTCCTCGTACGACTGCACGCGCACGATCGACAGCACCGGCCCGAAGATCTCCTCCGTGTACGCCCGCGACGTCGTCGGCACCTTGTCCAGCAGCGTCGGGCCCAGCCAGAACCCGTTCGCATCGCCGTCGACCTCGATGCCACGACCGTCCACGACCACCTCGGCCCCGTCCTCCTCCGCGATCGCGATGTACGACGCGACCTTGTCGCGGTGCTGCTCCGTCACGAGGGGCCCCATGTCGCAGCCGCGGCGCCCGTCGCCGATGCGCAGCTGCGACGCCCGGTCCTGGATCTTCGAGATCAACTCGTCCGCCACCGGCTCGACCGCGACCACGACCGAGATCGCCATGCAACGCTCCCCCGCGGAGCCGAAGCCCGCGTTGATGGCGGAGTCGGCCACCAGGTCGAGATCCGCGTCCGGCAGCACCAGCATGTGGTTCTTCGCCCCACCGAGGGCCTGCACGCGCTTGCCGTGCTTGGTGCCGGTCTCGTACACGTACTGCGCGATCGGAGTCGATCCCACGAACGAGATCGAGCGGACGTCCGGGTGCTCCAGCAGTCCGTCCACCGCGACCTTGTCGCCGTTGAGCACGGTGTACACGCCGTCGGGCAGGCCGGCCTCCTTCCAGAGCGCTCCGAGCCAGATCGCCGCCGACGGGTCCTTCTCGGACGGCTTCACGACGACCGTGTTGCCCGCCGCGATCGCGATCGGGAAGAACCACATCGGCACCATGGCCGGGAAGTTGAACGGAGAGATGATCCCGACGACGCCCAGCGGCTGCTTCGTCGAGTACACGTCGACGCCGGTCGAGACCTGCTCGGAGTACTCCCCCTTCAGGTGGTGCGCCAGCGTCGTAGCGAACTCGACGACCTCCTGGCCGCGCGTGATCTCGCCCATCGCGTCCGACACGACCTTGCCGTGCTCCGACGTGATGATCTCGGCCAGCTCGCCCTTCTTCGACTCCAGCAGCTCGCGGAACCGGAACAGGATCTGCTGCCGCTTCGCCAGCGACGTGTCGCGCCAGGCCGGGAAGGCCGCCTTGGCGGAGGCGACGGCCGCGTCGATCTCGGCGGCGTCGGCGAGCGCGACCTCGCGGCTCACGACTCCCAGCGCCGGGTCGTAGACGGGCGCGGTCCGACCGGACGAGGAGGCGGAGGGCGCCCCGTCGATCCAGTGGCCGACGATGGACAGCTCGGTGCGGGACTCGGCGAGGCTCATGGGGTCGAGCGTAGGGACCGCGCCCGGCGACGGAGTGACGGATTCGTCCAGACGACCCTCGGCCGACTGGACGGACCCGCTACTCCGCAGTCACCTCGAAGCGCGCCAGAGCCGCCGTGATGTTGTCGTGCCCGCCCTGCGCGTTGGCCCACGCGACGAGCGCCTCGGCGAGCGTCACCGGATCGCTCCCGACGCGCTGCTCGGCGTCGTGCAGCACCCCGGCGAGGTCCTCGGCGGGCGAGGCGTAGTTCCACAGTCCGTCCGAGCACGCGAGCACCCAGCCGGGCTCGTCGAGCACCGTGGTCGACAGCCGCGGCTCCTCGTCGTGCGCGTCGGCACCGAGCCAGCGGGTGATCGCGTGGGCGTCCGGCGAGGTCTCGGCCTCGGCGCGGCTCATCCCGGACGCGATCTGCTCCTGGGCCCACGAGTCGTCGACGGTGAGCTGCCGCGGGGCTCCCGCGTCGGGGAGCCAGTAGCAGCGGCTGTCGCCGACGTTCCCGGTGACCAGCAGCGACCCCTCGAGGATCGCAGCCGTGAACGTGCACGACGGCGGGTTGTCGCGCTTCTCCGGCACGGCCGCGTCGATCGCTCCGGAGGCGCGCGCCGTCGCCATCTGCAGCAGCGCCCCCCAGCGCTCGGCACCGCGCGCCCCGCCGCCGACCTCGGCCTGCAGCGCGCTCAGGGCGGCACGGGCCGCGGCGAGGGACGCGGTGTCGGAGTCGGGGGTCGACGAGACGCCGTCGCAGACGACGAGGAGCGCCGTGCGCAGGGCGCCGTCCTCGGCCGCCACAGCGCCGATCGCCATCGCGTCCTCGTTGGCCGCGTGCCGGATCCCGCGGTCGCAGACGCCTCCGACGAGCGGATGCGGCGCCTCGGCCCAGTGCTCGCGCTCGGTCGGAGCCCGCTGGCCGCACTGCTCGCAGTAGCCGTCGTCGGCGACGGCTCCTCCGCAGAAGACGCAGGCGGCGCGGGTGCCCTCGACGGCGGGGGGCGGCGCGGGCGCGGCGGCCGCGACGATCAGCGTCGCTCCGCACGCCTCGCAGAAGGCGTCCCCGGCCGTGACCGGCTCGCCGCAGACGGGGCACGGAGTGGAGAGCTCTCCCCCGCTCACGTCATCGTCCAGCGGCGCACCGCGTTCGCCTTGTCGACCAGCTCGAGTCGCTGCTCGCGCTCCCGGGTGGATGCGGCGAGCGCCCGGTAGGACGCCTCGAGCCCGTCGCGGATCGCCGGCTCGGTCGCCTCCACCGTGCCGAGCATCGCCCCCTCGGCGGGTCCGTCGCGCCGCACCAGCTCCAGCGCCGACTCCAGCACCCCGGTGGTCAGCTCGAGCCGGGTGCGCGGGTCGATCGCGAGGGAGTCGACGCTCGACAGCGCGGCCGAGAGCGAGGGCAGTCCGCGGCCCGACTCGGCGAGCAGCTCGGCCCGGCGCCGGCGGGCGTCGAGGAACGAGGAGCGGGTCGGGGTGACGATGTCGAGCGCGTCGAGTGCCCCGTCGAGGTCGCCGCGCTCCTGCCGCACCCGGGCGAGGCCGAAGGCGGCGGGGGCCGTGTAGTTCGCGTCCGAGCGTGCGCAGATCACGTAGAGCGACTCCGCCACCTCGGGCTCGCCGCTCGACTCGCACGCCGCCGCGAGCGCCAGCTTCGGCGCCAACTCGCCGGGCACCTGCCCGTACACGGTGTTGAAGGAGGCGCGGGCGCCGAGGTGGTCGCCGTGCGCGAGCTGCGCGAGACCGCTCATCCACACGGCCCGCCACTCCCACGGGTCCTCCGCCAGGATCTCGCCCGTCGCGCGCGACACCTCGTCCCACCGCTCGGCCTCGATCGCGGCGCGGGCCCGGGCGAGCCGCACCTCGACGGTGACGGTCGGAGCGAGTGCGAGCGCGCGCAGGCGCACGATCGGGTCGGCGACGTTCACCCCCGCGAGCCACGCCTTCGCAGCGTCGGACTCGTCGATCTTCAGCAGCGGCAGCGCGTCCCAGGGCAGCGGGCGGTCGACCACGTCGGCGACCGGCGCCTCGAAGAGCGCCGACTCGGTCGAGTGCAGCGACGGGTGCCCGGGTCCGCGGTCGGTCGCGACCACCTCGCGGAGGACCCCCAGCAGCTGCCCGCGCATCTCGTCGACCGTCGCGAACCGGTCCTGCGGATCCGGCGCGCACGCCTTCGCGACGAGCCGGTAGAAGGAGTCGTAGCGCTGGAACAGCGGCGTCTCGGACACCGGCGGGAGGGACGCGACGTACGTCGTCTGGTTCCCGCGGAAGTCCAGTACCAGCGAGGCGAGCGTGCGTCCGATCGTGTACACGTCGGACGCGATCGACGGGCCGACCTCGGGCACCTCCGGCGCCTGGTAGCCGACGGTGCCGTAGATCGCGGAGGCGTCGTCGTCGGCGCGGCGCACCCCGCCGAGGTCGATCAGCTTCACCTGGTCGCCCACCTGGATCATGTTGTCGGGCTTGAAGTCGCAGTAGAGCAGTCCGTGGTCGTGCAGGTACGCGAAGGCGGGCATCACCTCGAGCACGAACGCGAGCGCCTGGTCGACGGGCAGCGGATCGGCGCTGCCGCCGTTCGCCTCCAGCCGCTCCTTGAGGATCTGCTTGAGGCTCGGGCCGCCGACGTACTCCATCACGATGTAGCCGGCGCCCTCGTGCAGCACGAAGTTGTAGATCTCGACGATCAGCGGATGCTCCACCTCGGCGAGGAACTGCCGCTCGGTGACCGCCGCGGCGTACGCGTCCGGGTCGCCCGAGTTGAGCAGGCCCTTCAGCACCACCCAGCGCCCCGAGACGTTGCGGTCGCGAGCGAGGTAGATCCAGCCGAGTCCGCCGTAGGCGAGGCAGCCGACGACCTCGTACTGCCCGCCGACCACGTCGCCCTTCTGCAGCTGCGGGGTGAACGAGAACGGGGTGCGGCAGTTGGGGCAGAAGCCCTCGGTGCGGCCCGGCTTGCCGTCGCGGCCGCGGCCCACAGCGGTGCCGCAGTTCGAGCAGAAGCGCTTGCGCTCCGGGAGCACCGCCTCCGTCATCAGCGCGGCCATCGGGTCGGCGGCGGGGCGCGAGGGCACGGTGGTCAGACCGGCGCCCAGCCGCGGTCCGCGCAGACGCGTCGAGGTGGTGCCGACGCGGCGGGTCACCTTGGAGCCGGTCTGCGCGGTGCGGGCGGAGCCGAGCGCGGCGGTCGCGAGGCGGGCGGAGGAGGTGCGTCCGCTGCGCGCGGTCGCCGCCTCCTCGATGCTCGATCCGACGGGGGCGGAGGCGTTCGGGGAGCCCTCGACGAACCCGGTGCCGAAGGCGGCGGACGCGGTGGCGGGAGCCGCGGTCGGGGCAGCTCGTCGTGCGGTCGGCGTCGAGGCGGCCGGTCCGGCGCCGCCTTCCGGGGGCGGGGATCCGCAGACGTTGCAGTAGCCGTCCTCGATCGTCCCGGTGCAGCCCGGAGTCGCGGTGCAGGGTTCGCCGTTCATGGGGTGGCCTTCCGGTGGTGCGGCAGATCTCGGGTGACGACGTCGTACTGCTCGACGAAGTGACGGGCGAGCGGGACGGAGCAGGGCACCGCCTCCAGCGCGGCGCGCACCTCCTCCTCGGCGGCGCGTCCGACGGCGGTGGCGGCGCGGCCGTTCGCTGCGGCGCGCTCGCGGAGCGCCCGCAGCCGGAAGCCGAGCGCGGCCCGCTCGCGCAGCGGAGACGTGTAGGCCGCCTCGACGGCGTCGAACGCCCGCCCGACCGCGGTGAGGCGGCCGAGGTACTCGTCCAGCCCGTCGCGGTCCGCGGGCGCTTCGCCGAGGCGCGAGACATCGGGCACGGCGAGTCGGGGCGGATCCGCGATCTCGCGCCGGCAGCGCGCGACCAGTTCCCGGAGCGGCGTCTCGCGGCGCTCGGCAGCCTCGGCCAGCTCGCGGGCGCGCTGCCGGTCGCGCTCGAGCCCGCGGCGCTGCGACGCGGCGATGATCAGGTCGCGCTCGAGGCGGGCGGAGTCGCTCTCGAGCTGTCCGAGCGGACCCGACACGTCGGCTCCCCTGCCCGCCTTCTCGGCCAGCGCGTCCAGGCGCGAGCGCAGCACGGCGACGCGCTGCGCGGCGGGACGGTCGACCACTCCGCGCGCGTCCTGCGTGAGATCGCGGCAGCGCTCGATCTCGGCGCGGACGCCCACGATGCGTCCCGCGGTGTCGGTGCCGCTCGGGTCGAGCTCGAGTCGCGACTTCAGCTGCCCCACGACCGCGTCGCAGAGGCGCACGGCCTCGACGAGGGAGACCGCCGCACTCCCGCCGCGCCCGCTCGCCGCGTCGAGGCGTCCCCAGATGAGCTGCGACATCCGCTCCCGGGCGACGGAGTCGACCCGTCCCGAGTCCCAGACGGTCTCGAGCTCGGCGAGCCGCCGCGTGACCGATTCGCGCAGCGACTGGGCGAGCACGATGTCGGAGGTGTAGCTGTCGGCCTGCGGGGACGCGAGCGCCGCCGCATCCAACCGGGTCAGCTCACGGCCCGTGCGGTCCAGCCAGCGGGTCAGCTGCGCCAGGTACTCGAACAGCTCGCGCTGCGGGATCGCCTCGCCCAGGCGGCCCGGCGCGACCGGCGTGCCCTCCGCGACTCCGGCGCCCGTCGTCATCGCCCGTAGACCGGCTCGGGCGGCGCGGCCTCGCCGAGCTCGCCCAGCCAGCGGTCGTAGATGCTCTGCCAGCGGCCGTCCGAGCGGAGGGAGTCGAGCGCGCCGTTCACGAAGCGCACGAAGTCGACGTCGTCGGCCGCCATGCCCAGGCCGTACGGCTCGGAGCTCAGCGGCTCGCCGATGACCTTCGCGTAGGGGTCCTGCGCGACGAAGCCCGCGAGGATCGTGTCGTCGCCCGCGATCGCGTCGACGGATCCCTCCTGGAACAGCGCGAGACACTGCGTGTGCGTGTCGGCGGCCACCGCCTCCACTCCCGGGTACTCGTTCTCGAGCCGGCTGAGCGTCGTGGTCGCGCGCGGGGCGCAGACCTGCTGCGGCTCGTCGGCCGCCTCGAGGTCCTGGATGCTGGTCGCGTCGCTGCTCGCCGAGACGAGCAGCTTCAGACCCGCTCCGTAGTACTCGGAGGAGAACGCGATCGTGCTCCAGCGGTCGCAGGTCATGGTCAGCGTGCGGGCCACCAGGTCGACCTGGGGCGCGCCCTCGCCGCCGGTGAGCGCGGGGAGGCGCTGCGCCGAGGTGATGACGACGTAAGTGATCGCGTCGGGGCTGCCGAGGATCGCGCGGGCGATCTCGCGGGCGATGTCGATGTCGAAGCCCTCGATCGTGCCGGTGAGCGGGTTGCGCGCGCTCATCAGGAGGGTGTCGGCCGAGACGCCGACCCGGAGCGACCCGCGGTCGCGGATCTCGGTGAGCGTCGCGCTGTCGGTGACACCCGTGGGGGCGTAGGAGGTGGTGGCCGACGGCGTGCAGTCCGCGGTCGGCGGCGCGGCGGTCGTGGTCGGCGCGGGAGTGGCGGTCTCGGCCGGCGCCGACACGAGCGTGCCGAGGTCGTCGGCTCCCGTGGTGCAGCCCGAGACGGCGAGGACCGCCGCCGTGACGAGCGCGAGGGCCGCGGTGCGGATCCGGTTCATCGGTACTCCTCCAGTCGCTGCGAGAGGCCTCGCCAGGCGAGGACGGCCCCCACGAGCCCCGCGGCCAGCAGGACCCACGAGGTGAGCGAGGAGATGGAGCTCCACTCCCCCAGCGTCGAGGACGCGGTGGCGGCGTCGGTGCGGACCGTCTCGCGGGCGTCGGCCTGGAACGCGGTGAACGCGGCGTTGGCTGAGCCGTCCTTCGTGTCGACGGCGAGGGCGACCGCCTCGTCCCACCGCCCCTCGTCGTAGGCCTTCCGGATGCCGTCGTGCAGGGTCAGCCAGGACTGCAGCTCGCCGAGCAGCGACCCGTCGACGATCCCGCTCCCGATGCCCCGCTGGAGCTGGCGCTCGGCCTCGGTCGCCGCCTCCTGGAAGTCGGCCTCGAGGGCAGCCCCGGAGCCGCGCTTGATCAGGGTGAAGCTCTCGAGCGACTTCGCGTCGGTCGCGGCGGTGAGCGCCTGCGAGACGGCGAGGGTGGCGCGGTAGCTCTCGGAGCGCACCGTCGCGGCGTTCGAGGCCGCGACTCCGTAGACCCCGGTGCCGGCGATGCCGAGCAGCAGGAGCAGCCCGGTCGCGGTCGCGAGCGGCCGGTTGAGGTAGCGGTGCGTGCGCCGCGCGAGCGCGATCTGCGCGGCGATCAGCACCAGCAGCATCACGAGGGAGCCGATCATCAGCAGGACGCTGAAGCGGACCGTGTCGTAGGCGCTCGCGACCCGGTCGGCGCCCTGGGAGACGAGCGACTCGAGATCCTCCAGGATCCCGTCGTCGGCGTCGGTCAGCTGCGCCGACGCCTGGTCGAGGTAGGCCGAGCCCACCGGGAAGCCCTGGCGGTTGTTGGCCCGGGCCTGCTCGACGAGGCCGCTGTAGACGGCGACCTTCGTGGCGACGGTCGCGAGCAGCGGCGCGTCGGCAGGCTCGGCCGCGGCGAGGTCGGTCAGCTGCGACGTCGCCTCGGCGAGGCTCGTCGAGTAGCGCTGCCGCTGCTCCGCCGGTTCGAGACCGCCCACGAGGAACGTGTTGGCCGCGACGGCGTTGGCGTCGACCAGGAGGTTCCGGACCTCCTGCACGCCGACGAGCTGCGCCGACTGCGCCCGGGCCTCGGCGGCCGCGCGGGCCTGCAGCGCCCCGGTCTGCTGGGCGAAGAGCCCGAACAGCACGGCGGCGAGCGCGGTGAGGACCAGGAGCGTGCGGAACAGGCGCGGAGTGGTGGAGGTGGCGCGGACGAGGAGCGACGGCTTCTTCGCGGCGGGGTGGTTCGCGATCTGCACGAGCGGTGGCGCCGGAGCCTGCTGCGGGGGCGCGGCGGCGGGGCGGGCGGCGGGCGCGGTGCTCATGCGGTCTCCTCCGTCGTCGGGGCGTCGAGTGCGGGGGTCTCCTCCGCGGCCTCCGCGCTCTCGGTGATGTCCTCGGGCTGCAGGATCCGCAGGTCGTCGAGCGTCGGCTCCTCGACGTCGCGCAGGCGCCAGGCGTGGCGCGCGATGGCGGCGTCGAGCACGTTGCGCACCCAGCGGCCGTTGCCGAACGCCTCGGTGCGCTGCTGCGCGGACGCGAGCTCGGCGAACGCGGCGACCGCCTCCTCCGTCGGCTCGAAATCGGCCGACGAGGCCAGGCGCGCGAAGATCGCCGACAGCTCGTCGTCGGTGTAGTCGGCGAAGTCGATCGTGGTCGAGAAGCGGCTGGCGAGGCCGGGGTTGGTGTCGAGGAAGCCCTGCATGGGCCCGGAGTAGCCCGCCACGATGACGACCAGATCGCCGCGGTGGTCCTCCATGTCCTTCACCAGGGTCGTGACCGCCTCGGCGCCGTACTGGTCGAGCGCGAGCGCGTAGGCCTCGTCGATGAAGAGCACGCCGCCGCGGGCCGACGCGATGACCTCGGCGGTCTTGGTGGCCGTCTGCCCCAGGTAGCCGGCGACCAGCTCCGAGCGGTCGACCTCGACGAGCACGCCCTTCGAGAGGATCCCGAGCGAGCGGTAGATGCGCGAGACGAGGCGGGCGACGGTGGTCTTGCCGGTACCGGGGTTGCCGGTGAAGACGAGGTGGCGCGTGAGGGTCGGAGTGGAGAGCCCGGCCGCCTGCCGCAGCGTGTCGATCCGGAGCAGCTGCGTCTGCCGCTTGATCTCGCTCTTCACCCGGTCGAGGCCGATCAGGGCGTCGAGCTCGGCCATGAGGTCGTCGATCGACTCGGGCGGAGGGAGCTCCTCGGGCTCCTCCTGGGCGACGGGGGACGCGGAGGGGGCGGCCGCGGCCGGTCCGCCCGGATCGTCCTGCGGTCCGTCGTGCTCGGTGCGGCGCAGGCGCGCGAGGATCTCGTCGACTCCGGGGACGCCCTGCGGGAGCAGGTCGGGGGCGGGGAAGAGGGAGTCGCTCGGTGCGGCGGGTGCGGCCGGTGCGCGGGGCGCGCGGGGCGCCTCCCGCTGCGGGATCGCCGCGAGCTGGGCCGCGGCGGTCGCGGACGCCGAGGCGATGCCTCCGATGCCGGGGTCACCGAGCGCGCTGGCGGCCGAGACGACCTCGGTGAGCGCCCGCGCATAGGCGGGTGCGTGGTCGGACCCGGCGCGCACGAGGGCGGCGAGGTGGTCGGTCGGGCCGCTGCGCCAGCGGCGGGCGCTCGAAGCGGCGGTGAAGAAGGACTCGAGCCCGCCGGACGTGCCGGTCGCCTCGAGCCAGTCGGGGCCGGCTCCGGTGATCGACTCGGCGACGGCGGCCGCGAGGCGGGCGCCCTCGTCGCGCACGGCGGCGGCGTCGAGTCCGGCCGCGGAGCCGGCGAGCACGAGGGCGTCGAGCGCCGGGACGAGCGCGGTCACGAGGCGCTCGGCGGGGTCAGCGGGCCGCTCTGCTGCGGACCGGCCGGCGCGGTGGAGCCGCCGCCCACCGGACCGCCCTCGAGCGGGTTGCCGCCGAGCGACGACTCCGCGAACTTGTCGGCCAGGAACTGCCCGTGCGCGATCAGCGCCGACGCGTCCTGGCGCGAGACGGCGTCCGAGATGCGGTCGAGCGTCCCTCCGAGGATGTCGAGCTGGTCGGTCAGGATCATCAGCGAGGTCTTCCCCTTGTGGACGGCGCGACGGTCGGCGAAGTCGCGGGGCAGGCGGAGGTAGCCCTCCACCGCCTCCGGCAGGTAGCTGGTGGCGGTCGCGACGACGGTGTGGCCCTGCTGGCTCATGCCGCCGAGGCGGTCGAGCCGGGGCACCATCTCGCGCACGGTCTCGTCGATCCGGCGGATGCGCGCCGCGACGAACGGGGCGACCCGCCCCTCCGTCTCGGCCTTCACCCGGTCGAGCGCGGCGAGGATGTCGTCGCTCGTCGGCGCGGCCGGGAGCGCCGGGGCCGTCTCCGCGGGCGCCGGATCGGAGCCGCCGAACAGGCGCGACAGCCAGCCCATCCCGTCCCCTAGCGGCCGAGATCGAGCGAGGACGTCGCGTCGATGTCGGCGTTGCTGCGGCGGGCCCGCTCCACGTACTCGCCGGCCTTCGCGGTCTCGGTCTGCAGCACGCCCACCGTCTGGGCCATGCTGTCCAGCGCCTTGATCTTGAAGTCCGAGATCGAGTCCATGGTCTGGTAGATGTTCGCGAACGCGGCCTGCAGCTGCGGCAGCCCGACGGTCGCCGATGCGGCCTGCGACTGGATGTTCGCGGACTGCTCGGCGAGCATCCGCGACGTCGCCTCGATCATGTTCGAGGTGGTCGTGTTCAGCGCCGTGATCTGGTCGAGCACGAGCCGCTGGTTGGCGAGCGCCTGCGCCACGATGACCGCGGTGCGGAGCGCCGAGACCGTGGTCGTGGTCGCGCGGTCGACGCCCTTGATCAGCTCGACGTTGTTCTTGATGACCACGTCGATCGCGAGGTAGCCCTGGATCGACACGGCCAGCTGGGTCAGCAGGTCCTGGTGCTTCTGGCGCGCGTAGAAGAGGACGTCCTCGCGCAGAGCACGGGCGCGGTCGGGGTCGGTCGCGTCGAGCTCGGCGATCTTGGCCGACAGCTTCACGTCGAGGCGCTCGGCGACGTAGATGTACTCGTTGAGACGCGTCATCGTCTCCCAGAGGTGCTGCTTCTCGAGGTTGAGCGCGGCGTTGTCCTTGCGGAGCTCGTCCTGCCCGTCGTAGAGCGCCTGGATGATGGCGTTCAGGTGGGTCTGCGCGCTCTCGTAGCGGCGGAAGTAGTCGGTGATCTTGTTGCCGAACGGGATGAAGCCGAGGATCTTCTTCTGCACGTTGTCCTCGGACGGATCGAGGTCCTCGACCGTGCGGCGCAGCTCCAGCAGCGTCTTGCCGATGGTGGAGCCCTCGCTGAGGCCGCCCTCCTGCAGGGCGCGCACCGGCGCCTTGAGCAGGCGATTCGACGAGTCGGCGGCCGAGCGGATGTCGGCGTCGCCCATCGTGCGGATGTCGTTCGCCTTCGCCGCGAACTCGGGGCTGCGGGCCTCCGACTGCAGGAGCGACGCGAGGTAGCCGTCGACCTTCGCTTCGAGGCCGGGCAGCGCCTGCTCCGGCACCTTCGGCGCGATGGAGGGCGCCGAGGTCGTGGGCACCGCGGCGACGGGCTCCGGCGGAGTGAGCGACAGAGCGTTCTGGACAGGCGGCTGCAGGGCCTCGGTCATCGGGGGATCCTCACCGTTCCTGGCGCGCGGCGCCGACTCTGGTTGAACGTCCGGTCAGCATATCCGAGGGCACCGGGCGGGAGCCTGTGCGCCGGCTGTCGCGGTGCGGGTGGTTCGCAGCACGGAGGTCCACCATGGGCGGGTGCCTGCCCTCGAACCCCTGACCCGCTCCGCTCCCCCGCTCGGCGGGCCGCGGATCCTCCGCCAGCGCTGGACCGAGGCCGCCTTCCTGCACTGGCGGGTCGACGCGTCGCTCGTGGCGCCGCACCTGCCCCGCGGCACCCGACCGGATGAGCACGACGGCTCCTCCTGGGTCGGCCTCATCCCCTTCCGCCTCTCGCGCACCGCGTTCCTCGGCGGGCCGAGGGTGCCCTGGCTCGGCACGTTCCCCGAGGTGAACGTGCGCCTCTACTCCGTCGACGACCAGGGCCGCCGCGGAGTCGTCTTCGTCTCGCTCGACGCCTCCCACCTGCTCCCTGTGCTCACCGCGCAGGCCGTGTTCGGGCTGCCCTACCGGTGGGCCCGCATGAGCATCGAGCACCGCCACGGCGCGGTGGTCTACGAGACGTCGCGGATCGGGCGGCCGGAGGCGCGGTCGCGGATCGTCGTGCGGCCCACGCCGGAGTCGTCGGCGGCGGAGGATGCGCTCGCGTCGTTCCTGACCTCGCGCTGGGCGTACCACGAGACGCACCTGGGTTCGACCTGGTACGGACGGAACCTGCACAGGCCGTGGCCGCTGCAGCGGGCCGAGCTGCTGGCGCTGGACGACGGGCTGCTCGAGCAGGCGGGATTCCCGGGGCTCGCGGGGCGGGCTCCGGACTCGGTGCTGTACTCGCCGGGCGTCGAGACGGTGTTCACGGTGCCGCGGCGGGTGCGGTAGAGCGTCGGGCCGTGCCGCTCCGGTCGGTGCGGAGACGGCCCTCCCTCCCCCGCTGATCAACCCGCCCGCGCTCCTCTGAGGGATCGAGTAGCCCGTGCCCCTCTTGCCGATCGAGCAGCCCGCTCCTTCCTACTGATGGACAGCCCGCGCTCCTTCTTGCTGATCGAGTAGCCCGCGCAGCGGGCGTATCGAGATCCACGTCCACCAGCAGCCCCACCTCCGCCCCCTCCCTGGCGCGTTCCACCGCCTCGTGGCGCGATTGCGGCTGTGGTGTCGGTGGTCGCTGGTGTCATCCTCGTATGGTTCTTCTGGATGTCGAAGCAAGGCCGGCGGGCGGTGGTCCGAGCGTGCGCGAGTGCTTCGACGACGCCCTCGTCGCCGCCGTCGGAGCCGCCTGCGCGGTCGACGCGTTCCGCGCCCGGGCGGAAGCCGAGCGGGCGGAGCTGATCGAGCTCGCCCGCCGCACGGCGATGACGCTCCCGGATGCGCTCGTGGATCCGAGCGTGCAGGCGCACGTCGAACGCGAGGAGGCCGCGATGCGCGCGCTCGTCGCCGAGATCGCAACCGGGATGCGGATCTCCGAATCCCTCGCCGGCATCCTCGTCGAGGAGAGCCGGATGCTCGTCAACGAGCTGCCCGAGACGCTCACCGCCCTCCGCGAGGCCGCGATCGCACCCGAGCACGCCCGCGTGATCATCCGAGCCGCGCTCGATCTCCCAGTCGACGTGCGCGGCCGCTTCGACGACGCCGCCGCAGCCCTCGCCCGCGACTGCACGCCTCCCCAACTCCGCCGCCGCCTGCGCTCCCTGCGCGAACGCCTGCACCCGGAGTCCCTCACCGACCGGCACACGCGGTGCGCCGCCCGCCGCGGCGTCTGGCTCGACGGCGACCTCGACGGCATGGCCACCCTCCGCCTCCACCTCCCCGCCCCGGAAGCGCACGGAGCCTTCGACCGCATCGACCGAACCGCCCGCAGCCTGCACGAGAACCCCGACGAGGAACGGACCCTCGGGCAGTTGCGCGCCGACGTCGCCGCCGCACTACTGCTCGACGGCGAGACCGTGCCGAGCTCCGACGCTTCGCAGCCGATGACGGCGATCCTGCGGGGAATCCGCCCGCAGGTCTCCGTCACCGTTCCCGTCCTGACCCTCCTCGGACGATCCGACGAGCCCGGCATCCTCGACGGCTACGGCCCCATCGACCCCGCCACCGCCCGGCGCCTGGCCGCCGACGCGCCGTCCTTCACCCGGATCCTCACCCACCCCGAGACCGGAGCGATCCTCTCCGTCGGCCGCACCACCTACCGCGTCCCCGCCGACCTCCGCCGGGCCCTCGCCGCCCGCGACGTCACCTGCCGGTTCCCCGGCTGCACCCGGTCCGCCCGCGACAGCGACGTCGACCACACGGTCGAATGGCAGCACGACGGACCCACCGATGCCGACAACCTCGCCCACCTCTGCCGCCACCACCACCGACTCCGCCACACCACCACCTGGCAGGTCCACCACCATCCGGGCGGTGTCCTCGAGTGCACCAGCCCCACCGGACGACACCACACGACCGCACCGGAACCACCGGAGCCGCCGGAACGGCTCTTCGGGGGTGCGTCGGAGTGGCGGCGCGACGGCGATCCCCCTCCGTTCTGAGTGGCAGGGGATGCACGGCGGGATGTCGCCGACGGAGGAGGCGCATCGGTGACGATGGTCTGAGGGGACGGCGCGGGGACGCCGGTGGGACGACAGCTGGATGACGACGGGGGAACGATGATCAGCGAGCACACCGTCCACGAGCGCGACGGGGCCGACGCCGAACCGGCGAGGAACGGAACGGCGGCGGACGAAGCAGCGAGGGACGGAACGGCGACCGACGAGGCAGCGAGGATCGGAACGGCGACGGACGAGGCCGCGACGGGCGGAGCGCCGGCGGACGAAGCGGTGAACGACGACCTCGTCGACGTCGAGCTGGAGGGGTGGGCGATGACCTGCTGCGGGGAGCCGTTCGCGGTCGGCGACAGGGTGACCTGGACGCTGATCGCGCTCGAGCCTCGGAGCCCGGGGGTCCGCCCGAGGTTACTGGAGGAGCACCACGAGCCGACGAGGCCCGCTCGACCGGTGGCGGGCGTGGTCCGCGGGCTGGTCGGACGCACGGTCCTCGGCGCACGGCTCGCGATCGGCGAGGGAGTCCTCGTTCCGGACCGGAGTCGGCGGCGCGTGCAGCGGCTCGACGGCTGGGACGGCACTCGCGGCGGGATCGACCTGACGGCGGTCCTCGAGATCGACGACCGCACGGACCTCCCCGAGTACGAGGCGCTGCGGGAGGCCGTGCGCGAATCGCCTCCTCCGCCGCCGGCCGAGGTGATCGCTGCGCTCCACGAGCGGCTGGTGCGGCTGCACCACGACCACGGGGCGCGGCTGCGCATCCGCTCTCTGCACGGGGGACGGAGGGCGAGCCTGCTGCCCGAGGCGGAGGGCGCCCGTCCGGTGCACTGGAGTGTCGGTCCGACGTCGGTGTCCGTGAACCTCGGCGACCGACGCTTCCTGCTGCCCGCCGACGCCGACGGCGTCGCCGAGGTGGACCGGATCCTCGACGCGATCGTGCGGGGCGACGTCGCGCAAGGGGGTCTCACCCCGCCTCTCGCCCGGAGTAACGTGCCGTCCTCCCCCTGGTGACGGCGCCGGGCCGACGACGACAGCGCGAGCACGACGACAGCGCGAACGACCCGACAGCGGAGGACGACACGAGCATGACGGCAGACAGCACGAGCGACACCATCACCACGACGCACGTCACCCGCACCACCGCGGTGCTCTTCGACATCGACGGCACGCTCGTCGACTCGAACTTCCTGCACATCGAGGCGTGGGCGCGCGCGTTCTGGCAGTGCGACCTCGAGGTGCCGGCCTGGCGCATCCAGCGCGCGATCGGCGCCGACTCGTCCGAGCTGATCGGCATGCTGACCGACGACGACGTCGACGAGCAGACCCGCACGCAGCTGAAGACGCTGCACGCGAAGAACTACGCCGAGCTCGGACCCCGACTGGTGCTGCTCCCCGGGGCGCGCGAGCTGGTGCAGGCGATCGCCGAGCGGGGCGCGCGCGTGGTCCTCGCGACGTCGGCACCGCAGGAGGAGCTGGACCTCCTCCTGCGCGTGCTCGATCTGGGCGACGCGGTGCACGCGGTCACCAGCGGGGAGGACGTGGACACGGCGAAGCCCGACCCCGGGATCATCGCGATCGCGCTCGAGCGCGCGGAGGTCGGACCCGATGACGCGATCATGATCGGCGACGCCTCGTGGGACGTGCTCGCGGCCGAGAAGGCCGGACTCGCGACGGTCGCCGTCCTCTCGGGCGGCACCGGCGAGCACGAGCTGCGCGAAGCGGGCGCCGTCGCGGTGTACGACGACGCCGCCGCGATCCTGTCGGACCTCGACGGCGGGCCGGTGGCGAGCCTGCTGCGCTGACGCCGGAACGCGCGCAGCAGGCCGCGGCGGCTACTCCCGAGGACGTCGGCGCAGCACCAGCATCGTGACTCCGACGGCGAGGGCGACCGCAACGAGCGCACCGCCGATCCACAGCACGTCCCCGATCGGCACGGCATCGGCTCCCGAGAGGGCGGCGTCATCGGAACCGTCGGCCGAGCCGGACTCGGCGGACGCGGACTCCCCCGAGACGTCGACGGTGCCGTTGCAGTCCGGCACCGACTCCGAGCCCTCCGAGAGGGCGACGCCCGCGGCGGGCTGCCAGTCGAACGAGTACTGGCCCGACACCGGGTGTCCGTCGGTCGAGACGACCTGCCAGGTCACCTCGTACGCGCCGGCCGCACCGAGCTCGAGCGGCATCGACGCCTCGGGGCCGAGGACGGTGACGCAGCCGTCGCCGTAGTACAGGCCGTCGGGTCCGGTGACGCGCAGGCCGGCGGCACGACCGTCGTCGCCCAGCACGAGCAGGTCGTCGTTGGTCGTGACGGCCAGGGTGCCGGGCTGCTCGGTGAGCGTCGCGTCGGCCGCGGGAGTGCTCGAGACGAGGTAGTTGTGGGCGCTGGCGGGCGCCGCCACGACGACCGAGCCGGCGAGGCCGAGCAGGATCGCCGCGGCGGCGACGCTGGAGCTGCGGCGCAGCGTCACGCGGAGGCCTTCGGTCCGCGACGGCGCGAGGCGAGCGCGACCGCGACTCCGACGGCGCCGACGACGAGGCCGCCGACGCCGAGGACGCGGGCGACGACGTCGGCGCCACCGGCGGAGCTCGTCGAGGAGGCGGTGGTCGCGGCGGCGGTCTCCTCCTCCTCGTGCGAAGCGGAGCCGGCGCCGTGGTGGCCCTCGCCCTCCTCCGCGGCGGTCACGGTCACGACAGGCGCAGGCAGCTCCGGCTCGTCCTCGCCCTCGACGGTCGGCTGGTCCCAGGCGGTCGAGCCGGTCTCGCAGGTCTGCAGCACCGGGAACGCGAGGCTCTCGCCCTCCGCATCCTCGGGGAGCTGGAGCTGCAGCGAGACGGTGTCGCGGTAGCCGTCGGCGAGCGGGGTCTTCGCGGTGTAGACGACATCGGCGACGCGCTCGGTGACCGAGGCGCCGTGCGAGTCCGTGATCGGCTCGGCGAGGGCGACCTCGTTCTTCACGACCTCCCAGTTGGGGTTCACGGTCGGGCTGACCGAGTTGATCCCGTCCGGGATGGTGATGGTGAGGCCGGTGGTCGGCGAGCCCTCGCAGCCGTGAGCGAGCGAGAACGTGACGACCGTGTAGGCGCCGGCCGCCGTGGTGCTGGCGGTGGCGCTCACATGCGCGCTCGCCGCGGTGGGTGCGGCGAGCGCGAGGGCGACGGAGCCGGCGGCGACGAGGGCGCCGCTGCCGACGAGGCGGAGGCGCTGCGAAGGGCGGCCGGAAGAGGAACGGGCAGCGGAGGAACGGGCAGCGGAGGAAGGGGTGATCGAGGTCATGGTGACGAGTCCTTGAAGGGGGCCGGCGGTCGCCGGGCATCCGGAAGCGCAGCGCGGTCGTGCGGTGCGCGCGTGGACGCCGACCGGCACGCGCCCCGGAGCGGAGCGGTGTCAGGCGGCGTGCAGGGCGCGCAGCGGCGGACCGCGGTGCCGCAGGTGCGTGAGCGCGGCGTCGAGCGGGCGCGGGGAGCGCGGCTCCGGAGCGCCGTGCACGGCGACGGAGGGACCGATCGGCCCGAGCAGCAGCGCCCCCGCACGGACGACGAACCGCACCACGACGCGGGCGAGCTGCTCGCCGAGCGTCCAGAAGAGCGTCTCGCCGCGGCGCAGCGCGGCGATGGTGAGCACGCCGGCCACGAGGTGCGCCAGCGTCATGAGAGGAGAGTGTGCCGCATGCCCGCCGCCCGCGGCGACCAGTTCGACGGTGCCCTCGTCGTGGAAGTGCGCCCCGGTGGCGGTCGTCCCGACGACGCTGACGTCGCCCCCGCCGCTCGCGAGGAAGAGGACGTGGAACGCGAGCTGACTGAGCAGCACCGAGAGCGAGAGACGCAGCAGCGAGAGCCGGCGGCCGGCGAGGAAGACGCACACCACGGCGGCGAAGGCGCCCGCGAGGGCGAGGACGGCGGGAGTCGGAGCCGTCGCCCCGGCGAGGGTGTGCGACGCCGCGGCGGCGGCGGTCGCGGCGACGGCGGCGGTGACGCCCCGTGCGACTCGCGCCCACCTGGTCTGCACGTCGGATCCCGTTCGTCGAGGCGGACCCGGAGGATCGCGCAGCTGCTCCCGGCGGATCGCACGGATCGCGCGCCGGCGCCCGCGAGCGCGGACCGACTCCAGGGTAATCGACGCGGCAGAGCACCGGCGGGGCGAGGAGGACCTGCACGGCGGCCGGTCGGCCCCGTTACGAAGCCGTTACCGAACTTCGCCGATCCGATCCAAACCCCCTCGGCCAGGGCTCCGAAGACATGTCAACGGCCGCGAAACGGTCCACACAGCACGAACCCCCTCTGCACGACCAGGACAACGGAGCCCCTCACCGGGACCGTCTCACGAAGGAGAAACACCATGCGAACCACCAAGCGCACCACTTTCGCCGCATTCGCCCTCATCAGCGTCGCGACGCTCGGCCTCACCGCCTGCTCCAGCGGCAGCGGCTCGACCACCGAGTCGACCGAGGACTCGATGTCGTCCTCCGCTCCCATGGAGACCACCACCCCCATGGAGACCGAGACCCCCATGGCGACCATGGACCCGGCCGCGAACCTCGTCGGACCCGGCTGCGCCGCCTACGCCGAGCAGGTCCCGGACGGCGCCGGCTCCGTCGCCGGCATGTCGCTCGACCCGGTCGCCACGGCCGCCTCGAACAACCCGCTCCTCAAGACCCTCACCGCTGCGGTCTCCGGTCAGCTCAACCCCGACGTCAACCTCGTCGACACGCTGAACGGCAGCGAGTTCACCGTCTTCGCCCCCGTCGACGACGCGTTCGCCAAGCTCGACGCCGCGACGCTCGCCACGCTGGCCACCCCCGAGGGCGCCGCGACGCTGTCGTCGGTCCTGACCTACCACGTCGTCCCCGGCCAGATCGCTCCCGCCGACATCGACGGCACGCAGACCACCGTCCAGGGCACCGACCTCACCGTCACCGGCTCCGGCGACGACATCAAGGTGAACGACGCGTCGGTCATCTGCGGTGGCGTCCAGACCGCCAACGCGACCGTGTACCTCATCGACACCGTCCTCATGCCGGCTGCGTAAGCAGTCGACCCGCGGTCACTGACCGCAGCAACGCCGAAGGGCGGGCACCGTGAGGTGTCCGCCCTTCGGCGTTGCTGCGTCCGCCTACTCGGCGGGAGCGCTGATCTCGGCGAGCACGCGGTCGCCCGGGAACGCCTGGACCATGTCGGCCTCGATCTCGGCGCGCTCGAGGAGCTCCTCCATGCGGTGGCGGCGGTTGCGCGTGATGAGCGTGACGACGGTGCCCTTCTTGCCCGCGCGACCGGTGCGGCCCGAGCGGTGCAGGTACGTCTTGTACTCGTCCGGCGCGTCGGCCTGGATGACCAGGTCGATGTCGTCCACGTGGATGCCGCGCGCGGCGACGTCGGTCGCGACGAGCACGTCGACGCGGCCGCTGGTCAGCAGCGCGAGGTTGCGCGTGCGGCGCGACTGGTTGAGGTCGCCGTGCAGGCTGGTCGCGGGGATGTCCGCGTGCTCGAGCTGCTCGGCGAGCTGCTCGGCGAAGGCGCGGGTGCGGGCGAAGATCAGCGTCTTGCCCTCGCGTGCGGCGAGCTGCTCGATGATCTCGGCCTTGTCGCGGTGCTCGATGACCAGGACGCGGTGGTCGATCGTCGAGGACGCCTGGTCCTCGCCGGCGACTTCGTGCACGCTCGGCTCGACCAGGAACTCGTCGACGAGCGTCGCGACGCCCTTGTCGAGCGTGGCCGAGAAGAGCAGTCGCTGTCCGCCGGTCGCGGTGCGGCGGAGGATCCGCTGCACCGGCTCGAGGAAGCCGAGGTCGCACATGTGGTCGGCCTCGTCGAGGACCGTGATGGTCACCTTCGACAGGTCGAGGCGGCCCTGCTCGACGAGGTCCTCGAGACGGCCCGGCGTCGCGATGACGATGTCGACCCCGCGCTGGAGGGCGCCGACCTGCTTGTACTGGGGGACGCCGCCGAAGATCGTCGTGGTGAAGAGGCCGACCGAGCGCGCGATGGGCTGCACGGTGCGGTCGATCTGCATCGCGAGCTCGCGGGTCGGGGCGAGGATGAGCGCGCGGGGGGCGCGGCCCTGCTTGCGGTCCTTGCCTCCGTTGTTCTCCATCAGACGCTCGACGACGGGAGCGCCGAAGGCGATGGTCTTGCCGGAGCCGGTCTTGCCGCGGCCGAGGACGTCCTTCCCGCGGAGCACCTCGGGGATCGTGGCGGCCTGGATCGGGAACGGCGCCGCCGCTCCCATCGAGGTCAGCTGGCGGACGATGTTCGCGCCCAGGCCGAGGTCGCCGAAGGACACGCCCTCGACGTCGACCGCGAGGGTCGCGGTCGCCTCGAGGCGCTCGAGGACGACGTCGTCGACCTGGTGCGAGCCGCGGGTGTCGCGCGAGGGGTAGAAGTCGGAGGAGTCGCGGCGGGGCCCGCGGGCGCCGCCGGCGGAGCGGTCGGTGCGGTCGTACGAGGTGCGCGCCGGGCGGTCGGTGCGCTCGAAGGAGCGGGCGGCCGGACGGTCGCCGCGGTCGAACGAGCGGGCGGGGCGGTCGCTGCGCTCGGAGGAGCGGACGGGGCGCTCGTCGCGGTCGTAGGAGCGGGCCGGGCGGTCGGTCCGGTCGAACGAGCGGGCCGGACGGTCCGAGCGGTCGAAGGAGCGGGCGGGACGGTCGCTGCGCTCGGCCGAGCGAGCCGGGCGGTCATCGCGGTCGTAGGAACGGGCCGGGCGGTCGGTCCGGTCGAAGGAACGCGCCGGACGGTCGTTGCGGTCGAAGGAGCGAGCGGGGCGGTCGCCGCGGTCGGCCGAGCGAGCCGGGCGGTCATCGCGGTCGTACGACCGAGCCGGACGGTCGGTGCGGTCGAAGGACCGAGCCGGACGGTCGTTGCGGTCGAAGGACCGAGCCGGGCGGTCGCTGCGCTCGGAGGAGCGTGCAGGGCGCTCGTCGCGGTCGTACGACCGGGCGGGGCGCTCGCTGCGGTCGAAGGACCGCGCCGGACGGTCGCTGCGGTCGAACGACCGCGCGGGGCGGTCGGTCCGGTCGTAGGAGCGCACGGGGCGGTCGCCGCGATCGGCCGAGCGCGCGGGGCGCTCGTCGCGGTCGTACGAGCGGGCGGGGCGCTCGCTGCTGCGCTCGTCGGCGCGGGCGGCGCGCTCGTCGGCGTTCCAGCGCGCCTTCTTGGGCGCGTTCTCGTCGACCGGGCGGTAGCCGCGGTGACCCTCGCTGCGCGCGCCGGGCTTGGTCGCGGGGAAGCGCGAACGGCCTCCGAGCTGCGATTTGCCGCTGGACGCGCCGAAGCGGTTGGGCTCGAAGTTCTTGGCGGGGCGTCCGCCGGCGGGCTTCTTGTTCTTGGGCATGGCTGTGTCTTCCTGGGTTCGGTTCTGCGTGGGCTCGGTGAGGAGCGGGCAGACGCACGCCGGAGGGCGCCCTCGTGGGGCGCGTCCGAACGCAGCCTGCTGGAACCCGGGCGAGTCTTTGACCGGGGCCGATTCACACACATGTGATGTCTCTCACGACGACTGTCGGAGATCCGGCCCGCTTGACTAACAAACCCATCCGCGCGCAGAGCGCACGGTGTCAAGAGCCGACCGCAGGAGTCTACACGTGCCCTCGCGGCCTGGCTAGGGCGGGCGCGACTCCCCCGCTAGGATGCCGCGCCCTTTCCCCTACTCCCGCGTCACGCCTCCGCCGTCGCGCGCCGCGCCCGGTACGCCGCCACGTTCGCCCGGTTGCCGCAGTTCCCCGTGTCGCAGTACCGCTTGGAGCGGTTGCGCGAGAAGTCGACGAGCACCGCCTCGCAGTCCTCCGCCGCGCAGATCCGGATGCGATCGCGCTCGTCCCCGCGCACCACGTCGACGAAGGCCATCGCCGCCTCCACGACGATGCGGGTGGCGAGCGGACTCTCGTCGCGCGTCGCGTGCAGGTGCCAACCCCAGAGTCCGTGCCGCACGAGCTGCGGCAGCGCCCGGCCCTGCTCGAGCATCCCGTTGACCAGGGCCACGAGGTCCTCCTCGGCGCTCGTCAGCCAGAGCGAGCGGAGGGAGGAGCGGACGGAGCGGACGGCGTCGAGCTCCGCCGTCGAGTGCTCGCGGCTGCCCGTGTAGCGGTTGATGCGGAGGAAGTCGTCGAGCTGCTCGAGGGTGGCGAGCTCGTCCTCGCCCGTGTGCGAGAGCTCGGGCAGCGTGTTGACGAGGAAGGCCGTCGAGGTGAGGGAGGCCTCGACGTCATGAGCGAAAACCATGTTGACTCCTGACAGGGCGAGCCGGTACCGTCTGGACCACCGGATGCTGTCACGAGCATAACGAGTTTGACTCCTGAACCGGTCGGCCGAGACGAGGGACGCGCAGATGACCACCACGGCACCCCCGCGCCGCCTCGGCTCCGGTCTCGTGCTGGCACTCGCCGCGGCGGCCGCCTTCGGGCTGGGCGGCCCGTTCGTGAAGCCGCTCCTCGAAGCGGGCTGGACCCCCTCGGCCGCCGTGCTCTGGCGCGCGGGAGGCGCGGCGCTCGTCCTCGCGATCCCCGCGGCGCTCTCCCTCCGCGGCAAGGCGCACGTGCTGCGCCGCAACCTCGGCACGATCGGGCTCTACGGAGTCTTCGCCGTCGTGGCCGCACAGCTCTGCTTCTACAGCGCCATCGAGCACATGTCGGTCGGCATCGCCCTGTTGATCGAGTACCTGGCGCCCGTGTTCCTCGTCCTCTTCGCCTGGGCCCGCACCCGGAGGCACCCCGGCCGCTTCACGCTCGCCGGCTCGGCGCTCGCACTGGCCGGCCTGGTGCTGGTACTGGATCTGTCGGGTGAGTCCACCCCCGAGCTGATCGGCATCGCGTGGGCGCTCACCGCGTCCCTCGGGCTCTGCGTCTACTACGTGATCGCCGGCCGCGTCGATCCGGAGCTGCCGCCGATCGCCCTGACCGCGGGCGCGATGACCGTCGGCGCCGCGATCCTGCTCCTGCTCGGGGTGACCGGCATCACTCCGCTGCGCGCGACCTTCGGCGACGTGGTGTTCCTCGGGAACGAGGTCTCCTGGGCGGTGCCGGCCGCGGTGATCCTGGGCATGTCGACCGTGCTGGCGTACCTCCTCGGCATCCAGGGCGGCTCCCGACTCGGCACCCGGATCGCCTCGTTCGTCGGGCTCACCGAGGTGCTCTTCTCGATCGTCGCTGCGTGGGCACTCCTGGGCGAGCTGCCCGCGCCGATCCAGTTCGCGGGCGGCGCGCTGATCCTCACCGGGGTCGTGCTCGTGCGACTGCAGGCGGAGGAGCCGGCGCCGGTCGAGCCCGCGGCGCAGGAGCCGCCGGTCCCGGTCCGGAGCAGCTGACGCGGCCCGGCCGGTTCCGGCTCGGAGCAGCTGACGCGGCCCGGCACCCCCTGATCGCGGGGGTCCTGTAGGCGGAGCGCCGTCCACCCCTTACGCTCGTCTCACCCATGCGCAAGACCTCCCGAACCCCGCGATCCTTCGCCCTGTCCGCAGCGACCCTCGCGCTCACCGCCGCCGCCCTCGCGGGCTGCGCGAGCGCGGCTCCCGTGTCCGAGCCGATCGCCCAGGCGGCGGGCGCCGTGCCCTCGACGCAGTACTCCGACATCCCCGTCACCGCCGATCTCGTCTACGACGAGTCGACCGGCCAGGCCGTCGACGTCTGCTCGCCCGTCGACGCCGTCGACTCCGCTCCGCTGCCCGCGGTGCTGGTCGTGCACGGCGGCAGCTGGGCCCGCGGCGACAAGGCCGACGCGAACTGGCGGCCGCTGTGCCAGTGGCTCGCCTCCGAGGGCTTCGTCGCCGTCTCGGTGAACTACCGGCTCGCTCCGGCCGCGGTCTTCCCCGCGCAGATCGACGACGTCTCGGCCGCGCTCGACTGGCTCCTCGCCCCCGAGCAGACCGGGCGGCTGGGCATCGATCCGGAGCGGGTCGCCGCGTTCGGCGGATCGGCCGGCGGCAACCTCGCCTCGCTGCTGGGCACGGACGACGACACCTCCTCGGAGCTCGCCGCGGTCGTCGACCTGAGCGGCCCCTCCGACCTGACCGCCGCGGGCCTCGCCGACGACGACCCGGTCGTGGGCGTCGCCGCCGCCGTCCGCACCTACCTCGACTGCCCCGACCTCGCCGCGTGCCCCGCGGCCGAGGAGGCGTCGCCGATCTCGCACGTCGACGGCAGCGAGCCCCCGTTCCTGATCGCCCACTCGGCCGACGAGCGCGTGTCGCTCTCGCAGTCCGCGTCGTTCGCGGCCGCCCTGAAGGAGGCCGGCGCCCCGGTCGAGCTCCTCGTCGTCCCTGGAGCGCTGCACTCCATCGCCCTGCTCGACGACGCACTGCGCTCGACGATCGTCGACTTCCTGCACGCGCACCTCGACGCTCCGGCCGTGCAGACCCTCTCCCTCGAGCCGGCGGGAGCGGCGGAGCCGACCTCGTGAGCGGCGCGGAGGCCGTGAGCGTGCGACTCGAGCGCACGGGCTCCCCCGAGGTCGACGCGCTGCTGGACCTCGCAGGAGCGCCCTCCGCACTCGACCGCGAGCACGAGCGCCTGTTCGTCGCGCGGAGCGGAGCGGACGGCGCCGCCCTCGGGCTCGTCGCCCTGGCCCCCGGCCCCGACGACTTCGCCGAGCTCGTGCGCCTGGTCGTCCTGCCCGCGGCGCGGCGGCAGGGGGTGGCCCGCCACCTGGTCCTCGCGGCCGAGTCGTGGGCGCGGGTCCAGCGGATCCGGACGCTGCGGTTCCGCTCCGACGCGGCGGATCCGGCGACCGCCGCCGGAGCCCGGGCGCTCGGCTTCACGGAGGTCGACGGCTTCGGCGCGCACGTCGGGGACGACTCCGCGCTGTGCTTCGCGAAGTCGGTCTGAGCGGGTCACACCCCCAGAGCCCGGAGCCCCGCCGCCGTTCCCGCCGCCACGACGACCACGACCACCAGCGGCGCCTTCAGGAGTGCCGCCCCGGCGCCCGCCGCGACTCCCGCGGCCCGCGACACGGGAGCCGGCTCCGCCCCCTCCGTCAGCGCCGACACCAGGGCGACCGCGATCAGCAGGACGACGGTGCCCCGTTCGACGAGTCGCTCCGCCTCGTCGCCGAGCGGCATCCGGTCGCGCAGCAGCACCCCGCCCGCCCGCAGCGCGAAGCTGCCGACCGCGAGCACGACGATGCCGAGGGTCACGGCGGCGGTGCTCACGAGCGTTCCCGCCCTGCCGTGGCCGCGACGCCCGCGAGGGCGAGCACCGGAGCGAGCCCGAGCGGCACCACCGGCACCGCCGCGAGCGCGACCGCCCCGCCGAGCAGCGTCGCGGCGAGCGTCCCGGCGCCTCGGAGACCCGGGAGCGCGAGCGCGAGCAGCACGGCGGGGAACACGGCGTCCAGGCCCAGCACCGACGGGTCGGCGATCACCGCGCCGAGGAGCGCCCCGGCGAGAGCGCCCAGGGGCCAGGCGGTCAGCACGACCGCGCCCGCCGCCCAGAACAGCGCTCGGCGGCGCTCCGGGGTCCGGCCCGAGAGCGCGAAGGCGACGGTCTCGTCGTTCGCGAGATGCGCGGCCAGGAGCCGGCGTCGCCCGGAGCGCACGACGCCGCCCGCGGCCATGCCGTAGGGCAGCGCCCGCGCGTTGACGAGCAGCGCTGCGAGCGCGGCGGCCAGCGGGGCGCCTCCGGCCGCGACGACACCCACGAAGAGGATCTCGGCCGAGGCCCCGAAGACCGAGACGGCGAGCAGCAGGATCTGCCAGAGCGGGAATCCGGCGCCTGTCGCCCCGAGCCCGTACGAGACTCCGATCACCGCGACCGACGCCCCGATCAGCCCGAGGGAGCGCCCGTCGGCGGCACCGACCGTTCGGAGGATCGAACGAAAGGACGTCATAATGGTCACGCGGGACAGTGTGCAGGCCCGCGACGCGTTCGTCAAGCCGAACGCTCGACCGTTAGGACGAACATGGCCGTCGCGCCCACCCCTCGCGACCTCGTCGCCTCCTCGCTCCGACGCGAGCGCGCCCGACTCGGGCTCAGCATCTCCGAGATCGCGCGCCGCGCGGGCATCGCCAAGTCGACGCTCTCGCAGCTCGAGGCGGGCGAGGGCAACCCCAACCTCGAGACCCTCTGGGCCCTCGGCGGAGCGCTCGGAGTGCCGTTCTCGCACCTCGTCGAGCCGCCGCGCCGCACGGTGCAGCTGATCCGCGCGGGCGAGGGGCCGCGGGTGGCGTCGGCGACCGCCGACTACGCCGCGACCCTCCTCAGCGCCTGCCCGCCCGGTGCGCGCCGCGACCTCTACGTGCTCGCCGCCGAGCCCGGCACGCCCCGCGACTCCGACCCGCACGCCCGCGGAACGGTCGAGCACCTCGTGCTCACGGCCGGCCGCGCACTCGCCGGACCGGCCGACGCCCCTGTCGAGCTCTCCGTCGGCGACTACCTGTCGTACCCGGGCGACGAGCCGCACGTGTTCGACGCGCTCGAAGCGGGGACGACCGCGGTGCTCGTCAGCGAGCACGTCTGAGCCCAGCACGTCCGAGCCGAGCACGTCCGAGCCCAGGAGTGCCGGCTCGGCGGGCGGCGCCGCGTCAGTCGAACGAGCAGGCCGGGTCCTCCGACAGCGCCCGCTCGATGCGCGCGCGGTGCTCCTCGGACATCGGGGGCAGAGCGTCGAGCGCGAACCAGCCGACCTCGCTCGACTCCTCGTCGGCCACGTGCGCCTCCCCCGAGACGTAGCGGGCGCGGACGACGTGGTCGAGGTACTGCGCGCGGTCCCCGTTCGGGTAGGTCATCGGCGGCAGGGTGTGCACCCACACGAGGCGCTCGACCTCGATCTCGACGCCCGTCTCCTCCAGCGCCTCGCGCCGAGCGGTGCCGGCGACCGTCTCGCCCGGATCGATGACCCCCGTCACCGCGGTCCACGCGCCGGTGTCGGAGCGGCGCACGAGCAGCACCCGGCGCTCCGGCTCGAGCACGTCGAGACCGCCCCGCAGGATCACCGCGGTCACGCCGGTCAGCCAGAGCAGCTCCGTGCCGACCCGCTCGCGCAGGCTCAGGATGAAGTCCGGGGTCGCCATCAGCCCGCGAGGGCTCCGGCGTCGAACGGCTCGGGTCGGAAGTCGAACGCCACGACGCCTGCGGTGTCCAGCACCGGGCCGACGAAACCCTTGAACGCGTCGTGCGCCGGATCGAAGAGACCCGGTCCGTCGACGGCGGGCCGGCCGAGGTAGTAGTTGAGGTCGCCCTCGGAGGAGAAGGTCAGCAGGAACGCGCGGTCGAAGCCCTCGCCCGCGCCCTCGGTGCTGAGCTGCGGCCCGGTCTCGATCGAGACGATGTACGGCTCCCCGTCGCGCACGCACTCGTCGGCGAGCGCCAGGAAGCGCGCGGTCACCGCGTCGACCTCGGCGACCAGCGCGGTCGGGCGGAAGCGGAAGAGCACGATGTGGCGGAGGACCCCGGGGCGGTAGCCGCGCGAGACGAAGGTCGCGGGGCTCACCTCGGCGAGCGCCGCGGCGGCCCGCTCGGGGCCGCTGCGCCACCGCGAGCCGATGGTCTGCGCCTCGTCCGGAGGAGTGGAGCTCTGATCGACCGTCATGCCGACGCCTTCCCGGCGCGGGCGGCACGCCGCCGCTCACGATACCCCTCGACCAGGTTGTAGATGACCGGCAGCACGACCAGCGTCAGCACGGTCGACGACACCAGTCCGCCGATCACGACGATGGCCAGCGGCTGCGAGATGAACCCGCCGTGGCCGGTGATCCCGAGCGCCATCGGCAGCAGCGCGAAGATCGTCGCGAGGGCCGTCATCAGGATCGGGCGCAGGCGCCGCTCCGTGCCGTGCAGCAGCGCCTCGCGCACCGGCATGCCGCGCTCGCGGTACTGGTTCACGAGGTCGACGAGAACGATCGCGTTCGTCACCACGATGCCGATCAGCATCAGCACGCCGATGAGGGAGGGGACGCCCAGCGGGACGCCCGTGACCACCTGGAGCAGGATCGCTCCGGTCGCCGCGAACGGCACCGAGACGAGCAGCAGGAGGGGCTGCAGCAGCGAGCGGAACGTCGCGACCATCACCACGTAGACGATGAGGATCGCCACGAGCAGCGCGATGCCCAGCTGCGAGAAGGCGTCGGTCTGGTCCGCCGTCACTCCGCCGAGCTCGGCCGAGACGCCCGCGGGGAGGTCGGTGCCGTCGATCGCGCTCTGCACGGCGACGTTCGCCGAGGCGAGGTCGTCTCCCTCCGGAGTGACGGTGATCGTGGCCGAGCGCTGACCGCGCTCGGTGGTGATGCTCGCCGGGCCGTTCGTCTGCTCGACCGCGGCGAGGGTCGACAGGGCGACCGGGCCGGTGAGCGTCGGGATCTCGAGCGCCGAGAGCTCGTCGATCGTCGCCGGCGGCTGCGCGTCGGCGAGGTAGATCGAGAGCGTGCGGTCCTCGATCACGACGGTGCCCGCCTGCGAGGGCTGGAGCGCCTGGCTGACGATCGTGCCGACCGCCACCTCGCTGAGGCCCGCCTGCGCCGCGGCAGCCCGGTCGACCCGAACGGCGATGTAGGGCAGGGAGGAGGAGAGGTTCGACTCGGCCTGGCTGATCCCGTCGGTGCCGCGCAGCGCCTCGAGCAGCGCGTCGTTCGCGCTCTGCAGGTCGGACTGCGAGGCCGTGGTCAGGTCGACCTCGATGTCCGAGGACGCGCCGAAGCCGGACGCGGCCGAGACGCTGATGTCGTCGGGGTCGGCGACCTCGCCCAGCGCGTCGCGGACCTCGGACTGCACGACCTCCTGGTCGGCCGACTCGTCGGTGGTGACGGAGTAGCTGATGCTGCTCCCGCCTCCGCCGCCGAACGCGCTCTGCAGCCCGCCGCCCGAGGACCCGATCGAGAGCTGCACGGTCTCGACGCCGTCGACGTCGAGGATCGCGGTGCTGGACGCCTGCGCGGTGACGTCCTGCGCGTCCAGGCTCTGCCCGACCGGAACGGTCTGCGTGACGGTGAAGGTGTTCTGCCCGCTGGCCCCCAGGAAGTTGGTCTTCATCAGCGGGTAGAGCGCGCCGGTGCCGACCAGGACCAGCAGCGAGAGCAGCACCGTGACGACGGAGTGCTTGAGCGTCCAGGCGATGATCGGACCGTAGACGCGCTGGAGCGCGGAGGCCGGGCGCGGGGCGGCGTGAGCCGAGCGGTGGCCGTGGGCGGGCGACTCCGGCAGCGGTTCCCGCGCAGGCGCAGGTGCGACGGGGATCTCCCCCGCCGCCGTGCGCTCCTCGTCGAGCGCCGCGCGCGCGGCCTCGCGGACGCCCGGGCGCTTCGAGGGGCGCAGGAACCAGTAGGCGAGCACCGGGACGATCGTGAGCGCCACCACCAGCGAGGCGAGCAGCGCGATGGTCACGGTCAGCGCGAACGGACGGAAGAGCTCGCCGGTCGTGCCGCCGACGAACGAGATCGGCAGGAACACCGCGACGGTCGTGATGGTCGAGGCGGTGATCGCTCCGGCGACCTCGCGGACGGCGCGCGCGATGGTGCCCGCGCGCTCCTCCCCCGCGTCGAGATGCCGCTTGATGTTCTCGATCACGACGATGGAGTCGTCGACGACGCGGCCGATCGCGATGGTCAGTGCGCCGAGGGTGAGGATGTTGAGCGTGTACCCGGCGGTCTGCAGGCCGATGAAGGTGATCAGCACCGACGTCGGGATCGAGATGGCCGTCACCAGCGTCGACCGCACCGAGAGCAGGAACACCAGGATCACGAGCACCGCGAAGACGAGGCCCAGCGCCCCCTCCTGCGCGAGCGCCGCGATCGACTCCTGGATGTAGGGAGCCTGGTCGAAGACCGAGGTGAAGGTCGCGCCGTCGCCGAGCGAGGCCTCGAGATCCGGCAGCAGCGCGGTGACGCCGGTCGAGACGTCGACCGTGTTGGCGGCGGGCAGCTTCGTGATCGAGAGGGTGAGCGCGGGCTGGCCGTTGACGCGCGAGATCGAGGTGACGGGCGCCTCCGTCACGGCGACGGCGGCCACGGAGCCGATGGTCGGCAGGGCGGCGGTGGGAGCGGCGGGGAACGCCCCCGCGGACGCGCCGGCGGAGGACGGCAGCAGCGGCAGCGCCGCGATGTCGTCGGTCGAGCCGAGCTTCTGACCGGACTGCACCGAGAAGGTCGAGCCGTCCTGGGTGATCTCGCCGCCGGCGACGAGCACGCCGTTCTGCTGCAGCGCGGTGCGGATGTCGTTCGCCGTGACTCCGGCGGCGGCGAGCTGCGCGTCGTCGGGAGTGATCGTCACGCGCTGCGCGGTCTCGCCGACGAGGGCGACCTCGCGGACGCCGTCGACCTCCTCGAGGTCCGGGATCACGCTCTCGCGCAGGTCGCTCGCGAGCGCCTCGGCGTCGCCGTCGCTCGAGACGGCGAGCTGGAGGACCGGCAGGTCGTCGAAGGATCCGGTGACGACCTGCGGATCGACCCCCTCGGGCAGCGTGCTGCGGATGCGGTTGATCGCCTGCAGGATCTTCTGCTCGGCGGTGGCGAGATCGGTGCCGTAGGTGAACGACGCCGAGATCAGGGACGAGTTCGTCGAGGACGTCGCGCTGGTCGTCTCGAGCCCCGGAACGCCCTGGATCGCGGTCTCGATCGGGGTCGACACGTCGTCATTGACCACCTCGGGCGCCGCGCCCGGGTAGCTGGACACGACCGCCAGCTGCGGGAACGAGATCGACGGCGCCAGCTCCTGCTTCAGACCGGTGAGCGCGACCCCTCCGAACACGGCGACGACGACGGTGACGAGGGCGATGAGCGCCCGGTTCTTCATGCTGAGGACCGCGAGGAGATGCACCTCACGAGTCTTTCATCAGCCGACTGAGTACTCGTCGATCCTCAGGATGATGCGGGTGTGCTCCCAGCGTCGGGCGGTCAGACGACGTCCGCGAGGTACCCCGTCTCGGCCACCGGGTGCCGGGCGACCTGCGCCCACGCCGCGGCGAGCGCCTCGACCGCGCGGTCCGTCGTCTCGGGCGAGTAGCCGATCGGGATGCGGAGGAAGCGCTCGAACGCGCCGTCGATCCCGAAGCGGGGGCCGGCGGTGATCAGCAGGCCGAAGGTGCGGGCGGCGAGCGCCAGCTGCGAGCTCGCCGGACGGCCCAGGCCCACCCAGGTCGACAGGCCGCCCGAGACGCGCGGGACGCTCCACTCCGGGATCGCGCGGGCGAGAGCCGCCTCGAGGTGGTCGCGACCGGCGCGCAGCTGCTCGCGGCGCAGCTCGAACACCCCCTCCATCCGGCCGAGCATGTCGGTGACGAGCAGCTGCTCGAGGATCGGGCTGCCGAGGTCGCCGGCGGAGCGGGCCGCGACGAGCTTGCGGATCGTGCCCCGATCCGCGCGGATCCAGCCGATGCGGATCCCGCCCCACAGCGTCTTGCCGACGGACCCGATCGAGATCACCGTCCCCTCCGGACCGTACGCGGCGAACGGGAGCGGCGACATCCGCCGGTCGATGTCGAGTTCGGCGGTGGTCTCGTCGGCGATGATCACCGTGCCCTGGCGCGCGGCCGCGGCGATAGCGCGCTCGCGCAGCTCCGGAGCCATCGAGCGGCCGGTCGGGTTGTGGAAGTCGGGCATCAGGTAGGCCAGCGTCGGGCTGGTGCCGCGGAGCGCGGCGATCAGGCCCTCGTCGTCCCAGCCGTCCGCGCCGTCGACGTTGACCGGCACGAGCCGAGCGCCGGCGAGCCGGAGCGCCTCGTAGGCGTGCGGGTACGTCGGCGCCTCGATCAGGGCGCGGTCGCCGCGCGAGAGGAGGGTGCGCGCGACGAGGGCGATCGCGTGCTGGGCGCCGATGGTCACCATGATCTGACCGGGCTCGGTCCGCAGGCCGCGCTTCGTGTAGCGCTCGGCGATCGCCCGGCGCAGCATCGGCAGGCCCACGGTGTCGTAGGAGCCGTCGTCGAAGTGCTCGGGCACTCGCTGCGCCGCTCGGGCGTAGGCCTCCCCCAGCTCGGGCACGGCGGGGAGCGCCGCCTTGGTGAAGTCGAGGAAGTCGGGCGCCAGGGTCGGCACGGCGTGCACCGCGGCACCCGGGAGGCGCGTCACGCTGCCGGAGCCGCGGACGCTCACGAGGTAGCCGCTCTCGCGCAGCTCGCGGTAGGCAGCCGCGACGGTGGTGCGGCTGACGCCCAGCCGGGCCGAGAGCTCGCGCTCGGCGGGCAGCCGGCTGTCGGCCGGGATGCGGCCGTCGATGACGAGCAGGCGGATGCGGTCGGCGAGCGCCAGGTACGCGGGGCGGGTGCCGCGCTGCTCGCGCCAGTCGCCGAGGAGGGTCTGCAGGGCGCGCACGCCGAAGTGGACATCAGCCATGCGTCCAAGGTAGTGGGATTGGACCGCGCGCGGAAGGCCAATCCTGCGCTGTGATGTCCCCTGTGACCGCTTCGCCCGCCTCCCGCCCCCTCACCGCCCCGGCGCCCCTCGACGCTCCCGTTCCGCTCGGACAGTGGCGGATCCGAGCCGTTCCCCGGCTGATGGTCGGGCTCGTCCTCTACGGCGTCGCGGACGCCATGATGATCCGGGCGGCGCTCGGAGTGGATCCGTGGACCGTCTTCGCGCAGGGCCTCTCGCTCCGCACCGGACTGGGAATCGGACTGCTCACGAACATCATCGGCCTGCTCGTGCTGCTGCTGTGGATCCCTCTCCGGCAGCGGCCGGGGTTGGGCACCGTGCTGAACGTGCTGACCGTGGGACCCGCGATCGAGCTCGGGATGTGGCTGATCCCGACACCCTCGACGCTCTGGGGGCAGATCCTGCTCTTCACCGCGGGACTCGTGCTGCTCGCGGTCGCGAGCGGCGTCTACATCGGGGCGCACCTCGGGCCCGGCCCGCGCGACGGACTGATGACGGGGCTGCACCGCCGCACCGGCCTGCCCATCTGGGTCGGCCGCTCGGGCGTCGAGGCCACCGTGCTGCTCATCGGCTGGGCGCTGGGCGGGAACGTCGGCGTCGGCACCCTCGCGTTCGCGGTGCTCATCGGCCCGCTGTGCACGGTGACGCTGCCGCTGCTCGGCGTGGGGCGGCGGCGCTGACGCAGAACCGCCCCGCTCGAGGAACCCAGGGGGGCGGTTCCTCGAACGGGGCGGTCGTCGTGGGGGCGGGAGCGGCGCCTAGCGCTTACCGGCGAGCTCCGCGCGGTCGGCGGTGCTGATCGACGCGATGCCCTCGGTGATCGAGGTGCCCGACGCGGCCGGGGCGTCGTGGTCGTCGGCGCCGAGCGAGGCCTCGTCGAACGGGACTCGGCCGGCGAGGACCTCGCGGACCTGCGTGGTGTCGACCTGCTTGGTCCAGGTGCCGACGAGGAGGGTGGCGACCGCGTTGCCGGTGAAGTTGGTGACCGCGCGGGCCTCCGACATGAACCGGTCGATGCCGACGATGACGCCGACGCCGTCGACCAGGTCGGGGCGGAAGGACTGCAGGCCGCCGGCGAGGGTGGCGAGGCCGGCGCCGGTGACGCCCGCAGCTCCCTTCGAGGCGATCATCATGAAGAGGAGGAGCCCGATCTGCTCCGAGATCGACATCGGCGAGCCGGTGGCCGAGGCGATGAAGAGCGACGCCATGGTCAAGTAGATCGCGGTGCCGTCGAGGTTGAAGGAGTAGCCGGTCGGGACGGTGATGCCGACGACGGGCTTGGAGACGCCCAGGTGCTCCATCTTGGCGATCAGGCGGGGCAGAGCGGCCTCGGAGGAGGAGGTGCCGACGATCAGGAGGTACTCGCGGCCGAGGTACTTCATCAGCGAGAAGATGTTGACGCCGGTGACGATGCGCAGCAGGAGCCCGAGGATGACGACCACGAAGATCGCGCAGGTGATGTAGAAGCCGATCATCAGGGTGGCGAGGGCGACGACCGCGCCCCAGCCGGTCTTGCCGACGACCGCGGCGATCGCTCCGAAAGCGCCGATGGGGGCGACCCAGAGGACCATCGAGAGGATGCGGAAGACGAGCACCTGGAGCTGCTTGATCGCTCCGAGGATCGGCTGGCCCTTGGCGCCCATCTTCTGCAGCGCGAAGCCGACGAGGAGGGCGACGAAGAGGGTCTGCAGGATGCTGCCGTCGACCAGCGACGAGAACAGCGACACGGGGATGATGCCGAGGACGAACTCCGCGGTGGTCTCGGCCTTGAGGTCGGTCGTGTCGTAGGTGGCGCCCGAGATGTCGAGCCCCTCGCCCGGGTGCAGGATGTTGCCGACGACCAGGCCGATGGCCAGCGCGAAGGTCGACATGACGATGAAGTAGCCCAGGGCCAGTCCGCCGACCTTGCCGACCGTCGCGGCCTTGGCGATCGAGCCGATGCCGATCACGATCGTGCAGAAGATGATCGGCGCGATCATCATCTTGATCAGGCCCACGAAGGCCTTGCCGACGGGCTCGAGGGTCGCGGCGAACGCGGGGGCCACGAGGCCGACGATCACGCCGGCGACGACCGCGATGATGACCGCGATGTACAGCCAGTGGTTGCGGTCGATCCGCTTGCGGGTCTTCGCGGGGGTGACCGAGGGGCTGAGCCTGTCGGTGCCGTTCCGGTCGGAGGGGCGTCCGGGCGTCTTCGCCATGAGCGTGTCCTGTCTCTTCGTCGAGGGAGGGTGTTCGCGGGGTGCTGGTGCGACGGGTCGTCGTGCCGGTGAGGTGCGGGGCCGGAGCGGTGAGCGCTCCGGAACGTTCCGATGGTGGCCCCGCCGACGTCCGGGGGCGCGGTTGCGTTCATACTGTTCACGCGGAACGGCCGGAGCCCGCTCCGCCCGCTGCGAGAGGTGACGAGGAGGTCGCGATGCCCCGAGTGCGCGCCCCGCGTGCGCGCCGCGACCGCGGCCCGCGCGGCAGCATCGCCGCGCGGTTGTTCGCGGTGCAGCTGCTCTGCATCCTCCTCATCGCCGCCGCCGCGGTCGCCGTGCTCGCCGTCGACGCCCGCGGGCGCGCCGGTGACGACGCCGCCGCGCGCAGCCTCGTCGTCGCCCGCACCGTCGCCGACAACCCGTTCGTCGTCGAGTCGACGCAGGAGGCGGATCCGTCGCGCCCGCTGCAGCCGTACGCCGAGGCGATCATGGCCGACACGGGCGTCGACTTCCTCACGATCATGAATCCGGACCGCACCCGGTACACGCACCGCGACCGCGAGCGGATCGGCGAGGCCTTCATCGGGACCATCGCCCCGGCGCTCGAGGGCCGCACGTTCACCGAGACCTACACGGGCACGCTCGGGCCGTCGGTGCGCGCGGTCGCGCCGATCCTCGACGGGAGCGGCGAGATCGTCGCGCTGGTGTCGGCCGGAGTCACGCTGCAGGCGGTCGACGCGTCCTTCGGCGCCCGGGTGCAGGTCGTCGCGTGGGGCGCGCTCGGCGCCGTCCTGCTCGGCGGTCTCGGCTCCTGGCTCCTGGCCCGCTACCTGCGGCGGGTGACCGGCGGGCGCGGCCCGGAGCAGATGAGCCAGGTGTTCGCCTACTACGAATCGGTGCTGCACTCGGTGCGCGAGGGGCTGCTGCTGGTGGACGACCGGGGGCGCCTCGTGCTCGCGAACGACCACGCGCTCGAGCTCCTGGGCCTCGAGGGCGTCCGCACCCCGGTGCCGATCGCCGACCTCGACATCCCCGAGGCGCTGCGCGAGCTGCTCCGCTCGGACGAGCCGGTCACCGACCGCCTCGTCGTCGCCCGCGAGCGGATCCTCGTGGTCACGGAGCAGCCGGCCGCGTCGCCGGGAGCACGTCCGCTGGGCACGGTGACCACCCTCCGCGATCGCACCGAGCTGCAGCGGATGACCGGCGAGCTGGAGTCGATGCGCACCCTCTCGGACGCCCTGCGCTCGCAGACCCACGAGTTCTCGAACCGGCTGCACACCATCGCCTCGCTGATCGAGCTGGGCCGGCCCGAGCAGGCGCTGTCGTTCGCGGCGGGCGAGCTGACGCTCAGCCAGCGGCTCGCCGACCGGCTGATCACCTCGGTGCAGGAGCCGGTGATCGCCGCGCTGCTGCTGGGCAAGATGGCGCAGGCGCGCGAGCGCGGCGTCGAGCTGCACCTCGAGACGCACCTGGAGCCGGGCACGCAGGGCTTCGAGCCCGGCGATCTGGTGACGCTGCTGGGCAACCTGATCGACAACGCGCTCGATGCGGCCGCGGCTCCCGAGGGCGTCGACGAGCCGTGGGTCGAGGTCTACCTCGGCCACGCGGAGGGCGCGCGCGGCGAGCAGGAGCTGGTGATCCAGGTGTCCGACAGCGGCCCCGGAGTGGAGGAGACGGCGGACGTGTTCGCGCGCGGGTACTCGACGAAGGAGCAGGACGCGTTCGGCCGCGGCATCGGACTGGCGCTGGTGCAGCAGGTGGTGCAGCGCCTCGGCGGCACGATCGAGGTGTCGCGGCACGTCGGCGCGGTGTTCACCGTCCAGCTCCCGCTGCCGGTGCGCGCCGACCTGGCGACGGAGGCGGCGCGATGACCCCGATCCGCGTGCTCGTCGTCGAGGACGAGCCGCTCACCGCGAGCGCCCACGCCGACTACGTCCGCCGTGTCGAGGGGTTCGAGGTGGCGGCGGTCGCCGGCACCGGGGCCGAGGCCATCCGCGCACTGCGGGCCGACTCCGGCATCGCGCTGATCCTGCTCGACATGAACCTGCCGGACATGGGCGGGCTCGACCTCTGCCGGGCCGTCCGAGCGGCCGGGCTCGACGTCGACGTGATCGCGATCACGGCCGTGCGCGACGCGGCGGTGGTGCGCGCCTCCGTCGCCGCGGGCATCGTGCAGTACCTGATCAAGCCGTTCGTCTTCAGCACGTTCGCCGCGAAGCTCGCCAGCTACCGCTCCTACCGCGGGCAGCTGCACGGCTCGGCCGTCGCGAGCCAGCACGAGGTCGACGGCGCGTTCGCGGCGCTGCGGACCTCGAACGCGCCGGGCCTGGCGAAGGGCCTGTCGGCCGAGACGCTCGAGTCCGTCACCGCGCTGCTCGGCGAGGTCGGGCTGTCGGCCGCCGAGCTCGCGACCCGCCTCGACGTCTCGCGGGTCACGGCTCGGCGCTACCTCGAGCACCTGGCCGACACCGGAGTCGCGGAGCGCGCTCCCCGCTACGGCTCGCCCGGGCGGCCGGAGCTGGAGTACCGGCGGCGCTAGGGCCTGGTGAGCACTAGGCGGCGTGCTCGCGCAGCGACGCGGCGATCTCCTCCTCGATCAGGTCGTGGTTGATCGCGGCGCCCACCCGCAGACCGTCGGCGGCCGCCGCCATCACCTGCGACATCGGCTCCACCAGCGAGCCGGCGGCGAAGACGCGGGCGACTCCCGTGCGCCCCATCGGGTCGGCCGAGAGGTGGCGCGCGACGCCGGAGGGGTGGTCGACGAGCTCGAGACCGAGTCCGGCGGGCAGGCGCGCCGAGACGTCGGGGGCGACGACGAGCGCGTCGAGCGGGAGGATCGTCCCGTCGATCACGACGCCGACCAGGCGGTCGTCCTCCACGCGGACCTCCTCGACCGCGCCCTCGACGAGCGCGATGCCGCGGGCGGCGAGTCCGCGCGCCTCCTCCCCCGTCGGCGCCTCGACGCCGTTCAGCAGGATCGAGACGTGCGGGCTCAGCTGGCGGAACATCTGCGCCTGGTGCGGCGCGAATCCACTGCCGAGCACGGCGATCCTCCGCCCGCGCACCTCGAAGCCGTGGCAGTACGGGCAGTGCAGCACGTCGCGGCCCCAGCGCGGCGCGAGGCCGGGGATCGCGGGGAGCCGGTCGGCGACTCCGGTCGCGAGCAGCAGCCGCCGGGCGTGCAGCACGGTGCCGTCGGCGAGGGTCGCCGAGACGGCCTCGCCGGTGCTGGATGCGCTGACGACCCGCCCGGTGACGACCCGGGCGCCGTAGCCCTCGGCCTCGAGGCGGGCCAGGCGGACGAGCTCGGTCGGCGCGCTGCCGTCGCGGGTGAGGACGTTGTGCGCGCCGGGCGCCGGGGCGTTGCGCGGAGGGCCGCCGTCGACGACGAGGACGTCGCGGAGGCTGCGGCCGAGGGCGGTGGCGGCGGCGAGGCCGGCGAAGGAGGCGCCGAGGATCAGGACGTCGGCGGGGGCGGGGGTGCGTGTCATGGATCGAGAGTGCGCCGCCCGGGAGCCGGTGTCGCGGATCCGTGCTGTTCCGGCACGACGGCGCGGCCCTTCTGCCAGTCTCGGAGCATGCCCGACGACTCCCGACCCTCCGACGACGAGGTGCTGGCCGCCGTCGGACCGCGACTGCGCCGACTCCGCCTGCGCCGCGACCGGACCCTCGCCTCGCTCTCGGCCGAGACCGGGATCTCGGCGAGCACCCTCTCGCGGCTCGAGAGCGGGGGCCGGCGCGCGACGCTCGAGCTGCTGCTGCCGATCGCCCGCGCACTCGGCGCCCCGCTGGACGAGCTGGTCGGAGCGGCGCCCGAGGACCCGCGCGTGCACGGGCGCCCGATGCGGCGGAACGGGATGCTCATCCAGCCGCTCACCCGCGACTCCGGCGGACTGCAGGCGTTCAAGCACACGATCCCGGGCGGGCCCCTGGCACCGCCCGTCGACGATCTCGAGCAGCGCACCCACGAGGGCTTCGAGTGGCTCTACGTGCTCAGCGGACGGCTGCGGCTGCGGCTCGGCGAGCACGACCTGGTGCTGCCCGCCGGCGAAGCGGCGGAATTCGACACGCGAGTGCCGCACTGGTTCGGCCGGGCCGACGAGAAGCCGGTCGAGTTCCTGTCGCTGTTCGGGCGCCAGGGCGAGCGGATGCACGTGCGCGCCTCCACTCGGCGCTGAGCGCCGCTCACTGCGTCGCAAGCACCTCGCGGACGAAGCCGGCGGACTTCGCGCGCAGCGTCTCGATCCGCTCGGCCTTCGCCTGCTCGACGTCGAAGCCGACGTAGGCGATCGGGGGCCGCGCCCGCACGTTCGCCGAGCACTGGAAGTCGGCGCAGACGAGCGTGCCGAGCGAGTCGCCCGAGCGCCCGGCCGCGCCGGCCTTGCGCGCACCGAAGAAGACGACGTCGTTGGGGAGGCGCGTGTCGCGGCACCACGAGCACTGCGCGCGCGAGCGGGGCAGCGCGTCAGCCTGCCGCAGCAGGACCCCGACGGCCCGGCCGTCGATCGGCACCACCACGTAGGCGCGGCGCCCGATCTTCTTGTCGCGCCAGCCGAGGAGGTCGATCGAGTCCCAGTCGAGGGAGTCGAAGCCGACCGGCAGCGAGACGTCGGCGACCTCCTTGCGGGAGGCGTTCACGAAGGAGGCGCGCACCGCGTCCTCGGTCAGAGGGAGCATCCCAGCACCCTAACCCGAGGGTCGGCCGGAGTGGGGGCCTACCCCAGGTGCGCGACCGCCTCCGACGGCGCCTGCGCGAGGAACTCCTCCTTCTTCACCCGGATCATCGCGACGGCGACGCCCGCCGCGATCACGAGCCCGACCGCCGCGGTGACGAAGACGGCGGAGTAGCCGTCGACGAGAGCCGCGGGCGAGGGCTCGGCGCCCACGGCACCGGCGTAGATCGTGGTGAAGATCGAGAGCCCGATCGAGCCGCCGATCTGCATCGACGCGTTCGCCGCCGCGCCGGCGGCACCGGCGTCGTGCGCGGCGACTCCGCTGAGGGCGAGGTTCTGCACGGGGACGAAGATCAGCGCCATGCCGAGGCCGAGCACGATCAGCGCGGGCAGGACCTGCACGACGTAGGCGCCGTCGGCCGTGATGCGGCTGAGGTAGAGGAGCCCGACGGCGGCGATGATCGGCCCCGCGATCATCAGCGGACGCGGTCCGACGACGGGGAGCAGACGGGTCGCGACACCGGCGACGACCATGATCGTCAGCGTCATCGGGAGGCTGGCGAGCCCCGCCTCGAGCGGCGGGAGGCCGAGGACGATCTGCAGGTGCAGGGTGAGGTAGAGCGTGGAGCCGATCATCACGCTGCCGACGATGGCCTGGATGAGGAACGCGCCTCCGCGGACCCGGTCCGACACGATGCGCAGCGGCAGCGAGGGGTGGTCGGAGCGCGCCTGGATGCGGACGAAGAGCGCGAGGAGCAGGACTCCGACGACCAGGAAGCCGATCGTGTCGACGCGGAGCCAGCCCTGCTCGGCGAGGGTGAAGCCGTAGACGACCGCGCAGAGCCCGAGCGCGACGACGACGGTGCCGGCGATGTCGAAGCGGTTGCGGCCCTCGGCGCGGCTCTCGGTGACGAGCAGCGCTCCGGCGACCACGCCGACGACGACGAACGGCACGTTGACCAGGAGGCACCAGCGCCAGTCGGCGAACTCGGTGAGGAGGCCGCCGAGCACGAGGCCGACGGCCGCTCCCGCGCCGGCGACCGCGCCGAAGACGGCGAACGCGGTGCTGCGCTCGCGGCCGCTCGGGAAGGTGACCGTGAGCAGGGCGAGCGCGGCGGGGGCGAGCAGGGCGGCGAACGCGCCCTGCAGACCGCGGGCCGCGATCAGCTCGGTGCCGGAGGAGGCGAGCCCGCCCCACGCGGACGCGGCGCCGAAGCCGATCATCCCGATGAGGTACGTGCGCTTGCGCCCGGTGTAGTCGGCGATGCGGCCGCCGAGCAGCAGCAGGGCGCCGAAGGCGAGGGCGTACGCGGTGACGACCCACTGGCGCTCGACGTCCGAGAGGCCGAGGTCGCGCTGCGCCTCGGGGAGCGCGATGTTCACGATCGTGCCGTCGAGCACGACGACGAGCTGCGTGAGCGCGAGGATCACGAGGACCCACCAGCGGCGGGACGGGGAGTGGCTGGTCACGGAGGCCTTTCGAGGAGGGTGGGAGCGGGACCGGCGGGTCCTGATCCGCACCGCGTCGTCGGGGCCGAACCAGCCCAACCGGTTGGTTGGGCACGGACGAGTGTAACGTTCGTGCGGCCGGAGGTGCGAGGGTGAGCGAGACGACGACGGCGGGCCCCGAGCCCGCCCGCGAGCGGATCCTGCGCGCCGCGACCGGCGAGTTCGCGGCCCACGGCTTCGCCGGAGCGCGGATCGACCGCATCGCCGCCGCCGCGGGCTTGAACAAGGAGCGGCTCTACGCCTACTACGGCGGCAAGCGGGGCCTCTTCGTCTCGTCCGTCGTCGGGGCCCTGCAGGAGCTCGACGCCCTGCTGCTCGAGGAGGCCGTCGATCTGCCGGACCTCGCCGAGCGGATGTTCGACCACGTCTGGGACCACCCGGAGTTCCTCCGCCTGCTCACCTGGGCGCGGCTCGAGGGCCCCGGCTTCTGGGAGGAGGCGAGCGAGCGCCTCGGCGCCGTCCCGGCTCCCGAGATCCGGGTGCGGGAGTGGCAGGCGGCGGGAGCGGTCGACCCGGCCTGGGCGCCGGACGACGTGTTCATCGCCCTGCTCGGCCTCTGCGAGATCTGGCACCTGACGCCGTTCTCGGACCGCTCGGGCGGGGACGCGGTGCGCGCGCGGCGCCGGGCGTTCGTCGTGCACGTCGCGGCGCTGGTGGCGGGGCCGCCGCCCGGCGCTGACGCGGTCAGTCCGCGGTCGTGAGCCGCTCGAGGTAGCCGGCGAACGCGAGCAGGTCCTCCTCGGGCCAGGTGCGCAGGGCCCGGTGCATCCGCTGGCGCTGCTCGCCGCCGAGGTGCGCCGTGCGCTCGCGGCCCAGGGCCGTCAGTGCGAGGAAGCGGGCGCGCCCGTCGTCGGGGTCCACGGTCATCTCGACCATGTCCAGCTCGGCGAGCTGGCGCACCTGTCGGCTGATGGCGCTCCGGTCGACGCCCAGCCGCTCGGCGGCGACGCTCGCGTGGACCGGGCCGCAGCGCTCCAGCATCCGCAGCAGCCGCAGGCCGAACGGAGGGAGCGACGGGTCGATCGCGGCCGCCGCGTCGCGCACGGCGCTGCGCACCTGCACCGCGAGCGCCGTGATCTGCTCCTCGACCTCGGCGAGCGCGCGCGGGGACGCCGCGCCGGGAACGGATCCCGGCGCGGCGTCGAGGACTCCCGAGGGAGTCATCAGCGGCGCTCGACCACGTCGATCGAGCCGGTCGGCCTCGCCTGGCCCACGGGACGCAGGCCCGCCTGGCCGTCGGCCGTCGCGATGAGCGCGTCCTCCGCGTCCTCGACCACGCGGGTCGAGCCGGTGGCGGGGGCCCCGGGCTCCGACTTCAGCTGGATCGCGTTCTTGGTGCCGAGGTCGACGTTCGGGAGCAGGATCACGGCGATCAGGGTGATGATCGCGAGCGGGATGCTGAAGAGGAACACGTCGCCGACGCCGATGCCGTAGGCGCTCTCGACGACGATGCGGAGCGGCTCGGGCAGGGTGGCGACCTGCGGGATCGTGCCGCTGCCCAGCGTCTGGGCGGCGAGCGCCTGATCCGCGGGCTCGAGGCCGGCCACGCCGCTGCCGATGCGGTCGGCGATCACGGTGCCGAGGATCGAGCCGAGGACCGAGACGCCGATCGTGCCGCCGAGGCTGCGGAAGAACGTGACCGCGCTGGTGGCGACTCCGAGGTTCTTCACCTCGATCGAGTTCTGCACGACGAGGACGAGGTTCTGCATGAGCATGCCCAGGCCGGCGCCGAGGACGGCCATGTAGATCCCGACGAGCACCAGGTTCGTGTCGTAGCGCAGCGTGCTCAGGAGGTAGGTGCCGACGACCGCGAGGACGCCGCCCGAGACCATGATCGCCTTCCACTTGCCGGTGCGCGAGATGATGCCGCCGAAGATCGTCGAGGCGATCAGCAGGCCCGCCATCATCGGGATGGTGAGCAGACCCGACTGCGTCGGCGTCGCTCCGCGCGAGAGCTGCATGTACTGCGCGAGGAACACCGCGGTGCCGAACATCGAGACGCCGACCGAGACGCTCGCGACGACCGCGAGGCTGAAGGTGCGGTTCCTGAACATCCCCATCGGGATGATCGGCTCGTCGACCGTGAGCTCGACGATCACCGCGGCCACCAGCAGCACCACGGCGCCGCCGACCATGAGCGCGGTCTCCCACGAGGCCCACTCGAAGTTCTTGCCGGCGAGCGAGACCCAGATCAGGAGCAGGGACACGCCCGCGGCGATCAGGACCGCGCCGAAGTAGTCGATCTTCACCGTGCGCTTGGGGTGCGCGGGGAGGCGGAGGGTCACCTGGAGCAGCACGATCGCGACGATGGCGACGGGCAGCGCGATGAAGAAGTTCCAGCGCCAGCCGAACGCGTCGGTGACGACGCCGCCCAGGAGGGGGCCGCCGACGGTGCCGACGGCCATCACTCCGCCGAAGAGGCCGGCGTACTTGCCGCGCTCCCGGGGGCTGATGATGTCGGCCATGATGATCTGGCTCAGCGCCGCGAGACCGCCGGCGCCGAGGCCCTGGAAGACGCGGAACACGATCAGCATATTCGTGTCCTGCGAGAAGCCCGCGGCCGCGGATCCGAGGACGAAGACCGCGAGGGCGAGCTGGATCAGCAGCTTGCGGTTGAAGAGGTCGGCGAACTTGCCCCAGAGCGGGGTCGAGACGGTGGTCGCCAGGAGGGTCGCGGTGACGACCCAGGTGTAGGCGTTCTGGTCGCCCTTCAGGTCCGAGATGATCAGCGGCAGCGAGGTCGAGACGACCGTGCCGGCGAGGATCGAGACGAACATGCCCAGCAGCAGGCCGCTGAGCGACTCCAGCACCTGACGGTGCGACATGGCCCCGTCGGGGCCTGCGGGGGTGTGGCGATCCGGGGCGGAGGCCTCCGGAACGGTGCGCTGTGCGCGGGACATACGGCTCCTCGAGTGTGATCTGCGGTTCTAGTTGACCGGGGTCAACTATTGACCAAGAGCAACTATATAGCCGGGCGCGGGTTTTCGCCAGAGGGGCCGACGAACCGGTCGGAGGGGTCGCGAACGCAGACGGGCGCGCCCCGACCGCGACGGCAGCCGCTCAGCGCGACGAACGGACGGAGCCCCGCCGGCGGACGAGCACCACGCTCACGACCACCGCCGCGACGAGCACCGCGAGCACGGCCACTCCCGCGGGAGACCCGGCCGCCGCGCCGATCACGGCCCAGAGCACGGCGAAGCCGACCGTGGCGTAGATCAGCGCCCAGGCGGCGCAGCCCGGGATCATCGCGAGGAGGTAGACGAGCCAGCGCATCCGCGTCGCACCCGCCGCGGCGTTGACCACCGTCTGGAATCCGACCGTCAGGAAGCTCACCGTGACGGCGGGCGCTCCGTACCGGGCGAGCACCGCGGAGGCGCGCCGCATCGCCGGGGACTCCAGCCACCGGCCCCACCGGCGGGAGGCGACTCCCGCCGCGATCGCGCGCGCCAGCCAGTAGGTGGCCTGCGCACGGAGGAACACGATGGCGAAGAGGGCCGCCAGCAGCTCCACGAACCCCAGCTCGTCGAGGAGAGCGGGCACGGGGTCCTCCTTCTGCTCGAGCGGGGGTGCGAAGGCAAGGCTACCCTTCCCCGGAGCGCCCGCTCCGTCCTCCCGCCCTAGGCTCGACGCATGGACAACATCGACCGGAAGATCCTCGATCTGCTGCGCCAGAACGCCCGGGCGGGGTACGGCGACATCGGAGGGGTGGTCGGGCTGTCCGCCTCCGCCGTGAAGCGCCGGGTCGACCGCCTCGTGGCCGACGGCGTGATCCGCGGCTTCACCATCAAGGTCGATCCCGCGGTCGACGGCATGGCGACGGAGGCGTACGTCGAGCTGTTCTGCCGCGGCACCGTCGCCCCCGACGAGCTGCGCCGGATCCTCTCGGCGGTGCCGGAGGTCGTCGACGCCGGCACCGTCACCGGATCCGCGGACGCCATCGTGCACATCCGCTCGCGCGACATCCCGAGCCTCGAGCTCGCGCTCGAGAAGGTGCGCATCGCCCCGAACGTCGACCACACGCGCTCGGCGATCGTGCTGTCGCGCCTGATCCAGCGCGGCGAGGCGTAACGGGGGCTCGGCTCCCTGCGAGCGGGCGGGCTCAGTGCGAGCGGCCGGCGACCACGTCGGCCAGGCTCGCGAGCGGCGAGGTGGTCGCCCTCCCCCGGGCCTCGGCGCCGTCGGCCAGGCCGTACGCGGTGTAGAGCGTCGTCACCGCGAGCCAGCGCAGCGGCTCCGGCTCCCACCGCCGCACGCGGTGGTCGACCCACGGCAGCTCCGTGAGCGGGGTGCGCTCGCCGAGCACGAGGTCCCGGAGGGTCCTCCCGGCCAGGTTGGTCGCCGTCACCCCCGTGCCGACGAAGCCGCCCGCCCGGCCGAGTCCCGTGGCGCGGTCGAGACCGACGGTCGCGTGCCAGTCGCGCGGCACTCCGAGAACGCCCGACCACACGTGGTCGATCCCCACTCCCTCCAGCACAGGGAAGAAGCGCTCGAGGATCCCGCGCAGCATCCAGAGCGTGCGCGGGTCGGTCGCCCCGTCGACGTCGATCCGGGAGCCGTAGCGGTACGGCACTCCCCTGCCGCCGATCGCGATGCGGTCGTCGGCCGTGCGCTGCGCGTACATGTAGGCGTGCGCGAAGTCGCCGAGCGTCTCGCGTCCCGCCCAGCCGAGCTCGTCCCACACCGCGGCGGGCAGCGGCTCGGTGGCGACGAGCGAGGAGTTCATCGGCAGCCACTCCCGGCGGTGACCGGCGAGCTCGGCGGTGAAGCCCTCGGTGGCGCGCAGCACGATGTCGGCGCGGACGGTTCCGCGCGCCGTGACGGCGGCTCCGGGGCGGATCTCGTCGACCCGGGTGTCCTCGTGGATCACGACTCCGAGCGCCTCGACGGTGCGCGCGAGTCCCGCCGCGAGCTTCGCGGGATGGATCCTGGCGCAGTGCGGGTGCCACATGCCGGCCGAAGTGCCGCTCACGGCGATCCGCGCCGACGCCTCCGCCGCGTCGAGCAGCTCGACGTCGGTGTGGGCGCGGGCCCGGGCGGCGGCGACCGTCGCCTCGAGGCGCCGCTTCTGCGCCGGACCGCGGGCCACCTGGTACTCGCCGCCCTTGACGATGTCCGCGTCGATGCCTTCGGCGGCCGCGACGCGGATCACCTCGTCGACCGTCTCGTTCACCGCGAGCTGGAACCGGTCGACCGCCTCCCGGCCGTGACTGCGGGCGTAGGAGGAGACGCCTCCGGTGATCTCGTTCGTCAGCCAGCCGCCGTTGCGGCCCGACGCCCCGAAACCGGCGAAGCGCTGCTCGAGCACCGCGATCCGCAGATCCGGAGCGGCCTTCTTCAGGTAGTAGGCCGTCCAGAGGCCCGTGTAGCCGGCGCCCACGATGCAGACGTCGACGTCCAGCGGCCCCGGGAGTGCGGGCCGCGCCTCCGGTCGCCCCAGCGAGGACCACCAGAACGACACGTCGCCGTTGACCGGCTCCCGGGACGGCATCGGGTCAGTAGGCCATGCCGGGGAAGGCCGTCATCATCTCCGAGAAGAGCGCGCCGGTCCAGATGATCACGATGAGGAACGTCACCGCGACGACGCCGAGGAAGATCCAGAGCGGCAGGAGGCCGCCGCCGGTGACGCGCTTGACGACGACGCTGCGGCCGATGACGTACACGTACGGAGCGGCCAGGAACGCCCACGCCCAGTGGAACGGGCGCTGGATCCCGGCGCGCTTCAGCTGCCGCCAGTCGAGGAACGCGAAGACGACCTCGGCCGCGTAGATCAGGAACCCGATGACCTGCACCGCACCGAGGCCGAGGAGGTAGGCGGTCGAGACGCCCATCGACGACGTCGTGCCGTAGGCCGAGCTCATCGCCGACTCGACGACGAGGCTCGGCGGGAGCAGCAGCACCGACAGGGCCGAGAGCAGCGGCAGCAGGACGACGACCCAGATCCAGGGCGTGGCGCTGACGATGCTCGTGTCGCGGGGCTGCTGCGCGGGGCGCGAGGGCGCGGAGGCGTAGGGCTGAGCGGGGGTCTGCGCGGCGTAGGGGTTCTGCTGGGCGTAGGGGTTCTGCTGCGCGTACGGGTTCTGCTGCGCGGGCTGCTGCGCCGACGGCTCCGGCGGCACGGGAGCCTGCTGGCCGTACCGCGGCGGCTCCCCCGGCGCCTGCTGGCCGTAGCCACCGGTAGGGGCGACCGGTCCCGGAGCCGCCGGCCCCGTGGCCGACTGCCCCGAGGCCGACTGCCCGTACGTCGTCGACTGCCCGCTCGACGTCTGCCCGTAGAGCGGCGCGGGCGGCGTCACGGGCGCGGCGGGCGGTGCGGGAGGCGTCGCCGCCGGGGCGTCGCGGAGCGAGTCCGTCCAGCCGGTCCCGTCCCACCAGCGCTGCCGCGGCGATCCGGCGGGGTCGGGGTACCAGCCGGCCCGCGGTCCGGACGAGGCCTGCGCCTCGCCGCCGCCCGCGGTCGACCCGGCCGCCGTGTTCTCGTTCTCGTCGGTCATGGCGTTCTCCGCATCCCCGTCGGGCTCCCTGCCCGCAGTCCTCCTGAAGGCTAGCGTCGCGGAGCCCGCGGCGGCCTGAGCGTGCCCGGCGAGCATCCGAGGAGAGGGCGATGAGGGCGGGCCTCATCAGGAGGGAGGAGATCGGGCCCCGGGCAGGGCGCGACGCGGCGGTGCTCGCCTACGGTGAGGCCATGTCCACGCCGCGCCGCTCCCGTCCGCTCCTCGTCGCGCTCGCCCCGCTGCTGGCCGCGCTGTTCGCCGCGTTCTGGATCACCGCCGAGATCGGCCGGCTCGCCGCTCCGGGCGCCGCGCTCGCGTTCGCGGTGCTCCTGGGACCCGTCGCGCTCGCGATCGGCCTCAGCACCATCCGCCCGTCCGTCGCCCTCGCCCTCGTCCTGGCCGTCCCGCTCCTGCAGCTCGTCCGCCTGCCCGGCGCCGACTCCACCACCTGGCCGATCCTCGAGGGCTCGCTGATCGTGGCGTTCGCGGTCGCCCGACGGGCCGGCACGCGCCTGCGCTGGGGCGCCCTGCTCGTCGGCGTCGCGTGGTCGACGGCCGTGGGCTTCTCGCTCGTCTTCTCGGCGGGCTGGCTCAGCTGGATCGGCATCGGCGAGACTTTCGAGCACCCGCAGCTGGCGCTCGGCTGGGCGCTCAGCCTCACCGCCGTGCACGCGCTGCTCTGGGCGGTCTGCTGGACGGCCGGCACCGCCCTCCAGTTCGCCGCGCGCACCGAGGCCGCGAGCGAGCGGATCGAGAGCACCGAGCGCGAGCTGCTCATCGCGGGCTACGAGCTGCGGGCGCTGAAGGAGCGCAGCGAGATCGCGCAGGAAGTGCACGACGTGCTGGCGCACTCCCTCGCCGTGGTGATCGCGCTGGCCGACGGGTCGCGGTTCCTCCGGCGTTCGGAGTCGGACGCGGGAAGCGGATCGACCGAGACCTCTCTCCTGCGCATCGCCGAGACGTCCCGGTCGGCGCTCGTCGACCTCCGGGGCCTGATCGAGGGGCTCACCGAGGAGACCGACCGACCCCAGCCCGGGCTGGCCGATCTGCCGGAACTCGTCCGCCGCTTCGAGGGCACCGGAGTGCAGGTCGAGCTGCGCGAACTCGGCGACCCCGCCGACCTGGCGCCCGCGCAGCAGCTCGCCGTCTACCGCATCGTGCAGGAGAGCCTGACCAACGTGCTCAAGCACGGCGGCGCCGGGCCGCACGCTTGGGTCTCGCTCACCTGGGACGGACCGGGCCTCCTCCTCGCCGTCGCGAGCCGCCCGGGCGGCGCGGCCCCCGCCGCGCTCCCGGCCCGTCGGGGCTTCGGCCTCGCCGGGATGGAGCACCGCGCCCGGCTGGCGGGCGGATGGCTCACGGCGGGCCCCGACCCGGACGGATCCTTCCTCGTCACCGCGTTCCTGCCGACCACCACCGCGGCCCTGCAGCGCCGGGAGGCCCACGCGTGAGCGCGCCGATCCGCGTCGCCGTCGTCGACGACCAGGAGCTGTTCGTGCACGGCCTCCGCATGCTGCTCGCGTCGCAGCCCGACCTCGTCGTCGCGGGGACCGCCCACGACGGCGAGGCGGCGCTCGCACTCGTGGACCGGGAGCCGCTCGACGTCGTGCTGATGGACATCCGCATGCCGCTTCTCGACGGGCTCGAGGCGACCCGGCGGATCACCGGCGGCGAGGGCGCCGAGCGCACGAGCGGTCCGCAGGTGATCGTGCTGACGACGTTCCGGCAGGAGGAGGCGGTGTTCCGTTCGCTGCGCGCCGGCGCGAGCGCGTTCCTCACGAAGGACGCGACGCCGGAGCAGCTGCTCGCGACGGTCCGTGCCGTGGCCGCGGGCGATGCTCCGCCGGTCGCCGCCGACGCCCTGGTCCGCCGGTTCGCGCACGTCCACGGCGAGCGCCGACCGGAGGAGGTCCTCGCGGCCCTCTCGCCGCGGGAGCGCGAGATCTACGCCCTCGTCGCCAAGGGCCTGACCAACGCCGCCGTCGCCGGAGCGTCCTTCATCAGCGAGGCCACGGTCAAGACTCACGTGCGCAGCATCCTGGTGAAGCTGGGGCTGCGCAGCCGCGTGCAGATCGTGGTGCACGCCTACGAGAACCGGCTGGTCTGAGCCGCGCGCGCCCCCTGGGCCAGGATGGAGGCATGCCGCATCTGATCCGCGCCCGCGCCGCCCTCTTCGACATGGACGGGACGCTGGTCGACTCGACCGCGGTCGTCGAGACCATCTGGCGCTCCTTCGCCGACCGCTTCGGCCTCGACCGCGCGATGATCCTCGCCTCCGTCCACGGGGTGCGCGCCGAGGACAGCGTGCGCCGCTTCGCCCCGCCCGGCAGCGACGTCGCCGGCATCGTGGCCGAGCTGAACGCGTACGAGCTCGAGCACACGGAGGGGACGGTCGAGATCCCGGGCGCCGTCGCGTTCCTCGCGGCCCTGCCCCGCACCCGCGTCGCCCTCGTCACCTCGGCGAGCCCCGCCCTCGCCGCCGGCCGGCTCGCGGCCGCCGGCGTCCCCTCCCCCGACGTCGTCGTCACCGCCGACGACGTCCTGCACGGGAAGCCCGCCCCCGACGGCTACCTCGCCGCCGCCGAGCGCCTGGGCGTCGTCGCCGCCGACGCTGTGGTCTTCGAGGACGCCGAGGCGGGCGTCCGCGCGGGCCTCGCGGCCGGCATGCGCGTCGTCGTGGTCGGCGGGCACAAGAGCCCGAGCACCGAGGGCCTGCCCCGCATCGCCCACTACTCCGACGCGCGGGTGGTCGTCGACGGGGACGACCTGCTGATCGACCTCGGCTGACGGCAGCGGGCCCCCGCGATCCGAGGATCGCGAGGGCCCGCTGCAGGGGAGGCGAGGATCAGAAGTCGAACTCGCCGATGTTCTCCGAGTCGAACACGAACGGGTCGCCGAGGAGCACGGTCGCGTCCTCGCCCACCTCGAACGTGCCCAGGTCGCCCGCCTCGAACGAGTCGCCGGTCTCGCCGGTGATGTCGCCGTCGATCAGGGCCTTCGCCGCGTAGGCCGCGAGGTAGCCGAGGTCTCCCGGGTTCCACAGGGCGAACGCGGTGACGGTGCCGTCCTCGACGTACTCGCGCATCTGGTTCGGCGTGCCGAGACCGGTCAGCGCGACCTTCCCCTTGTAGTCCGAGGTCGAGAGGTAGCGCGCGGCCGCCGCGATGCCGACGGTGGTGGGCGAGACGATGCCCTTGAGGTCGGGGTGCGACTGCAGCAGCGCCGCCGTCTTGTCGAACGAGGTCTGGTCGTCGTCGTCGCCGTAGACGGTGTCGACGAGCGTGACGTCGGGGTGGTTCGCCTCGAGCTCCTCCTGCATCAGCTCGATCCAGGTGTTCTGGTTCGTCGCGTTGGCCGACGCCGAGAGGATCGCGATCTCGCCCGAGTCGCCGATCTGCTCGGTGATCAGGTCGACCTGCGCCTTGGCGATGCCCTCTGCCGTGGCCTGGTTGATGTAGAGGTCGCGGCAGTCGGCGTTCGTGTCGGAGTCGAAGGTGACCACCTTCACGTCGTTGTCGCGGGCCTCGTTCAGCGCGTCGCAGATGGCCTTCGGGTCGTTCGCCGAGATGACGATCGCTCCGGCGCCCTGCTGCGTGAGCGTGTTGATGTAGGAGACCTGGGCGTCGGGGGTGGCCTCCGACGGCCCGACCTCGGCGTAGCTGCCGCCGAACTCCTCGATCGCCTTCTCGCCTCCGGCGTCGGAGGTGTCGAAGTAGGCGTTGCCGAGGTTCTTGGGGAGGAAGGTGATCGCGTAGTTCGCGTCCCCTCCGCCCTCGGAGCCGGAGCCCGCGTCGGAGTCGCCGCCGGCGGAGCATCCGGTCGCGACGAGCGCGAACGCGACCGCCGCTGCGGTCACGGAGCCCAGACGCCGGAGCGTGCGGCCCTTCGTGGGAAACGTCATCGTTTCGTCCTTTCGATGTGAGGTGCGGGGGCGGCGCTCGCCGTCCCCGTGCGGGAGGTGCTGTCGGTGCGGACCGGTCACGGGCGGGTGCCCGCGGCCGATCGGGGTGTCCCGGAGCGGGTGCGCTTCTTCTGCACCCACGCCAGGAGGCTGGTGGTCACCACGGAGAGCACGAGGAGCACTCCGGTGATGATGTTGATGACGTCGGAGGTGACGTTGGCCAGGCGGAGCGCGCTGGCGAGGATCCCGATCAGGACGACGCCGGCGAGCACGCCGTGCAGGGCGCCGCGGCCGCCGAAGATCGAGACGCCGCCGAGCAGCACCGCCGCGATCACCTGGAGCTCGAGGCCCGTGGCGTTGTCGCCGCGGGCGGATCCGTAGCGGAGGGTGAAGTAGACGCCGGCGAAGGCCGACACCACTCCCGAGAGCAGGAACAGGACGAACTTCGTCCGGTTTACGTTCACGCCCGAGAAGGTGGACGCCTCGTCGTTCAGTCCGATCGCGTAGATCCCGCGGCCGAAGGAGGTGAAGTGCAGGAGCACCGCGAACACGATCGCGAGGATCACGATCGGCACGACGATCGTCGGGACGGGCGAGTCGCCGATCTTCGAGGTCGCGAGGTCCGTCCAGAACTCCGGGAAGTCGGTGACGGCGGTGGTGCCGAGCAGGCCCACGGCCAGACCGCGGTAGAGCGCGAGCGTGCCGATCGTGACGGCGAGCGAGGGCAGGCCGACCACCGTGATCAGGAACCCGTTCAGCGCTCCTCCCACCGCGCCCGCCAGCAGGGCCACGAGCGCGGCGACCGCGAACGGGGCGCCGGCCTGGGTGAGGATCCCGGTCAGCACGCTCGCCAGGCCCACCGTCGAGGCGACGGAGAGGTCGATCTCGCCCGTGACGATGATCAGCGTCATCGGCAGGGCGATCAGCAGCACCGGGGCGATGTCCAGGAGGAGGTAGGTCACGGTGATCGGGCGGTCGAAGTTGCGCACCGTGGCCGACGCGACGAGCACGACGAGCACGAGCAGCACGATGATCGCGGTCTCGCGGGTGAGCAGCAGGCGCCGGAGGCGTCCGTGACCGTAGTCGCGGTACGTCCGCGCCGTCCGCACGGCGGTCGTCTCGGTCGAGAGAGAGCTCATCGCGCGTCGTCCCTTTCTGCCAGGAGCCGGCGGGACTGCCGGATCGAGAGGACGCGGTCGAGCACGATCGCGCCGATGATGAGGACGCCGACCACGGCGCGCTGCCAGAAGTCCTGCACGCCGAGGATCGGGAGCGCCCGGTTGATTGTCAGGAGCAGGACCGCGCCGAGCGCGGCGCCCCAGACCGTGCCCGAGCCGCCGAAGATCGCGACGCCGCCGATGACCGCCGCTCCCACCGCGTCGAGCTCCCAGCCCGAGCCGGCCTGCGAGTTGACCGTGCCGTAGCGGGCCGCGTAGAGCACGCCGGCGAGCCCGGTCAGCGCCCCGCTCAGCACGAAGGCGGTGAGGATCCGGCGCGTGACGGGCAGGCCGTACAGGCGCGCCGCGTCGGGCTCGGAGCCGATGGCGTAGAACTCGCGCCCGGCCCGGAGGTTGCGCATGCAGTAGCCGGCGACGACCAGCACCACGAGGGCGATGATCGTGAGGATCGGGATGGTCAGGATCTGACCGGTCCCCAGCGCCAGGAAGTCCTTCGGCATGTCCGAGGCGTTGACCCGGTCGCTGCCGGCCCAGGCCACGTTGATGCCTCGGTAGGCGTAGAGCGTGCCGAGCGTGATCACCAGGGCGGGCACCTTGGCGAACGCGACGAGGGCGCCGTTGATCAGTCCGAGCAGACCGCCGAAGAGGATCCCGGCCACGAAGACCACGACGATCGGCAGGCCCGGCACGTCCAGGAACAGCCGGCCCGTGAGGTAGGCGGAGAGCCCGAGGATCGAGCCGACCGAGAGGTCCACGCTCCGGGTGATGACGACGATCGCCTGGCCGACCGCGACGAGCACGAGGATCGACGGCGTCAGCAGCAGGTCCCGCCAGCCGTCGGGGGAGAAGAGGAAGGACGGGTTCTTGACGGTCGTCACCGCGACGAGCAGCACGATCGCGAGCAGGATGCTCGTCTCACGCGCCGTCGCGAAGCCGCGGAGTCCGCGGGAGAGGCCGCCGGAGGAGGGCGTCGGCCGTCCCGTCGAGGGCGCGGTGGTCGTCGCGGCGCTCATGCGGCGCTCCCTTCGGTGCGGTGCGGGGCGGTGGGATCGGCGGTGACGGCGCCCGTGCCGCCGGTGGCGGCGAGCATCACGGCCTCGCTGGTCGCGTCCTCGCGGGCGAGCTCGCCGGTCAGCCGGCCCTCGCGCATCACCAGGACGCGGTCGGCCATGCCGAGCACCTCGGGCAGCTCGGAGGAGATCATGAGGATCGCCATGCCCTCGCCGGCCAGCTGCGAGAGCAGCCGGTGCACCTCGGACTTGGTGCCGACGTCGATGCCGCGGGTGGGCTCGTCGATGATCAGCACCTTCGGATTCGTGGCGAGCCACTTGCCCAGGACGACCTTCTGCTGGTTGCCGCCCGACAGGGTGCCGGCGACCGTGTCGAGCGCGTTGGTCTTCACCTCGAGGCGCCCGGCCCAGATCCGCGCCGCCGAGTTCTCGGCTCCGCGGGTGAGCAGCCCGCCCTTGGTCAGGCCGCGGCGGATGGCCGTGGTGATGTTGTTCGAGACGGAGGCGTCGAGCACCAGGCCCTGCTTCCGGCGGTCCTCGGGCACGAGGGCGACTCCGGCGCGCATCGCGCCGGCCGGGTCGCGCCGGGGCAGCGGGGCTCCGTTCAGCGTCACGGTGCCGCTCTGGTACGGATCCACTCCGAAGACCGCGCGGGCGACCTCGCTGCGACCGGCGCCCACGAGCCCGGCGAGACCGACGATCTCTCCGGCGCGCACGGTGAACGAGATGTCGTGGAACACACCCGGCTGGGTGAGCGAGTCGACCGCGAGGACCACCTCGCCGATCTCGGCCGGCTGCTTCGGGAACAGCTCCGTCACGTCGCGGCCGACCATCTGGCGCACGATGCCGTCGATCGTGGCCTCGCTCGTCGGCGTGGTCGCGATGTAGGAGCCGTCGCGCATCACGGTGATCGTGTCGCAGAGGGCGAAGACCTCGTCGAAGCGGTGCGAGATGAACACGAGCGCCCGGCCCTCGTCGCGCAGGCTCCGCGCCACCGCGAACAGGCGCTCGACCTCGACGCCCGAGAGCGCGGCGGTCGGCTCGTCCATCACCAGGACCGAGGCGTCGAGCGAGATGGCCTTCGCGATCTCGATGATCTGCTGGTCGGCGATCGAGAGGCCCTCGGCCGGCCGCTCCGGATCGATCGACACGCCCAGGCGGCGCATCAGCTGCTCGACCTCGGCGCGCATCGCTCTGCGGTCGATCCGCCCGAAGCGGTCGGTGGGCTGGCGGCCCATGAAGATGTTCTCGGTGACCGAGAGATCCGGGAACAGCGTCGGCTCCTGGTAGATGACGGCGACGCCGGCCGCCTTCGACTGGGCCGTGGAGGTGAAGTCGACGTCGCGTCCGTGCAGGCGGAACTCCCCCGCGTCGCGGCGGTGGACGCCGGCGATGATCTTCACGAGGGTCGACTTGCCGGCTCCGTTCTCCCCGATCAGCGCGTGGATGGAGCCCGAGTGCAGCGAGAGGGTGCCCGAGCGCAGCGCGATGACGGCGCCGAAGGACTTCACCACCCGGGCGAGCTCGAGCGCCGGGGCGGGCGCGGTGTCTGTCACGGAGGTGCCTCCTCGTCGAGGGCGTCGGGTTCGGCGGCTCAGGAATTCTGAATCGATTCAACCTGTGTTCAGGCATACTCTAGGGACGGCGACCGGGTCGGTCAAGACGAGCAGTGCCGCTCGGTGCACGGTCGTGACGGAGGGGAACAGTGGCAGCGAGCATCCGCGACGTGGCCCAGCACGCGGGCGTGTCCGTGGGCACCGTGTCGAACGTGCTCAACCGCCCCGACGAGGTCTCGGCCGAGAACCTGACGCGGGTGAACCTCGCCATCGAGGAGCTCGGCTACGTCCGCAACGACGCCGCGCGCAAGCTCCGCAACGGCGTCAGCTCGACCGTCGGCTTCGTCGTGCTCGACGGCCGCAACCCGTTCTTCGGCGATGTGGTGCACGGAGCGGTCGACGAGGCCTCCCGCCACGGCATCGCGGTGCTCCACGGCAACACCGACGAGGACGTCGCCCGCGAGCGGCACTACCTCGACCTCTTCGAGGAGCAGCAGGTGCGGGGAGTCCTGATCTCACCGCACGGGGACATCACCCGCCGGCTCGAGCGGCTGCGCGAGCGCGGGATCCCGGCCGTGCTCGTCGACCGCTTCAGCGGCGACGGGCGCTTCAGCTCGGTCTCGGTCGACAACGTCGCGGGCGGCCGGATGGCCGTCGACCACCTGATCGCCACGGGTCGGCGGCGCCTGGCCTTCGTCGGCGGCCCCTTCGAGATCCGCCAGGTCGTGGACCGGCTGGCGGGGGCGCGGGTCGCGGCCGAGGACAGCGCCGCCCCGGTCGACATCGAGGTGGTCGCCACCTCGGCCCTCACGGTGGCCGAGGGCGTCGCGGCCGGCGAGCGCCTCGTCGCCCGCCCCCGCCGCGAGCGGCCCGACGCGGTCTTCGCCGCGAACGACCTGCTGGCGCTGGGCCTCCTCCAGTCTCTGGCGACCGGCGGGCGGATGCTCGTCCCCGACGAGATCGCGCTCATCGGCTTCGACGACATCGCGTTCGCGGCCGCCGCCGCGGTGCCGCTCTCGTCGATGCGCCAGCCGAGCACCACGATCGGGCGGACGGCCCTCCGGGTGCTGCTCGAGGAGGCCGCCGACCCCGAGCTGATCCCCCGCCAGACCGTCTTCCAGCCCGAGCTCGTCGTGCGCCGCTCGACGGCGCGCTGACCGGCGGCGGTCCGCGTCACTGCGGTACGCACTCCGCGGTCGCCGTGAGGCTCAGCCCCTCCTGGGTGCCGCGGATGCTCGCCGAGGCGACGCGGTCGTCCCGCTCCGCGGAGGTGGTCCAGAAGTCGCGGCCCGAGGCGCGGTCCGTCCGCTCGAACCCCTCGGCCGCCCAGCCCGCGACCACCGCATCGAAGGGCTCCTGTGCGCTGTCGAGCACGGTGAAGACCGGGATCACGACGTGGCCCTCCGCCCGAGACGCCGACGCGTCCGAGCAGGGCGCGACGACCGTGGTCACCTCCGCCGGAACTCCGGAAGCGGCGATGGCGGCCTCGAGGAACGCGCGCACGCCCGACTCCCCCTCGGCGAGCGCCGCCGCGGCCTCCGCCGGATCGATCACGGGGGCGGGGGGATCGCCCAGCGCGAGGTCGTCCGGCTCCGGCGATCCGAGCGGCAATCCGAGCCAGCCGCTCCGCTCCTCGGAGTAGTCGGGCGCCGTGACGCTGAACGACGTCCGGGGGCGCAGTCCCGCCTCCGCGGCCTCGTCCGCCGTCGCAGCGAGGATCCCGGCCACCTCGTCGAAGTCGGCAGCGGTCAGCCGGATCGAGCCGCGGGCCCTCTCGATCGAGGTCGTCGAGGTGAGCCTCTCGACCCGGGGGTCGGCCGCGAAGGCGTCGATCCGCGAGAGGAGGGCCGCCCCGGGCGAGGATCCGTCCACCCCGACGGACGTCGTGCCTCGCACCAGCGCGAGGTCGGCGGTCGGTGCGAGGGCGCGGAGCGCGGGCACGGCGTCGGCAAACGCCGCTCCGTCGGCCAGCGCGACGGAGCGCCACCACGGGAGGAGGTCGACTCCCGCGGCGAACGACTGCCCGCGCAGCAGGCCCGCCATGTCGACGTCGTCCTCAAGTCGGGGATCGAGGGACACAGCCGCGCCATGGGTGCCCTCCGGGATCCGGAGACCGACCTGCAGGGCGACCTCCGGCACTCCGGCGGAGACCTCGCGCCGGACCTCCGCAGCGATCCCGAGACCGCTCTCGGTCGCCTCGATGTCGAGGCCGGCGATCCACTCGTCCGGTCGGTCCTTCGGATCGGCCTCCGTCAGCGATGTCTCGACCGCCGCCACCCCCGGTAGCGCGCGGAGGCGGTCCGCCAGTCGCTCGAGCGCCACCTCGGAGCCGTCGGGCGGTGCCGTGCAGCCGACGAGGGCGAGGACCAGCGTCGCGAGCAGTCCCGCCGCCGCGCGCCGCCCACTCCTGCGCACGTCAGTACCGGATCGCGTCGATGACCTTGACCCGGACGGCCACGATCGCGGGCACGAGACCGGCCAGCGCGCCGACGAGGGTCGCCGCACCGAGACCGAGCAGCGCCGCCTCCGCCGGGAACGGCGGGATGTCCTCGATGCCGTTCTGCTGGACCCAGTCGACGGTGATCGGGTTGGTGACCAGGATCACGGCGATCGCGACTCCGACGACGCCGGCGACGACCGTCGCGACCACGCTCTCCATCATGATCGAGAAGAAGATGCGGCCCGAGGAGGCGCCGAAGCTGCGCCGGATACCGATCTCGCGGATGCGCTGCCGCACGGTCACGAGGGCGATGTTGAGCAGCCCCAGCGCACCGAGCGCCAGGACGAGTCCGGCGACGCCTCCGATCACCCAGGTGAGCACGGCGAACGGATCGCTGTCGTAGGCGAGGTAGTCCTGGCGGCTCACATCGGCGTCGACGCCGGGGCCGAGCGCCGCGGCGATGTCGCGCTGCACCGCCTGGGCGAGATCGTCCGCGATGTCGAGCGGCACCCACATCTCGTAGCTGGGCGTCGCTCCCCCGCCGAACTGGTCGTCGGCCGGCGTCTGCTCGGCGATCCCCGCGTACGAGTCGGCGAGCATCATCATCGTGGGCTCGGTGTCCCACTGGCTCACCGGAGTGACGCCCACCACGACCGCCGTGGTGTCGCCCTCGGAGCCCAGCAGGGCGACCGTCGGGTGCGTAGCGAGATCCGGTCGACCGAGCCTGTCCCACATGATCTCGCTCACGACCACGGCGGGCGCGAACCGGCGCTCGTCGCGCTCGGTGAACCACGCGCCCTCCTCCATCTCGAGGCGGTGCATCTCCGCGTACGGCTGGTCGACCGCGGTCACCGAGACGTCGACGGCGCCGTCGGAGAACTGCACGCGCGTGGAGCCGAAGGTGGTGCGGCTCGCGTAGGTGATGCCGTAGCGCTCGAGCACCTTCTCCCACGCCGTGTCCAGGACCTCCGCGTCGACGACGCCCTCCGGCCCCGTGGCGTAGGCGCTCACGTACAGGCTGGCCGGGCGGCCGCTCGAGCGCTCCATCTGCTCGACGTTCGCCTGCCGGGCGATGCCGCCCGCCGCGACGACTCCGGTGAGCGCGGCCACCGCCACCGCCACTCCGATCAGCGAGAGCAGGACCCGGCCGCGGTGGATCCGCAGCTCGGTCCAGGCCTCGACGATCGCGCCCGCGACGCCGATCAGGCCGCGCATCAGAGCACACCCTCGGAGTCGGCGGCGGGATCGACTGCGGGACCGAGGACGGCCGGAGCGACGGTCGCCGCATGCGCGGGCACGCGCTCGTGCAGAGTGCCGGCCGAGGACGCCGTGCCGAGACGACCATGATCGAGCCGGTAGTGCCGCTCCGCCCGGGCGGCGATCGCCGGGTCGTGCGTGATGGTCACCAGTGCGGAGCCGGACTCGCGGGCGATCTCGTCGAGCAGGCTCATCACGGTCTCCCCCGTGTCGGTGTCGAGTGCGCCGGTCGGCTCGTCGGCGAGGATCAGCCGGGGTCGGCGCACGAGGGCGCGGGCGATGGCGATGCGCTGCTGCTCGCCGCCCGACATGCGGCCGGGCATCGAGTCGACCCGGTGGCCGAGACCCACGCGCTCGAGCATCTCGGCGGCGAGGTCGCGGCGGCGCCAGAACTCGCGCCCGGTCGCGTACAGCAGCGGCGTCATCACGTTCTCGCGGGCCGTGCGGCCGTCGAGCAGGTTGAACTGCTGGAAGATGAAGCCGATGCTGCCGCCGCGGATCCGGGCGCGCGCCCGCGCCGACAGGGTCTCGGTCGGCACTCCCTCGAGGAGCATCCGGCCGTCGGTGGGCTCGTCGATGAGTCCGAGGATGTTCAGGAGCGTCGACTTGCCGGAGCCGCTCCGGCCGACGACCGAGACGTGATCGCCCTCGCCGACCTCGAGGTCCACCCCGTCGAGGATCGTGAGCGGCTCCGCGTCGGGCAGGGGCACGACCTTCCGGATCCCCTCGAGCCGGAGGACCGTCACGGGCAGAACACCGAGCCGTCGGGGTTGGCGACGCACTCGCCCGACTCGAGGCCGGGGTCGACGGCGGCGGCACCGGGCACGAACTGCAGCAGCTCCACGCCCTCGTCCACGCCGCCGGTGATCTCGACGTTCACGCCGTCGGTGAGGCCGAGGGTCACGGGGATCTCCTCGGTCGAGCCGTCCTCGGCCAGGCGGAAGACGACTCCGGACTCGGCGGTGCCCTCGACCGCCGTGGTCGGCACGACCAGCACGTTCTCGGCGAGGCCGCCCGCGAGCGTGACCGAGGCCGCGAGGCCCGGGAACACGGTGACCTCGGCGGGCACCTGGCAGCGGAAGCTCGTCCCGGAGCCCGTGGTTCCGCCCTCGCCGGTTGCCGCACCCTCGGTGCCTTCGCCGGCGAGCGGAGTGGTGATCGTGAGCCCCGTGCAGGCGAACGCGGCGGGACCGCCGGTGATCGCGACCTGCGCCTCCGTCGGCCGGTCCTGGATCCGGTAGAGCTGCTGGGCGTCGATGGTGCCGGTGACGGAGTAGCTGGGCGGCGCGACCTGGCCGGTCACCTCGCCGACCGTCACGGCCTGGTCGTGGATGACGCCGAGCGCGCTGAGCACGCCCGCCGCCTCGGCGTAGACCCGCTCGAAGCGGACCGCCGGCGGGGGCTGCGAGACGCTGACGGTGCCGTCGGCGGCCGTGGTCTCGACCGGCTCGCGCACGGTCTCGACACGGATGTCGTAGACGAGGTCGCCCTTCGCGACGGTCGCCCCCTGCTGGATGTACACGTCGTCGACGGTGCCGACGGCGGTCGCCTTGAGCGGCACGGCCGGGTCGGCGGCGACGGTGCCCTGGAGCTCCAGGTCGTTGGTGATCGTGCCGCGCGCGACCGCCACGACGGGCTCCGTCAGCTCGCCGGTCGGGACCGTCGGATCGGCCTCGGCCGAGGTGTCCGGGAAGAAGGCGATCTTCACGAGCGCGACGCTCGCCGCTCCGATGATCACCATCCACACGATCGGGAACACCCAACGTCGAACCGCACTCATCTCGTCCCCCGGCTCCGCGCGACAGCGCACTCGGCGCTCCCCCCGTGGGGCACCGAGGTGAACCTTACCCAGGGCGCGGGACGCCGGTGCCGTGACGCGACATCCGGCGGTGCGGAGTCATCCCTGAGGAGGAGGGAGGGGGACTCCGAGCTTCTCGAGGACGCCCGCGAGGCGCCGGGCGCGGGTCGCCTCGGCCTTCGCGCCCTCGACCGCGACGACGTGCGCCTTGCGGGCGCTCGGGGACAGCGCTGCGAAGCGCTCGGTCAGCCCGGCGGCCTCCAGCGCTCGCGCGAGGTCCTCGGGCACCACCACCTCGCGCGGAGCGGTGTCGAGCTCGATCTCGACCTCGAGCGCGTCGCCGCCCGCGATCCCCGTGGCGGCGCGCTTGTCGGCCGAGAAGGGCACGAGCGCCCTGCCGCCCATCACTCCCACCGTGCTGCGGTACTCGAACCCGTTCACGAAGACGCGGACCGCCGGCCGTCCGCCTCCGCCCAGGGCCGCGATGACCTCGGGCGGGACCTCGATGCCGGTGTTGCGGCCGACCTGGTGCATCGTCGTCGAGAAGCGCATGGCCAGAGGATGGCAGAGCCCTCGACGACGGGCCAGAGGTGCGTCGGGGCTCAGTCCTGCGCCCGGTCCGCCTGCTCCCGGTCGAGGGCCGGGCCGAGTGCGGTGCGGACGGCGTCGACGGTCATCCGCCCGTCGGGATCGAGCCGGGTGAGCATCCGCGCCATGATGTCGGCGAGCTGCGGGATCTGCTCGGAGTCGAGCGGGTCGATGACATCGGCGAGCACCGTCGCCACGTGTCCGGGCGCGGTCTCGACGAGCTTCGCCAGACCCTGCTCGGTGAGCACGGCGTTCGTCGCCCGGCCGTCGGTCGGGCAGGGGCGCCGCTCGAGGTAGCCCCGGGACACGAGCCGCGTGACGACGTGCGAGAGACGCGGCAGCGTGGCGTTGGTGCGGGTCGCGAGGGTCGTCATGCGCAGGGTCCGGTCGGGGGCGTCCGAGAGCATCGCGAGGGTCATGTACTCGAAGTGGGTCAGGCCCGCCTCGCGCTGGAGCTGCTGGTCGAGCGCACCCGGGAGCAGCTCGACGACGGCGATGAAGCGGATCCACGCGCCCAGCTGCTCGGAGGTGAGCCAGCGGGGCTCGGGCGGGGTCGAGGACATGACATCCACTCTACACGATTCGTTGAAGCGACAACCTTTTGCCTCGTCCCGGCGTCAGATCACGTCGTCGGACAGTGCGATCGGATTCCCGAAACGATGGTTCGTGATCGAGATCGACTGCTCGCGGAGGAACGGCAGCAGCTCCACCCGGCCCGAGGGGGTGACGGGGTTCGCGAAGATCGCGACGTCCGGAGCGCCGCCGAGGGCCTCGGCGAGCGCCGAGGCGAGCGGGATCCTCGACCCGTCGGCCCGCTGCAGCGGGATCGGCTTGCCGGTGCTGCCGCGCGTCATGCCCGTGACCACGTCGGTGAAGGAGCGGGTGGCGTTGCGCGCGTCGACGGTCGCCGCCGTGTCCGGCCCGAGCGAGGGCCCGGTCCGGCCCTGCGGACCGGCGAAGGCGTCGACCCGGTCCGACACGATGTCGCCGACGATGCGGATGCGCGACGCCGTGATGCGCCCGGCCGCCGCGCGCGCCAGCCACTGCGCGTCGGACTCCACGACCACCTTCGGCACCAGTCCGGCCATCTCGGCCAGCTCGTCGCCGCCGAGCATCTCGAGCACGCGCGGTGGCAGCGGGATCGACGTCGAGATGTCCATCCGCGATCGCGTCAGCAGGCCCGCGGCCACCACCCGGAGGAGCTCCCCCAGGTCCCCGCCGTCGGCCAGGCGCAGCGCGATCGGCACCCGCAGGTAGCGGAACAGGTTCCGCTCCACGCCGATCTTCGAGACGTCCGTCACCACTCCGAACTCCGTCGACCAGGCCAGCTGGTCCGAGAGCGCGGAGCGGCGCAGCAGGTCGAACTGCTCGTACTGCAGCGACGACTGCGCGGCCTCGATGAACTGGCGGGCCCGGTCGTCCAGTCCGCGCAGGTGCAGCGTCGAGGACGGGCGGGCGGGCGAGGGCTTCCACGACCCGAGGCCGATCAGGTGGTTCGGGCCGCCCGCCTTCGAGCCGCCGCCGACCGACGAGCGCTTCCAGCCGCCGAAGGGCTGTCTGCGCACGATCGCGCCGGTGACGCCGCGGTTGACGTACAGGTTGCCCGCCTCGACCGAGTCGAGCCAGAGGGCGAGCTCGTCGGAGTGCAGGGAGTGCAGCCCGGCGGTCAGCCCGTAGTCGGTCGCGTTCTGCATCCGGATCGCGTCCTCGAGCGTCATCGCGTGCATGATCCCGAGCACCGGTCCGAAGAACTCGGTCAGGTGGAAGTAGCTGTTCTCGCCCACTCCCTCGCGCACGCCCGGCGACCAGAGCCGGCCCGTGCCGTCCAGGCGCCTCGGCTCGACGAGCCAGGACTCCCCGCCGCCGAGGGTGGTGAGCGCGTGGGCGAGCTTCCCGGTCGGCGCCTCGATCAGCGGGCCCATCGCCGCCGCGGGGTCGTCGGGGTACCCGACGCGGAGCGACGTGACCGCGTCGACGAGCTGCGCGCGGAACCGCTTCGAGCGGGCGACCGAGCCCACGAGGATCACCAGCGAGGCGGCCGAGCACTTCTGGCCCGCGTGGCCGAAGGCGCTCTTCACGATGTCGGCCACCGCGAGGTCGTAGTCGGCGTGCGGAGTGACGACGATCGCGTTCTTCCCGCTCGTCTCGGCGACCAGCGGCAGGTCCGGGCGCCAGGAGCGGAAGAGCTTCGCGGTGTCGTAGGAGCCGGTGAGGATCACGCGGTCGACCAGCGGATCGGTGATGAGGGCACGGCCCAGGGACTCCTCGTCGAGGTCGACGAGGGCGAGCAGGTCCTGCGGGACCCCGGCGTCCCAGAGCGCCTCGACCAGGACGGCAGCCGAGCGGCGGGCCTGTGGGGCGGGCTTCAGCACGACTCCGGACCCCGCGGCGAGCGCCGCGAGCACCGAGCCCGCCGGGATCGCCACCGGGAAGTTCCACGGCGGGGCGACGACGGTGACCCGGGCGGGAACGAAGGTCGCGCCGGTGATCGCGTCGAGCTCGCGCGCCCGGGTCGCGTAGTAGTGCGCGAAGTCGATCGCCTCCGAGACCTCGGGATCGCCCTCGGCGAGGGTCTTGCCCGTCTCGGAGGCCATGACCTCGAGCAGGCGGTCGCGGTTGGCGGCGATCGCGAGCCCTGCGCGGTCCAGGATCGCGGCGCGGTCGTAGCCCAGGCGCTCGCCCCAGCGCTCGGCGCGGCGGCCGACCGCGCGCAGGCGCTCCTGCAACGCCTCGGGCGAGGTGATCCGCGCGGCATCGGCGGTCGCGGTGCCGATGGTCGAGGCGGCGATCCGGTCGGTGATCAGGCGGGCCCAACGGCGGTTGCCGGGCAGGGACGGATCCGTGTCGGGTTCGTTGCGGAAGCCGGCGGTCGCCGCGGAGGCACTCGATCCTCGGCTGAGCCCGAGCACGGCCTGGGTCAGCCCCTCCGCCGCCGGGTCCAGCGCGTGCTCGCCCGCGCCCGCGTGCTCCTGCACGAGGCGCAGTCCCGAACCGGAGGACCACTCCCGCAGCCGGTCCTGCGTGCGGTTCGGACGCGGCACGCGGTCGTCGAGCGCCTCGAGCGAGACGCGGAAGCGCTCGAGCTCGCGCTGGAACACGGTCTCGTCCTCGAGCTCGAACACCGCCGAGAGGAAGTTGTCGGGGCTCGAGTTCTCCTCCAGGCGCCGGATGAGGTACGAGATCGCGACATCGAACTCGCCCGGGTGGACGACGGGCGTGTAGAGCAGCAGGCGCCCGACGTCCTCGCGGATCGCCCGCGCCTGGCCCGTCGCCATGCCCAGCAGCATCTCGATGTCGACCGCGTCGACCACTCCGCGGTCGTTCGCGAGGAGCCAGGCGAACGCGACGTCGAAGAGGTTGTGCCCCGCCACTCCGATCCGCACCGCGTCGGTGCGCTCGGGGTCGAGCGCCCACTCCAGCACGCGCTTGTAGTTCGTGTCGGCCTCGGCCTTGCTGCCGACCGTGGCGAGCGGCCAGTCGTGGATCGCCGCGTCGACCCTCTCCATCGGCAGGTTGGCGCCCTTCACGACGCGCACCTTGATCGGCGCTCCGCCCCGGGCCCGCCGGGCGGCGGCCCAGGAGGTGAGCCGCTGCAGCACGCCGAGGGCGTCCGGGAGGTAGGCCTGGAGCACGATGCCGGCCTCGAGCTCGAGGAGGTTCGGGTGGTCGAGCAGGCGCTGGAAGACGGCGACCGTCAGGTCGAGGTCGCGGTACTCCTCCATGTCGAGGTTGATGAAGGTGGGGGTCGGGCTCATCGCCGCGGCCTCGTACAGCGGGGTGAGCCGCTCGACGACCCGCTCGACGGCGTCCTCGAACGCCCACATCGACAGCTGGCTCGCGATGCTCGAGACCTTGATGCTGACGTAGTCGACGTCGTCGCGCTCGAGGAGCCTCCGGGTGCCCTCGAGTCTCCGCAGCGCCTCGCGCTCGCCGAGCACCGCCTCGCCGAGGAGGTTCAGGTTCAGCCGGTCGCCGCCCTCGCGCAGCTTCGCGATCGACGCGCCGAGCCGGGCGTCGGAGGCGTCGACGACCAGGTGCGCGACGAGCTGCCGCAGCACGCGCCGCGCCGCCGGTACGACGACCCACGGGAGCACCGGTCCGACCGCTCCTCCGGTGGCGACGGCCGCGCGCAGCCAGGAGGGGAGGAACGCGGGGGTCCTGGAGGTGAGCGCCGACAGGTTCTCCGCGGCGACCGAGACGTCCTCCGGTCGTGCGACGCCGTCGACGAAGCCGACGGTGAAGTCGAGGCCGTCGGGGTCCTGCAGAACACCGGCGAGCCGCTGCGCGGCCGGGTCGGGCTCGAAGGCGCGGCTGCGCTCGAGCCAGCGCCGCGCCAGCGTCTCGACGCGCGCGATCATCGGCTCGGGGTCGTTCCCGGGTACGGCTGGGGACTCCGACTGCTCCATGCCACGAGGCTATGCCCGAGTCGGCATGCAGGCGGTGCGTGTCGTCGCGCCTCTGGGAAGACTCCCGAACCCGGGCCCGTCCGGTGGACGCCGGAGCGGGCGCGCGGGACGATGGGCGCACCCGACCGCTCCCGCTCCTGATCGGAGATCCGATGGATCCGCTGCCCGTCCCGCAGGGCGCGATGATCGCCGCCCAGGCCCTCATCGACAGCACCGCCGCGTTCGACGGGGAGGCGACCGGGCCGATGAACCGCGCCGTGCTCGAGCGCGCCCTCAGCCCCATCGAGGAGGGCGTGGTCGACCTCGACGGCGTGGTCGTGCCGACGGCGTCCGACGTCGCGGGCGCCTCGGTCATCTGCCTGACCTGGCTGACCGGCCGGCTCGCGGAGTCGAGCGGCCGCTCCACGGAGGAGATCCTGTTCTCCCTCCGCGAGTTCGTCGCCCAGGCGCTGCGCACCGACGACGCCTGAGCCGTTCCGGACTCGCGCCCCGCCGCCCGGCCGACCACACTGGCCTGCATGGCGCGAAGCACAGCCCGACGCGATCGGCACCGTCCCCGCGACGCTCAGGACCGCGAGCGCAGCGGCACCGCGCCGGGTCCCCGCGCCCCGCGCACCCCGTCCGACGCCGCGGTGGACGTGGTCGTCGTCGGCGCGGGGCACAACGGGCTCGTCGCCGCGGCGTACCTCGCGCAGGCGGGGCTCGACGTCCTCGTCCTCGAGCGGAGCGAGCACACGGGCGGCGCCGCCGTGTCCGAGTCCCCGTTCCGCGGCGTGGAGGCGCGGCTCAGCCGCTACTCGTACCTGGTGAGCCTCCTGCCGCGCGCGATCCTCGACGACCTGCGGATCGACGTGCCGCTCGTGCGCCGCCGCTACTCCTCCTACACGCCCGATCCCGTCGATCCGAGTCGCGGCCTGCTGGTCGACACGCAGGACCGGGAGGCGACGGCCGCATCCTTCGCCCGGCTCGGCTCGCCGGAGGACGCCGAACCGTTCGCCGAGTTCTCACGCCGCACCGGTCGGATGGCCGCGGCGCTCTGGCCGACCCTCACCCAGCCGCTCCTGCGCCGGAGCGAGGCGCGACGGCTGGTCGGCGACGACTCCGTCTGGCGCGCGATGATCGAGCGGCCGATCGGCGAGGTCATCGAGCGGAGCATCGCGAACGACCTCGCGCGCGGCGTGCTGCTGACCGACGCGCTCATCGGCACCTTCGCGGGCGCCGCGGACGCGGACCTCGCGCAGAACCGCTGCCTGCTCTACCACGTGATCGGCCAGGGCACCGGCGACTGGGACGTCCCCGTCGGCGGGATGGGCTCCGTCTCGGGCGCCCTGGACCGGGCCGCGCGGGACGCCGGAGCGAGGATCCTGACCGGCGCCGAGGTGACCGCGATCGGGGCCGACGGCGAGGTCGTCTACCGCCGCGGTCCGCGCAGCCGCCGCGTCCGCGCCCGGCACGTGCTCTCGAACGTCGCGCCGTTCGTGCTCGACGCCCTGATGGGCGGCACGTCCGGAGTCGGAACGGAGCGCCCCGAGGGATCGCAGGTGAAGGTCAACCTGGTGCTGCGGCGCCTCCCGCGGCTGCGCGACGAGAGCGTCGCGCCCGAGGCGGCCTTCGGCGGCACCTTCCACGTCAACGAGGGCTGGGACGCGCTCGAGACCGCTCACCGGGCCGCGGCGAAGGGGCGCACCCCCGAGCCGATCCCGTGCGAGATCTACTGCCACTCCCTCACCGACCCCTCGATCCTCTCGCCCGAGCTCGCCGCCTCGGGCGCGCACACCCTCACCGTCTTCGCCCTGCACACCCCCGACCGCTGGCTGACCGCCGAGAACAACGCAGCGACCCGCGAGCGCCTGCAGGAGGAGATCCTCGACTCGATCGACTCGGTGCTCGCCGAGCCGATCCGCGACCTGCTGCTGCGGGACGCCGACGGCGAGCCCTGCATCGAGACGCGCACCACGCACGACCTCGAGCAGAGCCTCGGCCTGCCCGGCGGCAGCATCTTCCACGGACCGCTGTCGTGGCCCTTCGCCGAGGACGACGACCCGCTCGACACCCCCGCGCAGCGCTGGGGCGTCGCGACGGCGCATCCCCGCATCCTCGTCTGCGGAGCGGGAGCGCGTCGCGGCGGAGGAGTCTCGGGGCTCGGCGGGCACAACGCGGCGATGGCGGTGCTGGAGGAGCGCGGCGCCTAGGCGTCCCGGCCCGGTCAGTGGCCGCGGTGGTCCTGGATCGTCATCCGCGGGCCGTGGCGGGGCTTCCTCGCACCGCTGCAGCCGATCAGCCGGATGATGCGCTGGCGGTGCCCGCGCCACGGCTCGAGCAGCTCCAGCATCCCGTCGTCGTCGACGCCCAGCCGCCCCGTCAGGGCGAAGCCCACGGCGGCGGCGAGGTGGTAGTCGCCGACGCTGACCGCGTCGGGATCGCCGTGCGCCCGCATCATGACCTCGGCCGCCGTCCAGGCGCCGATGCCGGGGACCGAGCGCAGACGCGACTCGACCTCCGCTCCCCCGCGGCCGAGGGAGAGCGTGCGCTCGAGGCCCGGAGCGACGAGCGCGGCGGTCAGCAGCGTGCGCGAGCGCCGCGGATCGACACCGGCCCGGTGCCACTCCCACGACGGGATGCGGCGCCACTGCTCGGCCGTGGGCGCCGCGTGCAGGGCGACGGGGCCCGGAGCGACCTCGCCGTAGCGGCGCACGAGCGTGCGGTAGGCGCGCCACGCCTCCGTGCTGGTGACCTTCTGCTCGAGGATCGAGGGCGCCAGCATCTCGAACACCAGCCCGGCGCGGGCGAGCCGCAGGCCCTCGACGCGGCGCAGCACCTCGGCGAGCGGGCGGTGGGAGGAGAGGTCGAGGCCGCTCCAGTCGTCGCCGTGCCCGAGCAGCTCCGGCACCTGGTCGATCAGCCATTCGGCGCCCTCGCCCCAGGCGCGCGCGTGCACCGCGCCGTCGGCCGCCTGCACGAGGTGCAGCGTGCCTGCGCCCCGCGGCGTGCGGAACGCCTTCCAGAACCCGGAGGCGTCGATCAGCATCGTCGGATCGCCGGTGCCGCGCAGCAGCGTCCGCACGGTGAGCGCGAGGCTCACCGGCACGGCCGGCGCGTAGACCGCGGCCCGGGCGGGCACGGGAGCGGGAGGGGCGGAGGTCACGCAGCGATGGTAATCGCGCCCTCCGACAGAGCCTCCGGGAGTGCCTCCGGCCACCCCGCCCGGCGTTCCTCCGGTGACAGGTCTTCGGAGCCGCGGCCCCGCCGGATTGGACCAGGACCGATGACCACATGCGCAATCTTTTCTCGCCGATTCCGCTGGTCAGCGCCGCATTCGCGGGCGTAGCTTCACGCTGTCGCGACGACGCGTTGAGTCGTCCGGCATCCCGCCTATCACTGGAGATGCGCACATGTTCGACACTTCCTTCATCCGCAACGCGATCGTCAAGAGCTCGGAGACCGCTCTCGACCGTCGCCGCTTCTTCGAGGCCACCGGCATCGCCGGCCTGGGCATCGGAGCGGCCGCCCTCGCCGCCCCCGCGGCCTCCGCCGAGGAGGTCGCTGCCAGCGGCCCCAGCGACGCCTCGATCCTCAACTTCGCCCTCAACCTCGAGTACCTGGAGGCCGAGTTCTACCTCCGCGCCGTCTACGGCACCGGCCTCGGCGGCTCGGACGTGACCGGCAAGGGCACCCCCGGCGGCGTCATCGGCGGCCGTCCCGTGCAGTTCAAGACCCCGTGGCTCAAGAGCTTCGCCACCGAGGTCGCGAACGACGAGAAGGCGCACGTCAAGTTCCTCCGCGCCGCGCTGGGCACGGCCGCGGTCGCGCGCCCCGCGATCGACCTCCGGTCCAGCTTCAACGCCGCCGCAGCCGCGGCCGGCGTGATCCCGGCCGGTGGCACGTTCGACCCCTTCGCGAGCGAGGCGAACTTCCTGCTCGGCGCCTTCGTCTTCGAGGACGTCGGAGTGACGGCGTACAAGGGTGCCGCGCCGCTCATCCAGTCGAAGACGTACCTGGACGCCGCCGCGGGCATCCTCGCGGTGGAGGCGTACCACGCGGGCGCCATCCGCTCGGCCATCTACGCGGCGGACCTGTCCGACCCGGCGAACAAGCTCTCGAACGCGCGCGACAGCCTCGACGGGAAGAGCGACCTCGACCAGGGAGTGAAGGTCGACGGACAGACGAACATCGTCCCCACCGACAAGAACTCGATCGCCTTCAGCCGCACCCCCGGCGAGGTCCTGAACATCGTGTACCTCACCCCCAAGGCCTCGCGCGTCGGCGGATTCTTCCCCCGCGGCGTCAACGGCACCCTGAACACCAGCAAGGCCAACTAGTTCCCCACGCGACGGGCCCTTCCTCGAGGCGGCGAGGAGGGGCCCGTCGTCGCGTCCGGGACCCGGACCGGCGAGCGGGGTGCGCCGGTCGCTCCGTCGTCCTCTACTCTGAGCGGGTGAAGATCGGGATCCTGACCTCCGGGGGCGACTGCCCCGGCCTCAACGCCGTCATCCGCGGTGCCGTGTACAAGGGCATCAAGGTGTACGACCAGGAGTTCGTGGGCTTCCGCGGCGGCTGGCGAGGAGTGGTCGACGGCGACCTGATGCCGCTCGAGCGCTCCGACATCCAGGGCATCGCGAAGCAGGGCGGCACGATCCTCGGCACGAGCCGGACGAACCCCTTCGAGGGCCCGAACGGCGGCCCCGAGAAGATCGCCGCGATGATGGAGAGCAACGGCATCGACTCGATCATCGCGATCGGCGGCGAGGGCACCCTCGCCGCGGCGAAGCGGCTGACCGACGCGGGCCTCAAGATCGTCGGCGTCCCCAAGACGATCGACAACGACCTCGGCGCCACCGACTACACCTTCGGCTTCGACACCGCCGTCGGCATCGCGACCGACGCGATGGACCGCCTCCGCACCACAGGCGACTCGCACGGCCGCTGCATGGTGGCCGAGGTCATGGGCCGCCACGTCGGCTGGATCGCGCTGCACTCCGGCATGGCCGCGGGCGCGCACGTCATCCTGATCCCCGAGAAGCGCACCTCGATCGACCAGATCGTCGAGTGGGTGCAGAGCGCGCAGGACAGAGGGCGCGCCCCGCTCGTCGTCGTCGCCGAGGGCTTCTCCCTCGACACCATGGACGACGCCCACTCCGAACGCGGACTCGACGCCTTCGGCCGCCCGCGCCTGGGCGGCATCGGCGAGATGCTCGCCCCGATGATCGAGGAGCGCACGGGCATCGAGACCCGCGCGACCACGCTCGGCCACATCCAGCGCGGAGGGACGCCCACGGCGTTCGACCGGGTCCTCGCGACCCGCCTGGGCATGGCCGCGATCGACTCCGTCGTCGCCGAGCACTGGGGCCGCATGGTGGCCCTGCGCGGCACGGACATCTACCACGTCGGCTTCGCCGAGGCCCTCGGCACCCTCAAGACCGTGCCGGACTCCCGGTACGAGGAGGCGCGCACGCTCTTCGGCTGAGCGGCGCGCCCCTCGGGCGGCTCAGCCCTTCGCGCCGTCCGGCGTCGCCGTGGCGACGATCTGCGCGCGGCCCAGCGTGTGGAAGTGGACGTTGAAGCCCAGGATCGCGGGCGTCGACTCCGGATCGAGGTCGAGCCGCTCGACGTCGAGGGCGTGCACGACGAAGAAGTAGCGGTGCTCGCGGTCCGGCGGCGCCGCTCCGATGAACTGGCGCAGCCGCATCTCGTTGGGCAGCGTCTGCGCCCCGGGCGGCAGGAGCTCGAAGCCGGCGGCGCCGGCGCCGGTCGGCAGCTCGGCCGTGTCGGCGGGCAGGTTGTAGAGCGCCCAGTGCCAGAAGCCGGAGCCGGTCGGCGCATCGGGATCGAAGACCGTCACGGCGAAGCTCTTCGTCCCCTCGGGCGCTCCCGACCAGGCCAGGTGCGGCGAGACGTCCTCGCCGCCCGAGCCCTCGCCGTAGTGGCGGGCGTCCAGCGGGGCGCCGTCGGCGATGTCGTCGCTGGTCAGCGCGAAGGACGGCACCTCCCCGAGGCGGGCGTAGGGGTCGTAGTTCCAGTCGGACATCCGGTTCTCCGTTCGGACGGGGCGACCCGCGATCGCGGGCCCTCTCCAGCGTACGAACGCCCGCGACGAGGGCCAGGGCTTGCGGAGCGGGTGCTCAGGAACCGAGGTAGCGGCCGGGCCGGTGGTTGAAGGCGAGCACGAGGTTGAGCACCACGACGCCCGCGGCCGAAATCAGCACGTTCACCGGGGGCACGACGAGCAGCGCGGCGACCACCACGCAGGCGTCCAGCGCCATCATCACGTAGCCGGCCCGCCAGCCGAGCCGCTCCTGCGCGATCAGCGCGACGATGCTGAAGCCGCCCAGGCTCGAGCCGTGCCGGAAGAGGATCAGCAGCCCGATGCCCGCGAGCACGTCGCCGGTGATCACTCCGTAGACCGGCTCGATGCTGAGGGAGCCGAAGGCGAGCGGATGCAGCCCCGCCAGCACCGAGACGAGCACGATCGAGAACATGGTGCGCAGGGTGAAGCGCCAGCCCTTCTTCCACAGCGACAGCGCGAGGAACGGGATGTTGACGACCACCAGGATCACGCCGAACGGGATCGGCAGCGGATAGCCCAGCAGCAGCGCGAGCCCCGCCGTGCCGCCCGTGACCGCCTCGCTCGCGCGCAGGAGGAACAGGCCCAGCGAGACGACGAACGCCCCGGTCACGAGTCCGAAGACGTCCTCGATCCGGGAGTGCGGCACGGTGGCGGAGGCGTCGGTCACCCGCCGATGCTGCCACAGCCGTGTTGCGGCGCCGTTTCGCGCGGTGCCAGCGCCTCGTAGGATGTGCCGGTGCTGCCGAAGATCCTCCTGTTCTACCGCTTCGTGCCGCTCGCCGACCCCGAGGCGATCCGCCTGTGGCAGCGCGAGCTGTGCGAGTCGCTCGGGCTGCGCGGGCGGCTGATCGTCTCGAAGGACGGCCTGAACGGCACGCTCGGCGGCGAGATGGGCGCGCTGAAGAAGTACGCGCGCCGGACGAAGGAGCATCCCGCGTTCCGCGGCATGGACGTGAAGTGGAGCGCCGGCACCGGGCTCGACGAGGACGGCGCCAGCCTCGACTTCCCCGGTCTCTCGGTGAAGGTGCGCGACGAGATCGTCTCGTTCGGCGCACCCGACGAGCTGCGGGTCGACGCGGACGGCGTGGTCGGCACCGGGACGAGACTGCAGCCCGACGAGCTCGACGCGCTGGTCGCCGAGCGCGACGACGTCGTCTTCTTCGACGGCAGGAACTCCTTCGAGGCCGAGATCGGCCGCTTCGACGGCGCGGTCGTCCCGGGGGTCGCGAGCACGCGCGACTTCGTCGAGCAGCTCGACTCCGGGGTCTACGACCACCTCAAGGGGCGGCCGATCGTGACGTACTGCACCGGAGGCATCCGCTGCGAGGTGCTCTCGAGCCTGATGACCGCGCGGGGATTCGGCGAGGTGTACCAGCTCGACGGCGGGATCGTCCGCTACGGCGAGGCGCGACGCGACTCCGGACTCTGGCGCGGAGCGCTCTACGTCTTCGACGGCCGCGGCTCGCTGACCTTCTCGCCCGACGCCGAGGTGCTGGGCCGCTGCGCGGGCTGCGCCGCGCCGACCAGCCGGATGCGCAACTGCCTCGATCCCTCCTGCCGCACGCAGCTGGTGGTGTGCGGGGAGTGCGACGAGCTCGTCTGCGCGGTGCACGGAGGCACCCCTAGTCTCGGGGCATGAGCATCGAAACGCGCGGACGCACCCTCGTCGACCTCCACACCGACCCCGAGCTGCTGAGCGTGGTGAACGTCTGGGACGCCGTCTCGGCGACCACGATCGCCGCGCTGCCCGCGACCCGGGCGCTCGCCACCGCGAGCCACTCCATCGCCGCGTCGTTCGGCTACGAGGACGGCGAGCGGATCCCGCTGGACCTGCACCTGGGCATGATCGCGCGCATCGTCGCCGCGGTCGAGGTCCCCGTCTCGGCCGACCTCGAGGCGGGCTACGGCGACGCCGGCGAGACCGTGCGCCGGGCGATCGAGGTGGGCGTCGTCGGCGCGAACCTCGAGGATCAGGCGAAGCCGCTGCCGGAGGCTCTGCGCGCCGTCGAGAAGGCGGTCGCGGCGGCCGAGGCCGAGGCGGTGCCCTTCGCGCTGAACGCCCGGACCGACGCGTTCCTCCGCGCGGGCGAGCGGGACCGCTCCGAGGTCCTCGCTGACGCCGTCGAGCGCGGCCGTGCCTACCTCGACGCCGGGGCCACCTGCTTCTTCGTGCCGGGTCTCCTCCAGGACGCCGAGATCGAGGCGCTCGTCGCCGCGCTCGGTCGACAGCGGATCAGCGTGATCGGCATCCCCGGGTCGCAGTCGCCCGCCCGCTTCGAGGAGCTGGGCGTCGCCCGGATCTCGTACGGGCCGTGGACGCAGCGCGTGGCGCTGACCGCCCTGCAGGACGCGGCGAGTGCGCTCTACGAGGGCGGCTCCCTGCCCGAGGGGACGCGCGCGCTGAACTGAGCGATCGGGCGGACTGAGTGATCGGGCGGGACGGCGACCGCGTCCCGGGCGTAGCGTGGGCCCATGTACCGAGCCATCGTCGTCGAGCAGCATGACGCCTCCGACACCGACACCCCGAACCGCGCCGCGCTGATCGAGCGCGACGAACCCGATCGGTCGCACGGCGACGTGGTGATCGCGGTGGAGTACTCGAGCGTCAACTACAAGGACGCCCTCGCGCTCGCCGGGCGGCCCGGAGTCGTCCGGCGACCGCCGCTGGTGGCCGGGATCGACCTCGTCGGCACCGTCGAGTACGCGGACGGCGCGGCGGCCGAGCGCTTCGACTCCGGCGACCGGGTCGTGCTCACCGGCGCCGGCCTCGGCGAGCGCGTGGACGGCGGGCTCGCCGAGCGCGCCCGGGTCGACTCCGCCTCGCTGCTGCGTCTGCCGGGGGCGATCTCGCCGGCCCGGGCCGGCGCGATCGGCACGGCCGGGTTCACCGCGATGCTGGCGGTACTCTCACTCGAGAAGCACGGCGCCCGCCCGGGTTCCGGTCCCGTCCTGGTGACGGGCGCGGCGGGAGGGGTCGGCTCCCTCGCCGTCGCCCTGCTCGCGCGCCTCGGCCACGAGGTCGTGGCGTCGTCGGGTCGAGCGGTCGAGGAGGGCGACTTCCTGCGCCGCCTCGGGGCCGCCGAGGTGATCGACCGCGCGGAGCTGCAGGAGGCGGGGAAGCCGCTGCAGTCCGAGCGCTGGGCCGGGGCGGTCGACTCCGTCGGCTCGCACACGCTCGCGAACGTGCTCGCGCAGACCCGCCGGGGCGGCGCGGTCGCCGCGTGCGGACTCGCGCAGGGGGCCGACCTGCCGACGACGGTGATGCCGTTCATCCTGCGCGGAGTGACGCTCGCGGGGGTCGACTCGGTCGAGGCGCCGCGGAAGCTCCGCGAGGAGGCCTGGCGCAGGCTGGCGCACGACCTCGACCTCGAGCTGCTGGACGGGCTCACCTCGACGGTGTCGCTGAGCGGCGCGCTCGACATCGCCGGGGACGTGCTCGCCGGGAAGGTGCGCGGGCGCACGCTCGTCGACGTGCGGGCCTGATCCGCCGGCTCCCGATCGCACCGCGGCCGGTAACCGCGTCGAAACAGCGTCTGCGTAGGGTCGGCCCATGACTGCAGTCGACAAGAGCGCCGCCGGACTCGGCGAGCGCCAGTACCACATCGGGATCGCACCGGGAGAGGTCTCGACCGTCGCCCTCCTCCCGGGCGACCCGTTCCGCGTCCCGATGATCGCCGAGTTCCTCGAGGACGTGCGCGAGATCGCGCACAACCGCGAGCACCTCACGATGACGGGGACCTACAAGGGCCATCCGATCACCGCGACGAGCACCGGGATGGGCTGCCCCTCGACCGCGATCGCGGTGGAGGAGCTCGCGCGGGTCGGAGTGACCTCGTTCATCCGCGTCGGGAGCTCGGCGGCGACGCAGCGCGGCATCGAGCCGGGCGCGCTGCTGGTGAGCGAGGGGACGCTGCGCAACGACGGCACGAGCGCGGCGTACGCGCATCCGGGCTTCCCCGCGGTGCCCGATCTGGCGCTCACCTCGGCGCTGCTGGAGGCAACGCGCGAGATCGCCGACCGGGAGGGAGTGCCGGTGCACTCCGGCATCAACGCGAGCGACGAAGCGTTCACAACTGACACACTCCCGGCGCTCGCCGCGTAAAGTCACCCGATACAAACCGTGACCAGGGGTTTCCCCTCCTCCTGGTGGAGTCCACGCGCTCCCAGGTAGGTTCAGAGGGTGATTCAGGACCCAACTCCGGAGTACCAAACGTTCCTTGACTCCACAGACGACTGGAAGCAGAAGGAGAGAGCGCGAGAGCGTCGGGTGATCCATGAGCACATAGGAGCCTTCGTCGCGGCATGGACCTATCTGGATAACCAGATCATTACTACTCTGGCCTTTTGGACAGCACCGGACAAGCTTCCTGAAATGAAAAAGAAGTTTCGGTCAATGCGGATGTATGACAAGATTGAAACGCTTAGAAAGCTTTTCCCGAAAGATTGGATAGACGGTCAGTGTCTTCTAGAACAATTGGTAATAGTAAACCGCTATAGAAATACCATGGCCCACGAGGACTTAGTTCCCGGAGGAGTACATGAAGACGATTACTTCTTATGGGCCTTCTATTCAGCAGGAGCCGGAAAGAAGCCCACAAAACTGGACTTATCTGACCTGAATAATCGAATCCTAGAAGTTAAAGTCACTACCGCAGCAGCGCAAATGGCAGCCGCTCCGCCCTATATCTATACGGTAGATACGCCTTTGAGAAATATCAGTGATCCAGCGACTTTCAACGATCACAGTCTCGCATGGAGGCTGATCCTGTGGCCGAACGTATGGGAGTCGAAGAGCGAGCGGCAGGACTACATCAATAAAGCGTTCAAGATGTTTCCGCCCGCTCCCGGGGTGACGCTGCCCTCTCCCAAGAAGAACCTCTAGTCACCCCGCGCGATCCAACACGCCCGAGATGCGCCCTAGTCTTTCAGGGCCCGGAAGACGCTAGCTCGGCTGACTCCTGTCGCCTCCACGATCTTGGGGACCGTCATGCCCCCGGCGCGCATGGCCCTGATCTTCTCAACGTTGTCAGGAGCAGTAGCAGTCTTAGAACGGCCTGTAAGGGTACCTACTGCCTTCCTCGCAGCCCTGGCGTCGGCTGCACGCTCAGCGGTGTTCTCCCTCTCCCACTGAGCAATGCTCGCCATAAGATTCCTGATCAGTCTGCCGGTGACACCTGAGAAGTCCTCACCCGGCTTCAAGCTGCGAACGGTGATCCCCTTTTCCTCTAGCGACTCCATCGTCTTCAAGGTGTCGAGCACAGTCCTGCCGAGCCTGTCGAGTGAGGAGACGAGGATCACGTCACCCCTGCGAGCTACCTTCAAAAGGTTATTGAGCCCGGGCCGGTCCATCCTGGCACCCGTGATCTTGTCCTCAAAGATTCGATCCTCAGGGACCCCAGCAGCAAGCAGGGCAGAGGTCTGCCTCTCGTATGACTGCTTGACCGAGCTGACACGACGGTAACCGAAGGTGTAACCGGTCTCAGTGGCGGGGGTGTTGTTCTCCATGCGGAAACAGTATCAATTGCTGCTCCTGTGACGCAACATCTGACACCCGTCTCAGGTGCTGAGATTGTGACGTGATCCGCTTCCGGCTGAGACTGATTCTCCTCCTAGTAGGACCGTCTCAACTGGCATGCACTTGATACTCCCCGAATGGGGGACGGTGACCCCCTCCCGGTGATCGAACAGAGAGAGGGTCACCCCCGTGGAGGTCCGGACCCCCCGACAACATCGCGCACCCCGGTGGAGAGGCCAAAGCCCACGGAAAGGTGGATGAGTGCGCGATGTTGACGGCAGGACCGGGGCTCACCGGCGACGGAGACTGAGAGGGACCGAGCTAGCTAAAGCTTTCTCATCGGAGCTAGTCAGGCGTACTGGCCCCTGTGGCCCGAAGAGACGGGCTCCACCGTTGGGAAGCGCAACGATCACGCCGCGCGGGCTAGTTCTGAAGCGAGAACCAACAGGTAGAGCAACGGTGTACTTCTCATAGAAGACAACTGCCCAATGGTGCCTCCTGTAGCGCTCAGGCTTCTGAGTGATCTTCCAGGGCTCGACGTGAGGAGTCTCCTCTACGGGCTCAGGATCGACCTGCACGCCGAACTTCTCCAACATGCTGAGGGCGATTCCCTGAGGAACGTCCACTTCATGCACTTGTGAGAAGGCACGAATATTATTACCGGGCTCCATAATCCACAAAAGACGAGCCTCAGGATCGACCTGCCCGACACTCCCCGCGGCAACCTCGAACTTGACGCTTCCCGGTGTCGGATAGACCGCAATCACTTCTCCGCAGCTTCCAGACGGGCGGCAATCTCCGCAAAACTGTCCAGGCTCATCGTCACGTGCGATCCGCTGAGAGGGGCGTCAGGGGCCTGCTGGATATAAATCCCGTATCTCTTGCCGTCGAGACGTGCTGTCCCTGTTGCCAGGGGTACGTAGGTCCCCGGGCGAAATCGTCTCACTGCATTTACTATAAAACTAAAGTTCTTTAGGCCGTAAATATCACCTAGTTCGGCCAGCTCTTCCTCTAAGAAAGACTTTGCTAAGGTGCCCTGTTTCTTCTTTTGGCGTGCAGTTACCGGCAATCCAAAAGCAGAAAGATATGTAGCTACGGCGTCAGCGAATCGAGTATTTTGTATCTCTAAGTTCGGACTAGTCATCATCGTCCTTTAGTAATTGTAGACGTTGTGGTTGTCAGGAACGGCTAGACCCAGCTCGCGGTTGATTGCGACAACTGCCTTTTGCCTCTCAATGGGATCGGCAATATCTAAAGCTGCACCCAAACGGCGGCGGCGCTCGTCTAGCCAGGCAAGCTCCCCGCGGATAAATGGGCTCTTGTCCTCCGGCCAACTCCCTAGGGCCGCGATAGGCTCTTCTTCTGCAAAAGGATCAGGCTCTGCAAGATTCTCGACCCACGCAGGGAAGTTCCCGAATCTATCTTTAAGCTCGTCCAGTAGGTCTGGAGTAAGAACTACTTCTTGTCCACGTCCAAAAGTAAGAGGCTTTCCCATTGGGCTAGCGGGATTGGGAATCGAAACTCCCTGATAGAAGTGGACAAGGATTTCATCTGAAACATCTTCTACGAGAACCTCTTCAACTGCCTCAGTCTCGATATCTTCTACAGGGGCGACCTCTAGATTCTCGTTTATGTCTGTCTTGCTCATTCTAATTCCTTGGTGTTGTTGGTGAGGGTCTTGAATGCTTCCACTAGGTCTTGGGATGCATCCTGTTGGTCGAGCTTTGACGCTATTTCTAGTATCAATTCATTAGGTAATTGTGGTGCGACGGATAATAGGACGCCTGCAAGCTTTTGAGCATCCGAGACGAGTTCAAGCGAGTCCGTATCCCTAATTCCTAAACGGGTCAAAAGAAGATTCAAGAGCTGAGCTTCCGCAAGAGAAGCTTTAATTGACGCTGAGAAATTGTTTTGCTCCTGCGCTGCTTCCCGTGTTTCCGCGAGATTGTCCGCAATGCTGAGGAGTCTTGTTCCGAAGTCACCGGGTCCATTTGTATTACTGATCCGTCTAGAACTTCTTATGTCCGCATGGAGATGGTTACGAACGTGACGGCGGAGAGCAGCCTCAGAAAAATCATTTTGCGTCGCTATGCGTCGGTATGAATCTGTCTGGTCGAGCACGGCATTATTGATGTTGTCCCTGTTCAGTGAGGAACATACGGAACATCTTCTGCCTAAACTCATAAGCTTTCTCCTTTCTTCTCTATTACTATCGACACATCGAAAACTCAATGGTGTTTCTGGTCACAGCCGCTATTTCTACTTTTGGGTCTCCTGGCGTAGCTGAGCACGTAAGCGCTTGACGGTGGCCGTGGAACATCCCACAGCCTGGGCCTGAGCGGCCACAGATAGCCCCAGGAACGGTCGTAAGTGCTCAGGGGTGTACTGGGGCGGTCTGACGCTCTTCAAGCCTCCTAGACGCCCTCTAGCGGGTGCCTCGCTGACGTAGGTGGAGGACCAACGGAGCATTACCTTTTCGGAAGCATCCCGGATCATCTCGTCCAGTTTGCTGTAGCTAATGCGGTGATACTTGTCTGAGCCTGCAGAGTTGTGGTCGTAGTCAGGGAAGAAGTCTTTGTAGCCTCTGTGCATGCAGACCTCAAAGAGCATCCCTTCAAGGTCGTGAATAGTAGAAACAAGTTCTGTGTTATCCAAGTCGTACATAAGTCTCTCGTTGAGGTAATGGAGTCCGGTGCTCAGAAGGAAGCTAAAGAGTTGATTGTTAAATTCAGAGGACTTTGCTTTAGCTGTGTAATCTCTCCGAGTAGGCCAGTCTTCTCTAAAAGTAGAAGAGAGAGTAGCTACATCAATCTTCTTACTGAGTGATACGGAGGAAGAAGAGGAGAGAGAAGGATCAGTGGAGGTAGTATCTGGGATAACTAGGTTATTTGATCCCTCTACTTCCACTCCATTTAGGAAGAAGTGTCCACCCTCTAGAAGGTCTTGAAAGTCGTTCTGTATCGTCTGCATGAGGTTCTCCAACCCATTGTTTACTTGTAACTAATGTTCTGCTCACGCAGGATGCGACGGTACCTAAAGACAGTGGCTTGGCTCAGCTTCAAGACTTTCATTGTCTTTGAAACCGACAAGCCGAAAATATCAGGTCGAGTAAGTACCTGGGGGTCGTAGATGGGTGTGCGTGCCATTGAATATCCTTTCGCTACTTGTACCATCGGCATAACGAGAGGATCGCACTAAAGTATTCCCAACGATGAGAAGATACTTTCTCGCTGGAGCCACTATTTTTAGAAATGACAAAGGCCCCGCTTCTGGAAAAGAGTGAACAGAAGCGGGGCCTTAGCTTTGGTGGAGAACCACATTTATTCTAACATAAAGAAGGCCCCCGGATCAGAGACTATGAAAAACTGATCGGGGGCCTCGCGTCAATAGTGCTGTGCTCTACTCCTACGAAAACCACAGCACCACTAACACGTTAATACTATCGGTTGTGGCAGGGTGTCAGTTCACGGCGAACTTTCCATTGACTCTCCGCCGCTCAATAGCCGCGGTTCTCCGAGTCTTAAGTTTTCCGGCGTCTCGTGCCACCGCAATAACGTAGCTCGGGTCAATCGCTACAGCCCCGTAAAAGGCTTCCAAAAGGTTTAGGTCAGCCTGTGTCGGGCTATATTCCTGCAGAACGTCATCCATGAAGCCAGTTTAACATGAGAGTCTCTCTAAAACAGGCGTTATCGGCCCTGTGTGGCGATCTGCGGGCCGAAGGGGTCGATCTGACACAGATGCTTACCGAATGGCAAAAAGTCTCTTACGTGGCATCCTGAGACTTCCACTTTTCTGCATGGAGATCAATTTCTGGCAGATCGTCCGGATACTTTTCTTCACCGTTTAGGGTCTTCACGATCTTGTGATGCACCTGCACTCGACTAGCACCCTTACCAGAAAGAGAAACCTTCACTTCTAAGAACTGGCGAGCCAGTTCCCGCTGCGTCTCAATCGGTAAGCCTTCAAGCCGCTGGATAAGTTTCTTCTTAGTGTCCGCGACCTCAGATATTTTGATCGTGCCCGGCTTAAAGAGTCCTTCTCGAAGGTCCACTAGGAGAACACGGCTCGCGGACTCCCTCTGCTGTTCGGCTATTTTTACTTCTAGCGCTTGCTCCTGCGCTGCGAGCTGGTTTAGATACACTAGGGAGTCGGCTCCGGTATTTTTGAGCTGAACGGCGAACTTGAATGCTTCTTGATACTCCTCGCGTACCTTCGAAAGCTCAACAGTAAGATTCTGAGTGCTGGCATCTTCGGACTTCGGTAGCAACTCCTTTGATCCGAAGAGGAACGCGGCTGCGATAGCTTCTCGTCCAACCCGATCAGCAATATGTATCTGTATAGCGGTGTGCTTACGAGTGTCGCCTGCCGCATGAGAGCGGCATCGGTACGTTCCAATCTTGGCTGTCTTGTCGGCATTGGTTGTACTATTCGAGGATCGGAGGGGTGCTCCACAAGTGCCACAACGGATGATCCCCGCGAGGAGGTACCTCGGCTTGCTCCCCGGTCCCGTCTTCCGCTTCGGGTCCCCCAGGATCGCCATTACGGCGTCGTACTCGTCCTTTGACACGATGGGCTCCCAGGCACCGACGATGCCCTCGACGTAACCGGGCTGAGGAATCTTCCTACGCCTGTTGTCCGTTGTCCTCTCGATCTTGTCGGGGAGACGGACCAAACCGGCATTCTTAGGTCTACGGAGGACGGATACGACGGCGGCGTGACTCCACCTGTCGGCCTTCCCTGCTGTAGGGACTCCGCGACTGTTGAGGTCGGTCAGAATGCTGTAGATCGTGCCGCCCGACAGGATCGTCTTGTACATCTTGCGTATCTCGTCTGCCTCCACGGGATCGAGGGCGAGGCCGTCGGCGGCGTACCCAAATACCTTTTGAGACGCAGTGAGACGGCCAGCGGATCGCAGACGGTCGTAGTGGTTGAGTAGACGCTCTGACTTTAGAACTGACTCGTACTCGGCAACGGCGGCTGTCATCTTCGCGACGAGTCCACCTGACGCCGTCCACGGCTCCACCAGGGTTCCCCCCTGAGTGACTACCGGCACCTTCGCCCGTGTCAGTGCGTAGCGGAAAAGGTCAGCCTCCTGCTCGTTGCGGGCAGGGCGGTCCATGTGTCTCGTCGCGACTAGATCAAGTTCTCCGCAGTCGAGCGCGGCGAGAAGAGCCGAAAACCCAGGACGACGACCACCAGAGAAGCCACTGACGCCGGAGTCCACGAACTCCTGCACTTCCGTTGCTCCGTGGCTCGAAGCTAGGCCCCTGCATACCGCTAGCTGACTCTCAATGGAGCCGGAGGAGTCGTACTCGGTCTTACCGTCCTTCGCCTTGACGACGGAGACGCGGGCGTAGATGCCGACTCGAAGAGTGCTCACTGTCAGATGCTAACGCGAGCGACGACGCGTTCTACGCCGAGACTCCGGAGTGGATCGCGACGCTCGAGCGGCACGGGGTCCTGAACGTCGAGATGGAGTCGAGCGCGCTGTACGTCGTCGCGCGGCTGCGCGGGCTCCGGGCGGGCATGGTCTGCGCGTGCTCCAGCAACCTGGTCGACGGAGCGAGCCTCTACTCGGGCACGAAGGACCGGCTGGCGCAGGGCTGGCGGCTGAGCATCGAGGCGGCACTCGAGACGGCGGTGCGGCTGAAGCTCTGAGGGCCGCTCGCGAGGCCGGAGGCGCTACTCGGCGGCCTCGGTGGCTCCGCTGGGCTCGGCGGAGGCGTGTCCCATGGAGGAGTCGGGGCGCGGGGTGCGGGCGCGGGGCTTCACGGCGGTCGCCTCGGGTGCCTCCGGGGCGGGGGTCTCCGCGGACGCCTTCGCCGCCGGCTTCTTCACAGCCGGCTTCCTCTTCGCGGCGGGCTTCTTCGCGGGCGCCGGGTCCTCCCCGATCGCCTCGGCCACGGCGGACGTCTCGGCCACCGCCTGCTCCGTGTCGAGCGACGCGTCCTCGGCGGGCGAAGCGGGTGGCACGGCGGGACGGTCCGCGTCGGCCGCGCCGACGGCCTCGGTCTCGCGGGCCGTGGCGGCGTCGTCGGTCGCGGCGAGCCGGGCCGCGGCCTGCTCCGCCACCTCGGGCACCACGACCAGGTCGTCCGTCTCGATGATCGGGATCGCCGCCGTCGTCGGCCCGAGCTGCAGGGCCGCGATGAGCTCAGGGGCGTGCTTCGTGCTGATGATCAGGCGCGACCAGTCCTCGTCGACGAGGTCGAGCACGACGGCCGACGCGGTGCGCTTGATGAGCAGGAAGTCCTTGCCGCCGTGGAACTTCCACGTGCCGGCGGCGATGGTCAGCGGCACGGCGGTGCCCGGGGCGCGGATGCCGCGGACCCAGATCCAGGGATCCTCGGTGACGGTCGCGGAGCGGATGCTCGATCGGTCGATCACGACGTCGCCGCGGTGGAAGGCGAGCAGTCGCTCGGCCCTCGTCAGGCGCAGTTCGAGGCGGTCGGGGAGCACGGTCACGACGGGCATGCCTCTAGTCTGCCCCGAGTCGCGGTGCCGTCGGGGGAACGGATCGTGCGGCCGGTGCGACCATGGTGGGATGCCGATGGACCAGGAGGAGCTGCGCCGGCTCGACGCGCTGCTCGCCGAGCGTCAGGCCGAGGCGCGCAGCAAGGCCGTCCGGCTCGACGAGGCGCTGGCCGAGCTGCTGCTCGCGCGCGGCGACGGCACGGCCGACGACGAGCACGATCCCGAGGGCACCCCGCTCTCGGCGGAGTGGTCGCGGATGGCCGGGGTGCGCGACGCTCTGATGCGGTCCGAGCGCGAGCTGGCCGACGCCCGCCGCCGGGTCGGGCAGGGGGCCTACGGCGACTGCCTCCGGTGCGGGCGCCCGATCGGCGCCGATCGACTCGCCGCCCGCCCGACCGCCGAGCTCTGCATCGACTGCGCGCGCCTCGCCGAGCGCGCCCGCTGACCCTCGCGCGCGGGCCACGGATCTGAGGGCGTGCACAGACGGCGGCTCGGGGAAGCGCGGCTGCGTCTGCGAGAGTTCGCAGGTTGTGCCGCCGTGCCCCCGCGGCCCGTCGCTCCCCTCCGCGCCCCCCCTCCGCTCGAAAGGCCCCTCCCATGACCGAGACGTCGACCGACCGCGGCGCGACGGGCGCCCATCCCGCCCCCGACCGGCGCGCGTGGCGCTCGCTGGTCGTCCTGCTGGCGGGCATGTTCATCGCGCTGCTCGACACCACGATCGTCAACGTCGCGCTGCCGACCATCCGCACCACCCTCGACGCCTCCGAGTCGACGCTGTCGTGGATCATCTCGGGCTACGCGCTCGCGTTCGGGCTCGCCCTCATCCCCTCCGGGCGCCTCGGCGACCGCTTCGGCCACAAGTGGGTCTTCGTCAGCGGAGTCGCGCTGTTCACCGTCGCGAGCTTCGCGTGCGGACTCGCTGCCGACGACCTGCAGCTCGTCGTCGCGCGCGTCGTGCAGGGCCTCGCCGGCGGCATGTTCGTGCCGGCCGTCAACGCGTACATCCAGCTGCTCTTCCGCGGACCCGCGCGCGGCAAGGCCTTCGCGATCATGGGCGCCGTCCTCGGCGTCTCGTCGGCGCTCGGGCCGATCATCGGCGGACTCATCATCCAGGCGTTCGGCGACGAGAACGGCTGGCGCCTGGTGTTCTGGGTCAACCTGCCGATCGGCATCGTGACGCTGATCGCCGCGGCACGCCTGCTCCCCGCACGCCGCGAGCTCGAGTCGGGCGATCGCGCACCGAGCGGCGGTGTCGACTGGCTCGGCCTCGTGCTCGTGTCGGGTGGTCTGGTCGCCCTGCTGGTGCCGCTCATCCAGGGGGAGGACGAGGGCTGGCCGCTCTGGACGATCCTCTCGATCGTCGGCGGAGTCGTCCTGCTCGCGGCGTTCGGCGCCTGGGAGGTCCTCTACGTCCGCCGCGGCCGCACTCCCCTCGTGCCTCCGTCGCTGTTCCGCCACCCCGCCTTCACCGGCGGCGTGATCCTGGCGCTGGTCTACTTCGCGGCCTTCACGAGCATCTTCTTCACCATCTCGCTGCTCTGGCAGTCGGGCCTCGGGCACACCGCGCTCGAGTCGGGGCTGGTCTCGATCCCCTTCGCGATCGGCAGCATCATCAGCTCGTCGCAGAGCAACCGGATGACCGCGCGGCTCGGCCGCAACGTCCTGGTCATGGGCAGCGGGCTCCTCGCCATCGGCCTCGCCTGGGTGTGGCTCGTGCTCCTCACGGCGACTCCCGACTCGATCACCAACTGGCAGCTGCTCGCTCCGCTGCTGATCGCCGGGCTCGGCAACGGCTTCTTCATCGCCCCGAACGTCCAGTTCATCGTCGCGACCGTCGATCCGCAGGACGCCGGAGCGGCCAGCGGAGTGATCTCGGCCATCCAGCGCATCGGCTCGGCCGTCGGCATCGCCGTGATCGGCAGCGTGCTGTTCGGCGGGCTCGTCATCACCGGGCCGGACACCGTGGCGTCCGGATTCCTCGACGCCGCGGCGCCCGCGATGCTCCTCAGCACGCTGATGGCGGTCGCGGCCTTCGCCCTGGTGTTCGTGCTGCCGAAGTCGGTCTCGCGCCGCTGAGACCGGAGGGGGCGGCTCGCGCCGTCCCCTCTACGCGCGTGCTGCCGCCGCCGCCTTCGCCGCGGCCGGCAGCGCTCCGACGATGCGGTCGATCGCCGCGTCGTCGTGCGCGGCCGAGACGAACCACGCCTCGAACACCGACGGCGGGAGCGAGACTCCGGAGTCGAGCATCGAGTGGAAGAACGCGGGATACCGGAACGCCTCCTGCGCCTGCACCTCGGCGTAGTCGCGGACGGGCCGGCCGAGGTCGGTGAAGACGAAGCTGAACAGGTTGCCCGCCGTCTGGACCGTGTGCGCCACGCCCTCGGCCGACAGCGCCGCCGACACCTCGCGCTGCAGCGTCGCCGCGGTCGCGTCGAGAGCGGCGTAGACCGCGTCGTCGGCGAGCTGCAGGGTGCGGATGCCCGCCGCGACGGCGACCGGGTTCCCCGACAGGGTCCCCGCCTGGTACACCGGGCCCAGCGGAGCGAGATGGTCCATCACGTCCGCGCGGCCGCCGAGCGCGGCGACTGGCATGCCGCCTCCGATGACCTTGCCGAACGTGTAGAGATCGGCGCGGTACGGCGTCTCGGACGCCCGGTTCTCGAGCCCCCACCAGCCGCCGGCGCTCACTCGGAAGCCGGTGAGCACCTCGTCCATGATGAGCAGCGAGCCGTTCGCGTGCACCAGCTCGGCGAGGGCCGCGTTGAAGCCCGCCTCGGGAGCGACGACGCCCATGTTGGCGGCCGCGGCCTCGGTGATCACCGCGGCGATCTCGGAGCCGCGCTCGGCGAGGACGGCGCGCACGGCGTCGAGGTCGTTGTAGGGCAGGACGATCGTCTGCGCGGCCGTCGCGGCCGTCACTCCGGCCGAGGCGGGCAGCGACAAGGTCGCCAGACCCGAGCCCGCGTCGGCGAGGAGGCCGTCGGAGTGGCCGTGGTAGTGGCCCGAGAACTTGATCAGCAGGTCGCGGCCGGTGACGCCGCGAGCGAGTCGGATCGCGGTCATCGTGGCCTCGGTGCCCGTCGAGACGAGCCGCAGCTTCTCGATCGGCGATACTCCGCCGGCCGTGATCCGCGCCTCGACGAGCTCGGCGAGCTCTGTCTCGGCGGGCGTCGACGCGCCGAAGGAGAGGCCGCGTGCGGCCGCCTCCTGCACCGCCGCGACGACCTCGGGGTGCGCGTGGCCGAGCACGGCCGGCCCCCAGGAGCAGACGAGGTCGACGTACTCGCGGCCGTCGGCGTCGGTGATGTGCGGGCCCGACGCCGAGACCATGAAGCGCGGGGTGCCGCCGACCGAGCGGAAGGCTCGGACGGGCGAGTTCACGCCGCCGGGGATCGCGTGGCGGGCACGCTCGTACAGGGTGTCGTTCGCCGAGGTGGTCACGGATCCAGGGTACGCGGGCGGCCCGGGGCGCTCGGGCCGAACGCTCCCGTTCGGACGAGATGCCGAGCTTCGGCGGGCGGATCGCTCGCGATCAGCGCTCGAGCAGATCCCGAGCGATCAGCGCTTCAGCAGATCGCGAGCGATCAGTTCTTCAGCAGATCGCGAGCGATCTCGACCGCCCAGTACGTCAGCACGGCGTCGGCCCCCGCGCGGAGGATCCCCGTCACCGACTCCAGGATCGCCGGCTCGCGCGAGATCCAGCCGTTCGCGGCGGCGGCCTCGATCATCGCGTACTCCCCCGACACCTGGTACGCCCAGACGGGCACGTCCGAGACGGCGGCGACATCGGCCAGCACGTCGAGGTAGCTCATCGCGGGCTTCACCATCACGACGTCCGCACCCTCGGCGAGGTCGAGCGTCGCCTCACGGAGTCCCTCGCGGCGGTTGGCCGGATCCTGCTGATACGTGCGGCGATCGCCCTCGAGGGTCGACTGCACCGCCTCGCGGAAGGGCCCGTAGAAGCTCGACGCGTACTTCGCCGAGTAGGCGAGGATCGCCGTGTCGAGATGGCCCGACTCGTCGAGCGCCCCGCGGATCGCGCCGACCTGGCCGTCCATCATCCCCGAGAGGCCGAGCAGGTGGGAGCCCGCCTCGGCCTGGGCGAGCGCCATCTCCTCGTAGCGGAGGAGAGTCGCGTCGTTGTCCACGCGGCCGTGCTCGTCGAGCACCCCGCAGTGGCCGTGGTCGGTGAACTCGTCCAGGCACAGGTCGGTCTGCACGACCAGCGCGTCGCCGACCTCCTCGACGACCGCGCGGGTGGCGGCGTTGAGGATCCCGTCGGGGTCCGTCGCACCGGATCCGACCGCGTCCCGTGTGGTGGGCACGCCGAACAGCATGACGCCGCCGAGACCGGCGTCGGCCGCCTCCGTCACCGCGCCGCGGACGCTGTCCAGCGAGTGGTGCATCACCCCGGGCATCGACCCGATCGGTCGAGCCTCGGTGATGCCCTCCGCGACGAAGAGGGGGAGGACGAGCTGGGCCGGGTGGATGCGGGTCTCCTGCACGAGCCGGCGCATCGCCGGGGTGGTGCGGAGTCGCCGCGGACGGATGGCGGTCATGCCTCCAGCCTAATCCGGCGTGGAGCGGCGGCCGCTGGAGCAGGACATCGGCCGGAAGAGGTCTCAGCCGTCATCGTGGCCGTCGAGGTGGTCCAGGTCCTGTGCCGCTCCTTCCCAGCGTCGAGGGCGCCCGGATCCTCCCCTGACGACGTCCTAGCCGACTTCTGCAGCACACCGGATCGGCAAGGTACCCGCATGCACGAGCTCATACTCCCTCTCCGCTCCGGCGACGGGTTCGCCGCCGCATCCGCCATCGTCTCCGCCGGGATCCCGCGATCAGTTGTCCAGCGCGCTCTCGACGATCGCGCGGTACTCCGCGTCCGGCGCGGCTGGTACGCACTCGCCGATGTGCACCCACTAGAGCTCGCGGCCGTGCGAGCTGGAGGGGTGCTCACGTGCGTCGCCCTCCTCCGGCACCTCGGCCTCTGGACGACGGAGCGACCCCGCCTGCACGTGGCCCTCGGGAGTTCGTCGGTGCACGACCTCCGCCCCGGCGAAGTCGGCCACTGGAGGACCTGGCCCGGACAAGGCCGCCGATCCGCCTCGCAGGACGGGATCGGAGCTGCGATCCTGCACGTCATGACCTGCGCGAGAGAGGACGACGCGAACGCGACCATCGACTCCGCTCTGAACAGCGGCCTGCTGCCTGCGGCGGAGCTCCCTTCGCTCCGGGCGATCGCGCCGATAGGCAAGCAGCTGCTCCTCGACCGGGTCGACGGACGGAGCCAGTCAGGACTCGAGACGAAGACCCGCGTGAGCACTCGCCGGCTCCGGGTCCAGGTCCGCTCGCAGGTCGCGATCCCTCGGGTCGGCCGCGTCGACACCGTCGTCGGTGAACGCCTCGTCCTCGAGAGCGACGGCCACCGCTACCACTCCTCGCTCGAGCAGTTCCACGAGGACCGCCGACGCGATCTCGAGCTCGCCGCCCAGGGCTACCTGTGCCTTCGGCTCGACAACCACCAGATCATGCACGACTGGCCACGAACCGAAGCGGTGATCGTCTCGCTCATCCGGCGACGAGAGCACTTGTGGACCCCGGCACAGAGGCGGCGGCACGACCTCAGCTGAGATCACTCCTCAGCCACCATCATCGCTGAGCACCGCTTCTGGCTGAGGTTCTGCAGCGGTGCCCTCGAAACGGACCACTCGGCGCCCCAGCAGGAGCCCCGGGCTCAGCGGCTCGCGCGCTCCGTGGCGACGCGGGCGACCGCCTCGATCAGGGAGGACGCCGAGCGCTCGTCGGCGACGACGTCGACGCGCAGGCCCGAGGCACGGGCGTCCTTCGCGGTCTGCGGGCCGATCGCGGCGACGAGGGTCGACTCCGGGACGGGGCCGAGCTGCTGCTGGACCTGCTCGGCGACGCTGCCCGAGGTGACGAGGATCGCGTGGACCGCTCCGCTCGCCACGTCGTTCACGACCCGGTCCTCGACCGGGACTCCCACCGTGCGGTAGGCGACCACCGAGCGGACGTCGTGGCCGATGCGCTTGAGGCCCTCGGTGAGCAGGGGCTTGGCGATCTCGGAGCGCAGCGTGAGGACGCGGAGCGGGTGCTTCCCTCCGGTCGCCTCCTCCCACTCGGCCAGGAGACCGCGGGCGGAGTTGTCCTCGGACGGCACGAGGTCGACGGCGTAGCCGGCGGCGACGAGGGCGGCGGCGGTGGTCTCGCCGACCGCCGCGATGCGGGTCGACGGCGGCACCGTGGTGCGCAGGAGGGACAGGACGTCGACCGTCGTCGCACTCGTGACGGTCATCCAGTCGAAGGCGCCGCCCTCGAGATCGGCGAGCGCCCGCTCGAGCGCGGGGAAGTCGTCGGTCGGCGCGAAGTTGATCATGGGAGCGACGACGGGCGAGGCTCCCTTGGCGCGGAGAGCTGCGGCGACGCCGTCCCCCCACGGGCCTCCGCGGGGGACGAGGACGCGCCAGCCCTGCAACGGCTTCTCCCACTGGGAGTAGGCGGCGGGCACGATCACGAAGGGGCTCCCAGGGGTGCGAGTTGGGCGGCACCCGCACCGAGAAGCGCGTCAGCGAGCAGAGAGCCGCAACGGAACGCGGCTTCGACGACGGGCAGTTCGCGACCACCATACTGCGAATCCGCCACATGTCGACCTCCGCCGGAGGAACCGTTACCGACCCGCTCCCTCACCTCGCGGGCGAGGGACGCCGATCCGTCCGTCGCGAAGACGACGCCGCTCAGCACGACCTCGTCCCCCTCGACCGCGGCGGTGGCCCCGATCGGAGCGGCGCAGCCGGCCTCCAGCGCGGCCAGGAGGCTGCGCTCGGCGGTGATCGCGGCTCGCGTGGGAGTGTGCTCGACGGCCGCGAGGGCCGCGCGCAGCTCGTCCGACGGCTCCTCGTCGCGCACCTCGATCGCAAGCGCGCCCTGACCGGGCGCGTGCGGCGAGACGCCGAAGTCGAGCAGCTCGGTGATCGCCTCCGTGCGGCCCAGGCGGCGAAGCCCCGAGTAGGCGAGGACGATCGCGTCCAGTGCGGAGTCGCCGTCCTCGGTCACCCGGCGCAGGCGCGTGTCGATGTTGCCGCGGATGTCCACGATCTCGAGGTCGGGGCGGGCGGCGAGCAGCGCGGCGCGGCGGCGCGGCGATCCCGTGCCCACCCGTGCGCCCGGAGGCAGCGTCGCGAGGGTGCGCCCGTCGCGCGCGCACAGGGCGTCGCGCGGGTCCTCGCGTTCCGGGACGGCCCCCAGGAGGAGGCCGTCGACCGGCGCGGTCGGCAGGTCCTTGAGCGAGTGCACGATCGCGTCGCAGCGCCCCGCGAGCAGGGCGTCGCGCAACGCGCTCACGAAGACCCCGGTGCCGCCGAGGGACGCCAGGGAGCCCTTCATACGGTCGCCGTCCGACTCGATCCGCACCAGCTCGACGGGCACACCCGCCGCAGCCGACATGAGGTCGGCCGTCATGCTCGTCTGCGCGACCGCGAGAGCGCTCGCGCGCGTGCCGATCCGGATGCTCATCGAGGGCCTCCCGTCACGGGGCGACTCCCGCGAGCGCGGGCTTGAAGCCGGCGCGGACGTTCTCGCAGCAACCGGGACGGCAGACGTCGTACCAGGGGCCGAGCGCCGTCATCGACGGCCGCTCCTCGGTCGGCGTGCCGTTGACGCGCTCGAGCACGAGGTCGACGAGCCCGGCGACGTAGACCGGGTCGGTGCCGGGGGTCGCCACGCGGATCGCGACGAGCCCGTTCTCCTCGGACGTCTCGAGCGCTTCGTTGTCGAGGTCCCACATGACCTCCATGTGGTCCGACACGAAGCCCAGCGGCACGATGAGGACGGCCTTGCGGCCCCGGGCGGGCAGCTCGGCGATCGCGTCGTTGATGTCGGGCTCGAGCCAGGGCTGCGTGGGCGGGCCGGAGCGCGACTGGTAGACGAGCTGCCACGGCACGTCCTCGGTGGTGGCGGCCGCCATGACGACCTCCGCCACGGCGAGGTGCTGCGCCTCGTAGGCGCCGCCCGCGCCGAAGCCGTGCACGTCGACGACGGTGCCGTCGTCGTGGCGCTCGTGCGGCCCGCTGCGCTCGGCGTCGGCCATCGGGATCGAGTGCGTCGAGAACAGCACCTCCACCTCGGTGGTGAGGTCGATGCCCGGCAGGCGCCCCTGCAGCTCCTCGAGACCGTCGTGCACGGCCTTGACGAACGGCATGACGAAGCCCGGGTGGTCGAAGAACTGGCGCACCTTGTCGATCCGCAGCTCGCCCTCGAGGCCGGTGGCGTCGAGCGCCGCGGCGTAGTCCTCGCGGTACTGACGGCAGGACGAGAAGGAGGAGTAGGCGCTGGTCGCGATGGCGATCAGGTTCGAGAAGCCGCGCTCCTTCGCCTCCGCCACCGCCTCGCTCATGTAGGGCGCCCAGTTGCGGTTGCCCCAGATCACGGGAAGGTCGATGCCGCGCTTCTCGAGCTCGACCTCGAGGGCCGCCTTCAGCGCGCGGTTCTGCGCGTTGATGGGGCTGACGCCGCCGAAGTGCCGGTAGTGGTGGGCGACCTCCTCGAGGCGCTCCTCCGGGATCCCGCGGCCGCGGGTGACGTTGCGCAGGAACGGGATGACGTCGTCCTGCCCCTCCGGTCCACCGAAGCCGGCGAGCAGGATCGCGTCGTACGCGACGGGCACCTCGACGTGCTCCGGTCCGGATGCGGCGGCCGGGGTGGCCCCGCGGACCAGGACGCCGGAGTCGCTCATCGGGGAGTCGGGAATCGTGTCGCTCATCGGAGCACCTCTGCGATCTGGTCGGCCTCGATACGCCGACCGGTGAAGAACGGGACCTCTTCGCGCACGTGACGACGCGCCTCCGTGGCGCGCAGGTCGCGCATCAGGTCGACCAGATTGACGAGCTCCTCGTCCTCGAGCGCGAGGATCCACTCGTAGTCGCCGAGCGAGAAGGACGCCACCGTGTTCGTGAGGACGGAGCGGAAGCGCGAGCCCTGACGGCCGTGCTGGGCGAGCATCGAGCGGCGCTCCTCCTCGGGGAGGATGTACCACTCGTAGGAGCGGACGAACGGGTAGACCGTGAGCCAGCGCGCCGGCTCCTTGCCGCGCATGTAGGCGGGCAGGTGGTTCGAGCTGAACTCGGCGTCGCGGTGCACGCCCATCGCGTTCCAGGTGGGCAGCAGGGCCGACAGGAGGTCGGTGCGTCGCAGCACGCGGTAGCCGCGCTGCAGCTCCTCGGGCTGGGAGCCGACGAGCCAGAGCATGATGTCGGCGTCGGCGCGGAGGGCCGAGACGTCGTAGGTGCCGCGGACGGTGACGCCCTCGCTCGCGAGCTGCGCGACGACGCGCTCGTACTGCTCGGCGGCCGGGGCGGCGGAGTCCTCGGAGAGGCTGAGCGGACGTGCGGGATCCCTGCGGAGGACCGCCCAGAGCGTGTATCCCAGAGGCTGATCGGCGGGAGCCTGATCGGCGGGGGGCTGCGGCGAGGAAGCGGCAGCGGTCTCTTCGCGGGCGGACTGAACGGGACCCGCCGTTCCGGCGGTCTGATCGGTCATTGATCCATCATCCCTCCGCTCGTGCGGATGCACAAAAGCGGCGACGGCTCTGGCGCCGGGGGCTCCGGCGCGCTAGCGGACGACGAACGGCCGCCCCCGTGGGGACGGCCGTTCGGAGAGGGGGTTCAGTCCTCGGTGATCTGCTTGACGACGCCCCAGGCGATCAGCCCGACGGCGGCGGCGACTCCCGCGGCAACGGCGATCAGCGCCGACGGGTTCTGCCGGCCGACGACCCGGAACTTCCGCTGCAGGGTGCGCTGCGCGTTCTTCACCTTGCGCGGCACGTTGATCTTGAACTCGATGGCGTCGAGCGTCGCGGCCAGCTCCTGGCGGGCGCGCTCGATGTCGGCCTTCAGCTGGTCGGGCTTCAGCTGGGCCGGGTCGACGAAGCGGGGGGTGGTGGTGCTCACGTCAGTGGTCATAAGTGCCGACTCCCTTGAACGCCTGGACGTCCTTCTTGATGCTCTCGATCGAGTCCTGCGGAACGGGCGGGACGGCCTTCTTGATCGACTTGACGCCGACCAGCGCGAGCACGACGGCCACGACGAGGAAGAACACGGTGACGATCAGCGCCGACAGCCACGCGGGCAGCCACGACGAGATGCCGATGATCGCGAAGGTCACCAGGGTGGCCCAGGCGGTCAGGAGGAGGAAGGCCGCGACGGCGAACAGGGCGACCGCGAGGCCCGCGCTCTTCGCCTTGCCGGACAGCTCGTTCTTCAGGGAGGCGAGCTCGGCCTTCACGAGCTCGATGACGAGCCCCGGGAGGTCGCCGACGAGCTCGCCCAGTGATCGGGCGTTCTTCGGATTGCGTTCGTTCACCACGGGGGCTCCTCGAGGTCGGGACGTGCCGGCCCGGCACCGGTCGATGGGGCCGAGCGGATGAGAACTACGCCTTGCTCGTGGAGGTCGACGACGCCGATCCTCCCGAGCCGGCCGAGGCCGCGGCCTCGTCGACCTTGGCGGCCGCGCGGCGTGCTGCGGCGGTGGCCTCGGCGTCGCTCGCGCCCTGCGACTTCTTCCCGCCGGCGACGGCCTTCGAGACGACCGTGCGCACGATCTCGTACGCCTTGTCCGAGACGGTGCCGAGCTGCTGCTTCGCCGCTCCGCCGACCGCTCCCGCGACATCCTGCACCGGCTGGGTCTGCCAGAACCGGTTCGCCGCCGCGGCGATCTGCTCGTACCGCTTGCGGCCCGCGCGTGCTCCCAGCACGTATCCGGCTGCGGCTCCTGCCACGAAGATGATCTTGCCCTTCACGCCTACTCCTCGTCCTGGGCCGCTCTCGCGGCTCGTTCACGCGGTCGATGACCACTCGTGTCGGGGCGCACCGCACTCACGCGGGCGCCTGCGACCCAGAGTAGCCGCCGCCGTCGGGTTCTTCGCGCGGGAGCCCGACGCCTTGACGCACCAGGCGGCGGCGGACTAGGGCGGCGGTCTCGGCCGCGTGCGGCAGCACCGATGCGAGCCCGGTCCCGGCGATCCAGGTGCCCGTGACGGCGAGGCCGGGCACGGGGGCGAGGGCTTCCCGGAACGCCTCGAGGTGGTCGCGCCGGCCGAGGGCCGCGGCGGGACGCACGTTCGCCCAGCGCACCCGGGCGGAGGCGACGAGCGCGGCGGGGTCGAGGTCGACTCCCAGCAGGATCGACGCGTCGCGGAGCGCGGTGGCGGCGGCACTCGCGTCGTCGGCTCCCGCGAGCGGCGGCGCCTCGCCCGGCCTGCCGTAGGAGAGGCGGAGCACGTGGCGGCCGCGCGGCAGCGTGTCGGCCAGCCAGGACCACTTCGCGGTCGCGTGGGTGAGCGCCTTCGCCACGACGTCGTCGGCGGTCGGGGCGACCAGCACTCCGGATCCGCGCGGCGCCGCGTCGAGGCGGGCGTCGTCGATCACGAGGGTGACGAGCTCGACGGTGTCCTCGCCCGGCTCGTCCGCGTCGCGGGCCGCCGGTACCAGATCGGCGAGCAGCGCGCGCGCATCGTGCTCCGGAGTCGCGACGATCACGGCGTGAGCCGTGAGGTCCGAGCCGTCGGCGAGACGGAGGGAGAAGGGAGCGTCCTCTGCGGGGCGCTCGAGGCTCGCGACACCGGTGCCGGTGCGGATCTCGCCGGAGAGGTAGTCGATCCGCTCGACGAGCGCGGCGACCAGGCGGTGCATGCCGCCGTCCAGGCCCCGCACGGCGACGCCCGCCGGGACGTTGGCACGCAGAGCCGCCACCGCTCCCGCGAGGGAGCCCCGTCGGGTGATCGCGCCGTTCAGCCCGGGAGCCGCGAGATCGACGTCGATGTCCTCGGGGCGGGAGGAGTAGACGCCCGAGACGACCGGGGCGACGAGGTCCTGGAGCACCCGCTCGCCCATCCGTGTGCGGACGAGTTCGGCGAGCGAGTGGGCCCGGCCGATGCGCAGCACCGGCATGAGGGTGTCGAGCCAGGCCCGCGTCGCGGCCCGCCGGCCGATGGCGCGGACCACGTCAGGAGCCAGGGGCGTGCTCGGGATCCCGAGGATCCCGGCGCGCGGAGACGGGACGGAGCGGCCGCCGGACAGGTGCAGCCAGGATCCGCCGGTGCTCGGCTCGACGACCGACTCGGCGAGCGGATGACCGCCGAGGGTGAGCCCGGCGAGCACCTTCTCGACGTGCCCGCCGCGGGTCGCGAAGCTCTCGGCCCCCGCGTCGAGCACGGTGCCGGCGAGGTGCAGCGGCGCGACCGAGCCGCCCACCCGCTCCCCCGCCTCGAGCACGACGACGCGCAGGCCGATCCGGAGGCACTCCGCGGCGGCGGCGAGCCCCGCGACCCCCCCGCCGATCACCGCGACGTCGTGGTCGACGGGACGCTCGGGACTCACGGCCGCCAGTCGTGCGCGAAGGCGACGAGTCGCGTCAGCACGTCCGGGTGGGTCTCGGGCGGCACGCCGTGGCCGAGGTTGAGCACGTGCGCGGGCGCGCTGAGACCGCGGCGGAGGACGTCGTCGACGTGCGCGGCCAGCACCTCCCAGGGCGCCGAGAGCAGGGCGGGATCGACGTTGCCCTGCACGGGCACGAAGCCGCCGAGGCGATGGTTCGCCTCGTCCAGCGGGATCCGGTAGTCGACTCCGACCACGTCGGCCCCGATCGCGTGCATGGCGCCGAGCAGCTCGCCGGTGCCGACGCCGAAGTGCACGATCGGCACGTTCCGGCGGACGCCGCCGCTCTCGAAGGCCAGGTCGCGCACGTGGGTGAGCGCGCGGGTCGAGGCGGGAGCGACGTGCGCCGTGTAGTCGGCGAGGGAGAGCGCCCCCGCCCACGAGTCGAACAGCTGGGCGGCGCTCGCCCCGGCCGTCACCTGCGCCCGGAGGAAGCGGCCGGTGACCTCGGCGGTCCACTCCATCAGCCGGGCCCAGGCCTCGGGGTCGGCGTGCATCAGCGTGCGGGCGCGGATGTGGTCCTTCGACGGACCGCCCTCGACGAGGTACGCGGCGAGGGTGAACGGGGCTCCCGCGAAGCCGATCAGCGGAGTGTCGCCGAGGCCCGCGACCGTGCGGCGCACGCCCTCGCGGATCGGCTCGAGGGTCTCGTCGAGCACCGAGGGGTCGATCGCCGTCAGCTCGTCGACATCGGCGGAGGTGCGCACCGGCTTCTCGAGCACCGGGCCGCGACCCGGCACGATGTCGACCGCGACGCCCGCGAGCCGCAGCGGGATCACGATGTCGCTGAAGAAGATGCCCGCGTCGGTGCCGTGGCGCCGCACCGGCTGCAGGGTGATCTCGCTCGCGAGCGCCGGATCGAGGCAGGCGTCGAGCATCTTCGTGTCGGTGCGCAGCGCCCGGTACTCGGGCAGGCTGCGGCCCGCCTGCCGCATGAACCAGACCGGCGTGCGCTCCGGCCGCTCCGAGCGGTACGCGCGCACGAGCGCCGAGTCGGCTGTGCGCCCGGCCGAGAGGGGGTGCAGCGGATCGAGCAGGCCGTCGAGTGGGGAGGTCACCGCGGCATTATTCCAGGCTTCCCCGAGCGTTCCTCCCGGATCCCGGGCCCGCTCCCCCGGGACGGCGCGTAGACTGCTGAGGTGCTTCTGTGTCTGACGGCGTCGCACAAGAACGCCAGCTTCGATCTCCTCGAGAAGCTCTCCGTCGACTCCTCCGCCGTCACCTCGGCGCTCGCGGACGGCATCGACTTCGTCTCGGGGGCCGTCGTCGTGGCCACCTGCAACCGCTTCGAGGCCTACCTCGACATCGACGAGCCGCTCACCGCCGCCCGCGCGGTCGCCGTCGAGGCCGCCACGGCCGCCGTCAGCGCCGCGACCGGAGTCGAGCAGGAGCAGCTCCGCGGCAGCGTCGACGTCGTCTCGGGCGACCGCGTGGCCGAGCACCTCTTCGCCGTGTCCAGCGGGCTCGAGTCGGTCGTCGTCGGCGAGGGCGAGATCGCCGGCCAGGTGCGCCGCTCCCTCGAGGAGGCCCGCCGCCTGGGCACCACCTCGTCCGAGCTCGAGCGCCTCTTCCAGCGCGCCTCGCAGACCTCGCGCGGCATCAAGAACCGCACCGGCCTCGGCAGCGCCGGCCGCTCGATCGTCCGGCTCGCGCTCGACCTCGCCTCCAGCCGCATCACCGACTGGCGCGCGGCCCGCGTGCTCCTGATCGGCACCGGCAGCTACGCCCGCGCCACCGTCGCGGCCCTGCGCGATCGCGGCGTCGTCGACATCGCGGTGCACTCCCCCTCCGGCCGCGCCGAGGGCTTCGCCGCGCGGCGTGCCCTGCGCCCCATCGAGGGGGCCGACCTCGCGGCCGAGGCGGTCGGCGCCGACGTCGTCATCACCTGCACCACCACCGAGGCGCCCGTGCTCGACGCGGCCCTGCTGATCGACGGACGGCTCCACTCCGCCGCCCGCGAGCGCCAGCTCGTGATCGACCTGGGCCTGCCCCGCAATGTCGCCGCCGACGTGACGAGCGTCACCGGCGTGGAGCTGCTGGACCTCGAGACGATCAGCCTGCACGCGCCCCTCGAGGTGCTCGACGCCTCCGAGAAGGCGCGGGCCCTGGTCGACAAGGCGGCCCGCAAGTTCTCGGACGTGGCCGACGAGAAGAGCCTCACCCCGGCGGTCGTCGCCCTCCGCGCCCACGTGTTCGACGCGCTCGACGCCGAGATCGAGCGGGCCCGCTCCCGCGGCGACGACGACGGGCGGACGGAGCAGGCGCTGCGCCACCTCGCCGGCGTGCTGCTGCACACCCCGAGCATCCGTGCGCGCGACTACGCCCGCGCCGGGGCCCAGGAGGCGTACCTCACCGGTCTCGAGGCTCTCTTCGGCATCGAGGTGCCCGCCGAGCCCGCCGTGGCGCGCCCGCGGAGCGACGACTCCGCGGCGACCGCCTGACCCGTGTCACTGCGGCTCCCCTTCGACGCCGAGCCGATCCTGACCGACCGGCTCCTGCTGCGGCCGCTGCGCGTGGAGGACGCCGCCGATCACGCGCGCTACCAGGGGCACTCCGACGCGGTGCGCTACCTCCGCTGGCCGGTGCGCACTCCGGAGGAGTCGCACGCGCACCTGCTCACCCGGCTGCCGTCCGCGCGGCTCGCCGCCGACGGCGACGTGGTGGTGCTGGCGATGGTGCCGCGCGAGGGGCCGCTCTCGGGGCACGTGGTCGGCGATCTCACGCTCATCGCCGTCTCGGTCGAGCAGGGGGCGGTCGAGATCGGCTGGGTGCTGCATCCGGACGCGCAGGGTGAGGGTCTCGCGACGGAGGGGGCCCTCGCACTGCTCGACCTCGCGTTCGACCGGCTCGGCGCCCACCGTGCGATCGCCCAGCTCGACGACCGCAACACCGCCTCCGCCCGCCTCTGCGAGCGCCTCGGGATGCGGCGCGAGGCGCACCACGTCGAGGACGAGTACTGCAAGGGCGAGTGGACGTCGACCCTCGTCTACGCACTGCTGGCGCGGGAGCACCGGACCCTCGGCTGATCGAGCAGCCCGCGCAGCGGGCGTACCGAGATCCGCCGGCGCTGGAGCCGGAGGTCTCGATACGCCGCTCCGCGGCTACTCGACCAGCGAGAGGAAGAGGCTCACGCTCCGCGCAGGCCCGAGAAGAGGTGCGCCTCGAGCTGATCGAGCGGGACGCGCTCCTGCTTCATCGTGTCGCGGTCGCGCACCGTCACGGCGTCGTCCTCGAGGGAGTCGAAGTCGACCGTCACGCAGAACGGGGTGCCGATCTCGTCCTGGCGGCGGTAGCGGCGGCCGATCGCGCCGGAGTCGTCGAAGTCGACGTTCCAGAGCTGGCGGAGGCGGTCGGCGACCTGACGGGCGAGCGGCGAGAGCGCCTCGTTGCGCGAGAGCGGCAGCACCGCCACCTTGACCGGCGCCAGGCGCGGGTCGAGGTGCAGCACCGTGCGGGTCTCGACCTTGCCCTTGGCGTTCGGGGGCAGCTCCTGCTCCTCGTACGCGTCGACGAGGAACGCCATCAGCGCGCGCGTGAGCCCGAACGACGGCTCGATCACGAACGGCACGAAGCGCTCGTTGCGCGTCTGGTCGAAGAACGAGAGGTCCTTGCCCGAGTGCTCCATGTGGGTCTTGAGGTCGAAGTCGGTGCGGTTCGCGACTCCCATCAGCTCGCCCCACTCGCCCGACGCGAAGCTGAAGCGGTACTCGATGTCGACCGTGCGCTTGGAGTAGTGGGAGAGCTTGTCCTTCGGGTGCTCGTACTGCCGGATGTTCTCGGGATCGATGCCGAGGTCGACGAACCAGTCCCAGGCGAGCTGCATCCAGGTCTCCTGCCACTCCTCGTCCGTGCCGGGCTCGACGAAGAACTCGAGCTCCATCTGCTCGAACTCGCGGGTGCGGAAGATGAAGTTGCCGGGGGTGATCTCGTTGCGGAACGCCTTGCCGATCTGGCCGATGCCGAACGGCGGCTTCTTGCGCGCGCTCTGGAGCACGTTGGCGAAGTTGGTGAAGATGCCCTGCGCGGTCTCGGGGCGGAGGTAGTGCAGTCCGGACTCGTCATCGACGACGCCGAGGTAGGTCTTCATCAGCCCCGAGAACTGCTTGATCTCGGTCCACTGGCCTACCTTGTCGGGGTGCTCCGGGTCCGGGATGTCGGCGAGGCCGTTCACGGGCGGGTGGCCGTTGACCTCCTCGTACTTCTCGAAGAGGTGGTCGGCGCGGTAGCGCTTGTGGGTGATGAGCGACTCGGTGAGCGGGTCGGAGAAGACGCCGACGTGACCGGAGGCGTTCCAGATCGCGGTGGGCAGGATGACGGCGGAATCGAGTCCGACGACGTCGCCGCGGCCCTGCACGAAGGCCTTCCACCACTGGCGCTTGATGTTCTCCTTCAGCTCCACTCCGAGCGGCCCGTAGTCCCACGCCGAGCGCGTGCCTCCGTAGATCTCTCCCGAGGGGAAGACGAACCCCCGGTGCTGCGCGAGGGTGACGACTTTGTCGAGGGTGGTGGGTTCTGCCACGGGTTGCTCCTCAGCTGTTCGGGCGCACGGGGCCCCGACGCGCGCCGGCTGCGCGCGTCCTGTGATGTGTGCACCCATGGTAGCCGCGGGGCGCCCGGGCGCCGGGTGCAGGCGGGAGGCGGGAGGATGGCCGCATGAGCAGTCACCCGCCGATCGTCGTGTCCGCCGTCGTCGTCCTCCGCGAGCGCCGCGTGCTGATGGTGACGGCCCGAGGGCGCGACGTGGTCTACCTCCCCGGCGGCAAGGTCGACGCGGGCGAGACCGGCGAGCACGCGGCCGCGCGCGAGGCGCAGGAGGAGCTCGGCACAGCGACCACCCGGCTCGAGGAGCTGTTCGTCGTCCGCACCCAGGCCCACGGCGAGCCGGAGGGCCGCGAGGTGCACATGCGGGTGTACCTCGCGGAGCTGGCGGGCGAGCCCTCGCCGAGCGCCGAGATCGACTCGCTGCACTGGATCGGGACGGCCGACGCGCACCGGTGCCCGCCTGCGGGCGTGGCGACGCTCGAGCGCCTCCGGCTGCTGGATCTCGTCGACTGAGACGGCGACGCGCCCGGCCCGCCGAGCCCGCCGCGCTCGGAGACGGCCGCCGCCGCCGTCGCTCCGCGCCGACGGCTAGCCTCGTGCCGTGGAGACGAGACGACGCGCACGGGAAGAGTCGACGCCGGGCGGGGCCTCGCGGCTCGAAGCGGTGCGGATGGAGGCGGCGGTCCCGATCCTGCGCATCTTCTCGGTCGCAAAGGCGGGCGAGTTCTACGTCGACTACCTCGGCTTCACCGTCGACTGGGAGCACCGCGCGGGCCGCGACGCTCCCCTCTACCTCCAGGTGTCGCGCTCGGGCCTGCGCCTGCACCTCAGCGAGCACCATCGCGACGGCAGCCCCGGAGCGGCCCTGCACGTGTCGCTGCGCGGGGTGCGCGAGCTGCACGCCGAGCTCGACGCCAAGGCCTACCCGTACCTGAACCCGCGCATCACCCGGACGCCCTTCGGCTTCTCCCTCGAGGTGATCGACCCGTTCGGGAACCAGCTCCGCTTCGCCGAAGCCGTGCCGGAGCCGACTAGCGCCTGAGAACGGCGGAGGTCAACCGTTCACGCCACGTCCATCCGTTTCGAAGAGCGGTCGCCTAGCGTGGCTGCGATGGCTGCACAGGTGACGACCGGACGACCAGGCGCGGTCGAGGCGTCGGAGCGGACCTCCCGCGTCCCGCTCCGAGCCCGCCGACTCGCGCAGCACGCGTCGCGCGTCGCCCCGCTGGCGATGGGCACGGTCGCCTCCAGCGCGATCCTGGTCGGCTCGCTCGGCGTCGGGTACCTGCCCGGCGACTCGCCGATCCGGCAGTGGCCCCTCATCGCGACCCTGCGCTCGACCGCCTCCCTCACCGAGATCTGCGCCATCGCCGTGCTCGGCGGCGGACTGCTCCTGCTGCTCGCGTGGCTGCGGCTCCGCTCGACGGCGCGGAGCGGGGACCCGCGCGCGCTGCGCACGATCCTCGTCGCGGCGCTCTCGTGGTGCGCGCCCCTGCTGATCGCCGTCCCCCTGTTCAGCCGCGACATGTTCTCGTACGTGGCGCAGGGGCGGCTGATGGTCCAGGGGATCGATCCCTACTCGAACGGCGTCGCGACACTGCCCGGCTGGTTCATCCTCGGCGTCGATCCCGTCTGGGCCGATTCGCCGACCCCTTACGGCCCCCTGTACCTCCTGGCAGAGAGGACCGTGGTCCAGCTGGCCGGCTGGTCCTCCCCCGAGCTCTCGGTCGCCATGCTGCGGGCCGTGTCGGTGGCCGGAGTCGTCGTCATGGCCGTCTACGCGCTGCGGCTGGCCCGGTTGCGCGGCCTCTCCGTCCCGCTGACCGCGTGGACCGTCGTCGCGAATCCGCTCACGCTCGTCCTCTTCGTCGTCGCCGGGCACAACGACTCGGTGATGCTGGCGCTGATCCTCGCGTCGCTGTTCTATGCGAGCACCGACCGTAGAGTGCTCGCCGTCGTGCTGATGGGCGCGGCGATCGCGGTGAAGCCGGTCGCCGTGATCGCCCTGCCGGTGGTCGCGCTGCTCTGGCTGCGGCGCGACGCGAGCCTGCGGGAGCGGGTGCGCGCCTGGCTCTGGACGGGTCTCGGCGCCCTCGGGCTCGTCGTGGCGGCGGGCTTCGCCGTCGGAGTCGGAGTGGGCTGGGTCGCGGCGATGATCGTTCCCGGCACGATCATGCACTGGTACGCGCCGATGTCGCTCGTCTCGATCCTCGTCTCGACCTCCGTCGAGCTGACGGGGCACGACCCCGCCGCGGCCGTCACCCTCGTGAAGCTGCTGGTGCTCACGCTCGCCGGAGTCGTCGCGGGGTGGCTGATGCTGACGCGCCGCTCGATCGATCCGGTGGCGCGGCTCGCGACCGCCCTGCTGGCGTTCGTGACCGCGTCCTCGGCGATCCACCCGTGGTACGCCCTCTGGATCCTGCCCGTCGCCGCGCTCGCGCGCCCGTGGAGGACGGTCCACGTGCACCTCGCGGTATACGCGACGATCTTCCTGATGTGCGTGACCCTCGCCGAGCCCGTCGAGGGCAACGGCGGGATCCTCGACCAGCTGCCCGGCAGGGTGGCCACGATCGCGGCCATGGCCGTCGTGGGCCTCTACGTGCTGCTCGGCTACACCGACGCCGAGCGCGTCGAGGTGCGCGGGCTCGTGCGCGGTCTGCCGCTGGGCGGCGAGATGCTCGCGCGCGGCTCCGATCTGCTGCAGCGGGCGACGAGGGGCCGCGTCGGCTCGCGGCTCGACCGGCGGTACGTGAGCGCTCGGGCGCGCGACTGACGCCCTCGCGCGACCGGCGCTAGGCGCCCGACTCGTCGCTCCGGCGCCGGCGGCGCTCGATCGCGGCCTGCGCCGCGACAGCGGCGGCCTCGGGATCGCCGGAGCCGAGCACGCTCGAGAGCGAGGACAGCCAGCGGGCGTCGTCGCGGCTGCCCTGCAGCGCGTTCGAGAAGAGCGGCAGCTCGGTGCGGGTGGCGTGGATCGCGTAGGACTCGCGGCTGTAGCCGTTGTCCGGGACCACGGGGGCGCGCCGATCGGCGGATCGCGCGTCGTCCTGGGGGTCGGCCTCGCGCCCGGACCGCCTCTCGACGGTGTCGTCTCGCTGGTTGTCCTCGACCACGGGTCCTCCTCGTCTCACCGCGACCGCGGCGAGCGGGCGGGCGACCCGGCGACGGTGCCGGGCGCGACGGTCAGAGTACCCCGATCACAGGCCGTCCGGCTCGTCGTCGTCCGGTGCCGCCTCGTCGCGCGGGCGAGGAACCGGGCGCCACACGACGACCTCGGTGCGACGCTGCGCGCGCGTGCCGTGACGCAGGGTCACCACGTCGCCCTCGAGTCCCGCCGCGAAGACGCGGCGCCCCGGCCGGTTGAGGAGCTCGTCGGCCAGGGCCGACTCGAGTTCGCGCACCCGCTGGGACAGCGACTGCACCTGGTTCTCGAGCTGGAGGATCCTCGCGATGCCCTCGAGGGAGACCCCCTCGGAGGACAGCCGTGCGACCTCGCGCAGCTGGACGACGTCGCGCATGGAGTAGCGGCGCGACTTGCCCGCGGTGCGGGTCGGCCGGACGAGTCCGAGCCGGTCGTACTGCCGGAGGGTCTGCGGGTGCATGCCGGCGAGGTCGGCGGCGACCGCGATCGCGAACACGGGGGTGTTCTCGTCCACCACCGCCTCCTCTCCGGCCTCTCGGCCCGTCGCACTCGTGCGCTCTAGTAGCGGGCCTTCTCCAGGAGGTCCTCGCGGGGGTTCTCGGCGGGCTCGGCGGCCGCGTAGGCCTCGAGCGCGGCCTTGGCCGCGGCCGACAGGTGATCGGGGACCGCCACCTGGACGATGGCCAGCAGATCGCCGGTGCCCTTGCCCGTCTCGACGCCGCGCCCCTTGACGCGCAGCACGCGTCCGCTGGGCGTTCCGGGAGCGACCCGCAGCTTGACGGGCTCTCCCCCGAGGGTCGGCACCTCGATCGTCGCGCCGAACACGGCCTCGACGAAGGTGACCGGGACGTTCACGCGGAGGTTCAGTCCGTCGCGCTCGAAGACGGGGTGCTTGCGGACGGCGACGGTGAGCACCAGATCGCCGGGCTCGCCTCCGTCGGGGCTCGGCCGCCCCTTGCCGCGGACGCGGATCTTCTGCTGGTCGGCCACTCCGGCCGGGATGCGGACCGAGAGCGGTCGCCCCTCGCCGGTCTGCAGCTGCACGGTGTCGCCGCGGGTCGCGGTGAGGAAGTCGATGGTGGTGCTGGCCGTGAGGTCGGCGCCCTTCTGCGGGCCGCCGAAGCCGCGGTACCCGCCGCTGGGCTGGCCGAAGCGGCCGCCGGCGCCGCCGAACATCCCGCCGAGGAGGTCCTCGAAGCCGGGAGGCGGGCCCTGCTGGGCACTGTATCCGGAGCGCCCGCCCTGGCCGAAGACGTTGCCGAACACGTCATCGAAGCCGCCGGGCTGTCCGCCCGCGGTGAAGCGCGCTCCGCCGCCCATCGCGCGGATCTGGTCGTACTCCTTGCGCTGATCCGCGTCCGAGAGGACGGTGTACGCCTCGCTGATCTCCTTGAAGCGCGCCTCCGCGCGGGCGTCGCCCGGGTTCGAGTCCGGGTGGAACTGCCGCGCGAGCTTGCGGTAGGTCTTCTTCAGATCCGCCGCGGAGACGTCCTTGGACACGCCGAGGACCTTGTAGAAGTCCTTGTCGAACCAATCCTGGCTGGCCATGTGCCTCTTCCTGTGTCGAGTGCGGCGAGGGACCCCGCTCCCGGATCCGCCGGGAGCGGCGGGAGGAGCGGGGTCCCACGCGGTGGTGCGGAGGGTGTCAGTCGGCGGGGACCGCGACGACCACCTTGGCGGCGCGCAGGAGCGTGCCTCCGAGGTAGTAGCCCGCCTCGACGACGTCCGCGACCGTGGAGGTCTCGGCGCCCGGAGTGGGCTGCTGGAAGATCGCCTCGTGGATGTTCGGGTCGAACAGGTCCCCGACGGCACCGGTCTTCACCAGACCGAGCTTCTCGGTCCCGCCGCGCAGCTTCTGCGCGATGGCGGTGAAGGGGCCGCCCTCGGGCAGGTCGCCGTGCTTCTCGGCGCGGTCGAGGTCGTCGAGCACGGGGAGGATGACCTTCACCGCGTCGCCGATGGCCCGCTCCTTCTCGGCCTGCCGGTTCGACTCCGTGCGCTTGCGGTAGTTCGCGTACTCCGCGGTGACCCGCTGGAGGTCGGCGAGGTGCTCCGCAGCGAGCGTCTCGGCGTCGGACTGGCCCGAGAGGAACGAGAGGTCGGCGTCCGAGAGCGTCGTCTCGACGTCCGGGCCCTCGGCCTCGATCAGACCCTCGGTGTCCTGAGCGGCCTGCGCCGCCTCGGCTCCGGTGGTCGGCTCCTGCTCGGGAGCGCCCTCGGTCGGCTCCTGGTCCTGCTCGCCGGCCGTCACTTGGCGTCCTTCGGCTCGTCGTCGTCGATGACCTCGGCGTCGACGATGTCCTCGTCGTCCTTCTTGTCACCGTCGGCGGGAGCGTCCTGCGGGGCGCTCTGCGCGGCCTGGTCCTGCGAGTAGATCGCCTGGCCGAGCTTGGTCTGCGAGGCGTTGAGGGCGTCGAACGCGGTCTTCACCGCGGCGTCGTCGTCTCCGGCGAGCGCGGTCTTCAGCGCATCGACGTCGCCCTGGACCTCGGACTTGACGTCCTCGGGCAGCTTCTCCTCGTTCTCCTTGATCAGCTTGTCGATCGAGTAGGCGAGGGTCTCGGCGTTGTTGCGGATCTCGGCGGCCTCGCGGCGGGCCTTGTCCTCGGCGGCGTGCTCCTCGGCCTCGCGGACCATGCGCTCGATGTCGTCCTTCGGCAGCGACGAGCCGCCGGTGATCGTCATCGACTGCTCCTTGCCGGTGCCCTTGTCCTTCGCGGACACGTGCACGATGCCGTTGGCGTCGATGTCGAAGGTGACCTCGACCTGCGGGATGCCGCGGGGCGCCGGCGCGATGCCGGTGAGCTCGAAGGTGCCCAGGTTCTTGTTGTCGCGGGTGAACTCGCGCTCGCCCTGGAAGACCTGGATCGCGACGGACGGCTGGTTGTCGTCGGCCGTGGTGAAGGTCTCGCTCCGCTTGGTCGGGATCGCGGTGTTGCGCTCGATGAGCTTGGTCATGATCCCTCCCTTGGTCTCGATGCCCAGCGACAGCGGGGTGACGTCGATGAGGAGGACGTCCTTGCGCTCGCCCTTGAGGACACCGGCCTGCAGGGCGGCGCCGACGGCGACGACCTCGTCCGGGTTGACGCCCTTGTTGGGCTCCTTGCCGCCCGTGAGCTTCTTGACGAGCTCGGCGACGGCCGGCATGCGGGTCGATCCGCCGACGAGGACGACGTGCGCGATGTCCTCGACCTTGACGCCCGCCTCGGCGATGACGTCGGTGAACGGCTTGCGGGTGCGCTCGATGAGGTCGCTGGTGAGCTCCTCGAACTTGGCGCGGGTCAGCGTCTCGTCGAGGTTCGCCGGGCCGTTCTCGGTGAGCGAGAGGTAGGGCAGCTGGATGCTGGTCGAGGTGCTCGAGGAGAGCTCCTTCTTCGCCTGCTCCGCAGCCTCCTTGAGGCGCTGACGGGCGATCTTGTCCTTCGACACGTTGACGCCGGTGGAGTCCTTGAAGCGCTTGACGAGGTGGTCGACGACGCGCTGGTCCCAGTCGTCGCCGCCGAGGCGGTTGTCGCCGGAGGTCGAACGCACCTGGATGGTCGAGAAGTCGTCGTCCTTGCCCACCTCGAGGAGGGACACGTCGAACGTTCCGCCGCCGAGGTCGAAGACCAGGATGAGCTCGTCCTCCTTCCCCTTGTCGAGGCCGTAGGCGAGGGCGGCCGCGGTGGGCTCGTTGATGATGCGGAGGACGTTCAGTCCGGCGATCTCGCCGGCGTCCTTCGTGGCCTGGCGCTCGGCGTCGTTGAAGTAGGCGGGGACCGTGATGACCGCGTCGGTCACCTTGTCGCCCAGGTACTGCTCGGCGTCGCGCTTGAGCTTGCCCAGGATGCGGGCCGAGATCTCCTGCGGCGTGTACTTCTTCTCCTCGACCCCGAAGGTCCAGTCGGTGCCCATGTGGCGCTTGACCGACGCGATGGTGCGGTCGACGTTGGTGACGGCCTGGCGCTTCGCGGTCTCGCCGACGAGCACCTCGCCGTCCTTGGTGAACGCGACGACGGACGGGGTGGTGCGGAAGCCCTCGGCGTTCGCGATGACGGTGGGCTCGCCACCCTCGAGGACGGCCACGACCGAGTTGGTGGTTCCCAGATCGATGCCTACGGCACGGGACATAGCGTGTTTCTCCTTCGCGACCGGCCGGCCGTGAAGGCGGTCGATCAGTTGTCGTGAGTGGTGCTGACGTGAGTGGTGCAAACCTCTGCGGGAGTTGAGTCCCGCACGCTCAAGTTTACGCGGACCGTTCCTGGAGTCAAGCCGGGAACGGAGAAGTTGAGTCCAGCGGGCTCAACTCTCGGTGGCAGCTTCCCGCCGTTCACCTCCACGCCCTACGGTGAGCGCATGACCGAACGCGCCGGCCGTCGACCCGTCCTCGCCTGGGGCCTGTGGGACTGGGGCGGATCCGCCTTCAACGCCGTCGTCACCACCTTCGTCTTCACGGTCTACCTCACGACCGACGGCCTCTTCGGCACCCCCAGCGGAGTCTCGGCCGCGCTCGGCTGGTCGCTCGCGGGGGCGGGGCTGGTCGTCGCCCTGATCGCTCCGATCACCGGCCGCCGGGCCGACCTCGGCGGACGCCGCCGGCTGTGGCTCGGGATCCACTCCGCCGTCGTCGTGGCGTGCATCCTGCTGATGTTCCTCGTCCGCCCCGATCCCGGATACCTCTGGCTGGGCCTCGGGCTGCTCGCCGTCGGCACGGTCTTCTTCGAGTTCGCGAGCGTCAACTACAACGCGATGCTCACCCAGGTCTCGACGCGCGCCACCATCGGCCGGGTCTCGGGCTTCGGCTGGGGCATGGGCTACGTCGGCGGCATCGTCCTCCTGCTGATCGTCTACTTCGGCTTCATCTCGCCCGAGGTCGGGCTCTTCGGCGTGACCGGGGAGGACGGACTCGACGTCCGCGTCTCGATCCTGCTTGCGGGCGTCTGGTTCGCCGTCTTCGCGATCCCCGTGCTGGTCGCGGTGCCCGAGCTGCCGGCGCGGGCGGGCTCGCGCGAGCGCGTCGGCGTGATCGCCTCCTACCGCGCCCTGTTCCGCCAGATCGCCGCACTGTGGCGCGAGAGCCGCACCACCGTGCTGTTCCTGATCGCGAGCGCCGTGTTCCGCGACGGGCTCACCGGCGTCTTCACCTTCGGCGGGGTCCTCGCGCAGGGCACGTTCGGCTTCACCGCCGGCGAGGTGATCCTCTTCGCCATCGCGGCCAACGTGGTCGCCGGAGTCGCCACCATCTCGGTCGGCGCCCTCGACGACCGCCTCGGCCCCAAGACCGTGATCGTCGCCTCGCTGGTCGGGCTGCTCGTCTGCGGCACCGCGGTCTTCGTGCTGCACGACGGCGGCGCCACCGTCTTCTGGATCTTCGGCCTGCTGCTGTGCCTCTTCGTCGGCCCCGCTCAGTCGGCGAGCCGCAGCTACCTCGCGCGGCTGATCCCGGAGGGACGCGAGGGCGAGATCTTCGGGCTCTACGCCACGACCGGCCGCGCCGCGTCCTTCCTCGCCCCGGCCGCCTTCGCGGCCTTCGTCTCGATCGCCGCGGCGACCTCGGGCGGCGACGAGGCGAACGTGCAGTACTGGGGCATCCTCGGCCTCGTGCTCGTGCTCGGCGTCGGGCTCCTCCTGCTCCTCCCCGTGCGCCGCCCGCCCGCCGCGGCGCCGGTCGCGCCGACCGAGCCGCGAGGAGCGGCACTGCCCTAGAGTGTCGGAGCCGTCGCCCCGACGGCCCCCCGCCCGCAGAACGACGGCGGGCGACCCGGAGGAGCGGCATGGCACGGCGGACGACGAACGAGGATCCCGCACGACGCGGACCCGAGCGGCACACCAGGAGTGCCGAGCAGGCCGTCGACGCTCCTCGCACGAGTCCCGCCGACGGCTGGCCCACCGCTCCGGCGCAGGGCGCCCCCGCTCCGGCGGCCGACCGCCCGGCGACGATCCGCGTCAAGAAGAAGCGCCGCGTCCCTCGTCGCACCCGGATCGCGAAGACCGCGAAGCGGATCGGCTACGGGCTGCTCGTCGCAGCGCTCCTCGCGGGCCTCGCGGTCGTCGTCGTGCTGATCGTCGCTCCGCACCAGCTCTTCTGAGCGGACGGGGTCACCCTCAGGTGGCGAGCCAGAAGACGATCAGCAGCAGCGTGACCAGGAACCCGGTCAGGAAGTTGAGCGCGAGGAACCGCTTCCAGCCCGCGTTCGCCCGCTCCGCCTCCGCGTCGCTCAGCGAGCGGTACGGCCAGATGCTGAGCGCGTACGGCACGGCCAGGATCACGGCGAGCGTCCCCGGCCACGGCAGCAGCAGGAGCAGCAGGCCGCTCGCGACGTAGGCGGCGATCGCGAAGCGCGTGGTCGCCTTCGCCCCGATGACCGTGGCGATCGATCCGATGCCCGCGGCACGGTCGGCGAGGATGTCCTGCACCGCTCCGAAGGCGTGGCTCGCGATTCCCCAGAGGAAGAACGCGACGAGCAGGGCCACCAGAGGCCCGGTCACCGTGGTGCCGGCCAGCGCGATGCCGTAGACGGCCGGGCTGACGAAGTGGGTCGCCGAGGTCAGCGAGTCGACGAACGGGCGCTCCTTGAAGCGCAGTCCCGGCGCGCTGTACGCGATCACGGCGAAGACGCTGATCGCCAGCACGAGCCACGAGACCGGCGAGCCGAGGATCACGAGGGCGACGAGGAACGGCACGTTGGTCGCGACGGCCGCGATCAGGGTCGCGCGGTGCTCGCTCCGATCGAGGACGGCGCCCTCGACGCCGCCCTTGCGAGGGTTCCGCAGATCCGACTCGTAGTCGAAGACGTCGTTGATCCCGTACATCGCGAGGTTGTAGGGGATGAGGAAGTAGAGAGTGCCGAGTACGAAGGCGAGATCGATCTCGCGGGTGGTCAGCAGGTAGGCGGCCGCGAAGGGGTACGCCGTGTTGACCCAGCTGAGGGGCCTGCTCGAGACGAAGAGGGCGCGGAGTCGGTTCACGAGGTGCTCCCGGTGGTGCGTCGGCGGGCCGGCAGGATCGACCAGAGCGCCGGGAGCGCGACGGCCGCCGCGATGGCGTAGGCGAAGTCCTCGATCGGCGCGACGCCGATCCTGATCCCCGAGATGAGCGAGTCGTCGTAGGCCACCAGGAGTCCGACTCCGATCATCACGTTGTCGAAGACGGCCGTCATCACGAGCAGGACGACGAGCGTGCCGGCGAGGGGGCCGAGGCGGAGCCGACCGCGGCGCAGGGCGATCACGAGGACCACCAGCACCACGGCCAGGAAGACCGTGTTCAGGAGGAGGTAGGTCACGCGCGCGCCTCCGCCCGCTTCTCGAGCACCCCGTGGACGTCCATCGACAGGTAGCAGAGCAGGGTGAGGAAGAGGACCTCCTCGACCGGGAGCTCGGGGGCGAGCTGCAGTCCGGTCATGTACGGGGTCTCGCCGCGGAAGAAGACGCCGAGCCCGATCCCGAACAGGTCCCAGATCAGGAAGAAGACGACTCCCGCGGGCAGCACGATCGCGGCCCGGCGGGCGTCGTTCCAGAAGAACAGCCCGAAGCGCCTGTCGAGCACGACCATGCCGGAGATCGAGACCGCGAGCGCGAGCAGGTAGACGACGCCCACCGGCTACTCCGCCGGGCCGGCGAGCACGGCGTCGCGCACCTCGGCTCCGACGGTCGGAGCCACCGGGGCGTCGGGCGCGCCGCGCACCGGGATCGGCTCGGTCGAGACGTCGCCGCGGACGCGCTTGAGCATGACCTCGGCGCTGATGACGCACATCGGCAGGCCGATGCCGGGGATCGTGGAGCTGCCGGCGAAGAGGAGCCCGTCGACGTGCGCGCTCGCGTTGCCGGCGCGGAAGAACGCGCTCTGCTTGAGCACGTGCGCAGGGCCCAGCATCGAGCCGCGCCAGGCGCCGAGGTCGGTCTCGAAGTCGGCCGGGCCGATCGTGCGCCGCACGACGATCCGGTCGGCGAGGTCCGCCGCTCCGGTCCAGGTCGCGATCTGCCGGATGGCCGCGTCCGCGATCGCCTCGACCCGCGCGTCACCCTGGCCGTCGACTCCGCCGTGGCCGATCGAGGTGTCGGCCGGGATCGGCACGAGCACGAAGAGGTTCTCGTGCCCGTCCGGAGCCACGCCCGGGTCGGTCGCGCTGGGACGGCAGACGTAGAGGGAGGCGGGATCCGGCACCGAGGGGTTCTCGCCGAAGATACGGCCGAAGTTGTCGCGCCAGTCCTTCGTGAAGAGAAGGGTGTGGTGCTCGAGCTGCGGCAGCTCGCCGCGCACGCCGAGGAGGATCAGCACGGCGCTCGGACCGGGATTGCGGTCCTCCCAGTACTGCGGCGGGAAGGTGCGCTGCTCGTCGGGCAGGAGGGACTGCTCCGTGGTGAAGAGGTCGGAGGCGTTGACGACGAGCTCGGCGGGCAGGCGCTCGACTCCGTCCGGGCCCTCGAACTCCACTCCGACGACCTCGGCACCGCGACGGCTGCCGCGGGGGGCGCGGGCGGTGAGGATGCGCGTGGCGGGCGACGAGGTGCGGATCGTGACGCCCGCCTCCTCGCCGACCTCGGCGACGGCCTCGATCAGTCGCGTGAATCCGCCCATCGGGTAGAGCACGCCGTCGGCCAGGTCGAGGTGGCTCATCAGGTGGTACATGCTCGGCGCGTCGTACGGCGAGGAGCCGAGGAAGACGGCCGGGTAGCCGAGGATCTGCCGCAGGCGGGTGTCGGTCACCGCGGTACCGGCGAGGGAGTCGAGCGAGGTGAGCAGGAGCTTTCCGAGGGTCGCCGTGCGAGCGAGGACGTCCTTGCGCAGCAGCGGGACGAAGGACGCGAAGCTGGTGTAGAGGAAGCGGCGCTTGGCCATCTCGTACGTGTCGCGCGCCGATTCGAGGTAGGCGCGCATCCGCTCGCCCGAGCCCGGCTCGACGCTCTCGAACAGGGCGATGTTCGACTCGAGGTCGGCGAGCACGTCGAGCGGCTCCTCGACGCCCTCGCTGTAGACGCGGTAGCCCGGGTCCAGCTTCACCAGGTCGAGGCGCTCGTCGGCGCTCGTGCCCATCAGGCGGAAGAAGTGGTCGAAGACCTCGGGCATGAGGTACCAGGACGGACCGGTGTCGAAGCGGAACCCGTCGCGCTCCCACGAGCCGGCGCGGCCGCCGACGACCTCGCGCTTCTCGAGCACGGTCACGTCCCAGCCGTCGCGGGCGAGGAGCGCGGCGGAGGCGAGTCCGCCGATGCCGCCGCCGATCACGACCGCGCGGTGCGGTCCGGAGGCCGAGCGGGAGGCGCGGGCCGGTCCCCGGCCGAGTCGCGGAGCGAGAGTGGACGCGGCGGCGCGGGCGGCGAGCGCCGTCTTCGTGGCCGTCGGCACGCTGACGCGGGCCCGGAGCAGCTCCTCGGCCGGCGTCTCGCGGATGCGGTCGGCGAGCGCCTGGAAGAGCGAGTGCGCGAGCACGACGGCCCGGCGGCTCGACCGGGGCAGCTCCGGGATGATCGCGGCGGCCTCGGCGAGGTCGTCGTCGAGGTCGGCGAGCAGCACCGCCTTGTCCGTCTCGGAGAACGCGCGCGGGTCGACACCCGGGAAGTAGCTGCGTCCGAGGCCGTCGACGTCGGCCGCCAGATCGCGGAGGAAGTTGACCTTCTGGAACGCGGAGCCCAGGCGCCGGGCACCGGCGACCAGGCGCTCACGGGCCGCGGGCGCGACGTGTCCTGCATCCGGGGCGGCGAGGAACACGTGCAGGCACATCAGCCCCACGACCTCGGCGGAGCCGTAGACGTAGCGCTCGAACGACTCGGGCGTGTGCACGGTCTCGCGGAGGTCCGCCCGCATCGAGGCGAAGAAGGGGCGGGTCAGCTCGGTGCCGAACCCGGTCGCCCTGGCGGTCCTGGCGAAGGCGTGCACCACGAGGTTCGAGCTGTAGCCGGAGTCGAGGGCGCGGTCGGTCTCGGCCTCGAACGCGTCGAGGGCCTCCTCGACGGCCGCGCGGTCGAGTTCGGCCGCCTCGGCGACGCCGTCGACGATCTCGTCGGCCACGCGCACCAGGGCGTAGACGTCCTCGACGCGCTCGCGGACGCCGCGCCCCAGCAGCCGCGTGGCGAGTCCGAACGACGTGGAGTAGCTGCGGATCACCTGCGCGGACGCCTCGTGCGCGACTCGGTCGTACAGTTCGCTCTGCCGGGTCATCGTGCCACCGTACGGGTCGTGGATGTGCGGGGGGTCATCGGTGCGGAGGGCCGCGCGTGGCGGCCGCGCACGACGAGGGTCATCGGGTGCGTCCGACCACGCTCGCGACGAGCGGGCGGACCTCGACGCGGAACGCCTCCGAGACCGCGGGAGTGTTCAGCGCCTCCCAGGCGCGGTTCGCGAAGTCGCCGGCGAGGGACTCGGCGAACCCGCGGGCACCGCACTCCTCGAGGATCCGGCGGACGCGCTCGGCGGTCTCGCCGCTGAGGTGCTCGTCGCCGATCAGACCCTCGATCTCGGGCCAGCAGTCGGTGCCCGCCGCGTGCGCGATCAGCACTGTGCGCTTGCCCTCGCGCAGGTCGCCCAGCGTGGTCTTGCCGGTCTGCCCCTCCGAGCCGAAGACGCCCAGCAGGTCGTCGACGATCTGGTAGGCGATGCCGATGCAGCGGCCGAACTCGCCCAGCGCCTCGACGGCCTCGTCGGAGGCCCCCGCCAGGATCGCGCCCGCCTGCAGCGGCGCCTCGAACGAGTAGACGGCGGTCTTCAGGCGCTCCATCTCGAGCACCTCCTCGACCGAGGGCATGCCGGGCATGAGCGAGAAGTCGACATCGGCGAGCTCGCCCGCTGCCGAGGCGAAGACGGCCTCGTCGAGCAGCGTGAGCAGGCGGGCGCGGACGGCGTCGTCCGCTCCGACGCCCTCGATGAGGCGGTGGGCGCCGGTCAGCGCGAGGTCGCCGGCGATGACGGCGACGGAGGTGCCGCGGTGCTCGGCGATGGGGATGGAGAGACCGGCGGTGGTCGCCTCGTCGCGGTAGCTGCCGGAGACGTTGGGTCCGCCGCGGCGGACGAAGTCGCGGTCGATCACGTCGTCGTGCACGATCAGCGCGGTGTGGAGGAGCTCGAACGCGGCGCCGAGATGCGCGGCGGCCTCCGGGTCGCGCCCGCCGAGGGCCTCGTACGCCGAGATCACCATGAGGGGGCGGAAGCGCTTGCCCCCGCGGGTGTTGGCCTCGAGCGTCTGCCACAGGGTCGTGTACCGCGTCCCCAGCCGCTCAGCCCGGGCGCGCGCCAGGGAGAAGAACCGGTCGAGCACGGCATCGACGTGTTCCTGCCGCTTCCGGGAGAGAACCACGGGGTCGCGTGTATCCACGAGGGAGAGGCTAACAAGTTCGGTCTTCTAGCACTAAGCCGGCTGAGTTCCCTCCTCGTGCTTGACTTACAGCCATGACTTCGGGAGGAATCGCCTTGCGCGAGGACGAGATCGAGCAGGTCGTCCTGCTGGACGAGACGGGCGGCGCCATCGGCGTCGCCGACAAGGCGACGGTGCACGACACCGAGACGGCCCTGCACCTGGCGTTCTCCTGCCACGTGTTCGCACCGGACGGCGCCCTGCTCGTGACGCGCCGCGCGCTCGGCAAGCGCACGTGGCCCGGCGTCTGGACCAATTCCTTCTGCGGTCACCCCGCCCCCGGTGAGCGGATCGAGGACGCCGTCGTCCGCCGCGCCGAGCGCGAGCTCGGTGCCCGACTCGAGACGCTGGAGGTGGCGCTGCCGGACTTCCGCTACCGCGCGGTGGACGCCTCCGGGATCGTCGAGAACGAGATCTGCCCGGTGTACACCGCGACCCTGTCGAGCCGCGAGGCGCTCTCGCCGCGGGCCGACGAGGTCATGGACTACGAGTGGGTCGACCCGGAGGCCACGCTGGCCTCCGTGCGTGCGGCGCCGTGGGCGTTCTCGCCCTGGCTCGTGCTGCAGCTCCCCCGGCTCCTGGGCTGAGAGGCGCCCCGCTCCGTCAGTCGCCGTAGACGTCCGTGCGGTGGAAGTTGAGGGAGGAGCGGGACGCGGTCGGGCCGCGCTGGCCCTGGTAGCGCGAGAAATACTCCGCGGATCCGTAGGGCTTCTCGGCCGGAGAGCTGAGGCGGAAGAAGCACATCTGGCCGATCTTCATCCCCGGCCAGAGCGTGATCGGCAGCGTCGCGACGTTGCTGAGCTCGAGCGTGACGTGGCCGGTGAAGCCCGGATCGATGAACCCGGCCGTCGAGTGCGTCAGCAGCCCCAGGCGCCCGAGCGAGCTCTTGCCCTCGAGCCGCGCCGCGATGTCGTCGGGCAGCGTGACCGCCTCGTACGTCGATCCGAGCACGAACTCGCCCGGGTGCAGGATGAACGGCTCGCCCTGCGGGGTCTCGACCAGCCGCGTGAGGTCCGGCTGGTCCTCGGCCGGATCGATGTAGGGGTACCGGTGGTTGTCGAACAGTCGGAAGAAGCGGTCGAGGCGCACGTCGACGGACGAGGGCTGGATCATCGCCGGATCGTGCGGATCGAGACCGACGCGGCCGGAGGACAGTTCGGTCTGGATGTCGCGATCGGAGAGCAGCACGAGGCGATCCTAGGGCGTGGGGCGGCGCCCGCGACGTGGTGCGCGCGCAGGCCTTGCTACGATGATCGAGTGCGCCTCCGAGGCGCCGCGCGAGTGTAGTTCAATGGTAGAACTTCTGCTTCCCAAGCAGATGGCGCGGGTTCGATTCCCGTCACTCGCTCCGCAGCTCTCCTCCCCCTCCGTCCTCCTCAGGCGCCCTCATCGGGCGACACGCCGAGGCGATCGCCGCGAACGCGCGGAATGCCGGACGTCGCGGTGCAGGGTGGAGGAGTGACAGAGCTCGTCCAGATCCCGTCGCCGGGCGTCGCCCTCGAGTACGGGCGCCCCGGCCGCCCGATCGTCGTCGTGCTCCACGACGTGTACGGCCGGCTCCCGTGGATGGAGCCCTTCGCCGAGGCCGTCTCGAAGCACGGGTACCACGTGCTCGTCCCCGATCTCTACGACGGCTGGGCGACGCTCGCCCCGGAGGACGCCCGCGACCTCGCCGCGATGACCGCGCAGGACCGCGCGATGGCCGCGATCGCCGACGCGGTCCGCTCCGGAGCGGCCGAGGGCCCGCAGCGCAGCGCGATCATCGGATTCGGCTTCGGCGGACGGCTCGGCCTGCTCGCCGCCGCCACCGGGCTGGTCGACGCGGTCGTCGCGTACTACGCGACCCTCGGGCAGGAGGAGCACGCGCTCGTGCCGTGCCCGACGCTGCTCCACTACGCGCAGAGCGACGAGTGGCCCGAGGGCGACGACCCCGAGGCGTTCGTCGGCCGGCTGAAGGAGGCGGGGACGCCCGTCACGGCGCACACCTATCCGGGCACCGTCCGGCACTTCGCGAACGGGACCCTGCGCGAGGCCGTCGACCCCTCCTCCGCGGCGCTCGCCTACGCGCGGACGGTGTCGTTCCTCAATCCGCAGCTCATCGACTACTGAGCGGGCTGCGCGCTCAGCCGCGGACGTCGTGCAGGTGGTGCTGGACGTCGTGCAGGTAGTAGCGCGCCATCGTCTCGACGGTGAAGACGGCTCCGTCGCTGCGGCGGCCGGGGTACTGCCACTGGGCGCCCGTGACGCCGTCGAAGGCGTCGGCGATCAGGCCCGCCTCCTCGACGAGCTCGCGGCCGACGACGGCCGGATCCTGCTCGGAGTAGCGGTCCTCGACGGCGGTGACGTCCTGGTCCCAGTTGGGGAACAGCGGGTCGTCGCCGGCGAGCATCAGGCCCAGGCGCGTGCGGTAGATGCGGTGCACGTCGCGCACGTGCGCCGCGTACTCCAGGGGCGACCACGTCTCGTCGTCGGGCCGGCCCGCGGCGTCGTCGCGCTCGAGGACGTACGGCCAGGCGGCGGCGTTCTCGCGGATGAGGTGGGAGACGTCGGACGCGTCGACGAGCGAGGCGTCGAAGCCGCACTCGAGGCAGGGGCGCTCGGCGGCCCAGGTCCAGTCCTTGGTGTCGGGGGTGATCGGCATGACCCCACAGTAGGACCCAGGCGTCGGCCCCACGGCGCGGTGGACGGTCAGGGATCGGCGATCCCCTGCCACCCGCTTCAGCAGCGCTGGTGCACGGTGAGCGCGGCGACGCGCTCGCCCTCGGCCGTCCACGGCAGGACGGGCAGGTCCGCCGCTCCCGACGCGGCGCCCTGCTCGACGGCGACGGCCGCCATCGCCCGCGCGACGTTCCCGGCGAAGTCGGCCCCCGCGGTGGAGCTGTTGAACGACACGGCGACCGTCAGTCCCGACACCGGGTCGGAGTAGGCGGCGGTCACGAATCCGGGCGCCACGCCGGAGAAGCCCCGGAGCGGGCCGGCTTCGTGCCCGCCCAGGCCGGCGAGGAGCCACTCAGCGCGGCCCTGACCCTGCGGGACCGGGTCGGACCACACGGCGTCGCCGGAGGGCGAGGCGGCGAGGCCGCTCGCGAGCCGGCGGAGATCCTCGAGGTCGGTCACGACTCCGCCCGCGGCACCGAGCGCCGACGGCGACGCCGAGCCGACGTCGCGGCGCACCTCGCACTGCACGGCTCCGGTGCGGAGGTCGAGGCCGGCCGCGTACCCGCGCGGCGCCGGAGTGGGCAGATCGAGCGTCCGCGCCGAGGGCAGCACCGTGCTGCGCAGGCCGTACCGCGGCACGACGTACTCGCGGTAGAGGTCGGCGACGCTGCGGCCGGTCGCCTCCGAGGCCGCGAGTCCCGCCAGCAGCGGCCCGGTGGCGGAGTCGGACCAGGCGGCTCCCGGAGGTGCCACGGGCGCGCGCACCTGGGCCGCCGAGATCAGCTCCATCGTCGGCCACTCCCTGACCGGGTTCTGCAGGACGGTCGGCCAGAGCGCGGCGCGGAAGTCGGCGAGTCCGGAGGTGTGCGCGCAGAGCTGGCGGAGGGTCGTGCCCTCGATGCCGGGCAGGGAGCCGAGCGACTCGGAGATGTCGGCGTCGAGGTCCAGGCGGCCCTCCTCGGCGAGCGCGACGACCACGTCGCAGGTCATCGCCTCCGTCCCTCCTGTACCCAGGCGCACGTGCGCGTCGGTGGTCAGCGGAGTGGGGTCGGCGTCCCCGACGACGCCGAGCGCCGTCTCCCAGCCACCCGCCCAGGGCGACCAGACCCCGGCGACGGCCCCCGTCGCTCCGGCCGCGCCGCGCGCCTCGTCGACGAGGCCGGAGAGCGCGATCGCGAGGTCGTCGGACACGGGACCGGGCGGCGCCTCGGGGACGACCGAGGCGGCCCCCTGCGTGCAGCCGACGAGGGCCAGGACCAGTGCGGGAACGGCGAGAGCCGCGACCCGTCTCCGCTTGCGACGCACGACCATGACCTTCGGCTCCCCCCGGAACATCCTCTGGAACGGACCCCACTGTACGGGCGCGCCCCGACTCGAGGACCGCCCGGGCCGGTGTCCCGCCGGTTCGTATCCGGACCGTGACCCGAGACGTCCACCCCGTTTCCAAACCGACTCGGCGCGGGTTACGAAGAAGGGGTGTCGGCACAGGGCCGTCGCGTGAAGGAGGTCCAGTCACATGCGCAGATCACCCAACCGCCTGCTCGCCGTAGCCTTCGGAGCGGTCTACCTCGTCGTGGGGCTGCTCGGCTTCGTCGTGACGGGCGGCGTGCAGTTCCTCGCCACCGACGGAGGGCTGCTCCTCGGGATCTTCGAGGTGAATCCGATGCACAACATCGCCCACCTCCTGATCGGCGGAGCGCTGCTGATCGCCGGGCTCTCGACAGTCGCCGCCGCGAAGACCGTGAACACGGTCGTCGGAGCCGCGTACCTGCTCCTGGGCATCGTCGGCTTCTTCGTGGTGAACACGTCGCTGAACGTGCTCGCCCTCAACACGGCCGACCACTTCCTCCACCTCGGCAGCGCGATCGTGCTGCTGGGCGTCGGGCTGGGAACCGAGAAGTCGACCCGGTCGCGAGCGGCCACCGCCTGAATCCGGGCGGCGACAGCCGCCCCCTCCCACTCCGTCCGCCGCGGGCCCGCCGTTTTCCGCGGCGGACGGACTCCACGGCCCCGGACGACACGATGCGGTGTGTCGATCCGGGGCCTTCCTCTTCTCCCGGAGGCGCGCGTGAATCCTCTCGTCCGCGGCTGGGCCGCCTCGGCCGCCCTCGGTGCCGGTCTGGTCCACCTCTGCCTGGCCTCCGTGCGGGACGACGCGTGGCTCGCCGCGCTCGTGCTCCTCGGCGCCGGCGAGCTCGCCTGGGCCGTCGCCGTGCTGGCCCGTGGCCGGATCCTCCTGCCGCGGGTGGTGCTCGCGGTCACCGTCGCCACCACGGTCGGCTCGGCTCTCGCCCTCACCGCGGGGCTCCTGCGCGATCCGCTGCCCTCGCTCGCGGGCGGGGTGCTGCAGCTCGCCGCGGCGGGCCTCGTGGCGGCGTCCCTCCGACGCGCCCCCTCCCCCGATCGTGTGGTGCCGGCCGGCCGGACGGTGCTGGGTCTGCTGGCCGGGGCCCTCGTCGTCTCGGCGCTCGCGACTCCGGCGATGGCCGCGACCTCGGCCGGGCCGGGCGGTACCGGAGGGATGCACGGCGTCGTCCAGGACGGGCACGGGCACTGAGCGGTCTCCGACGGCCTCTGGCCTCGCTCCGCGCGGTCGGCTAAGGTAAGGCCAACCTAAGAAGCCGATCGGAGGCCCTCGTGTCGAACGTGATCCCGTTCTCGCAGGCTCTCCGCGAGCGCGTCGGCCAGACCGGTGCCGCGGACGACGAGGGCGCCGCCTTCATGACCGCCCTGATGACCGGCGCCGGCAGCCGCGACGACTACATCGCGCTCGTCTCGCAGCACTACTTCGTCTACGAGGCGCTCGAGGCGGTGGCCGATCGCATGGGCGACGACCCGGTCGCGGCCCCCTTCATCTCGGCCAAGCTCACCCGACTGCCCGCGATCGCCGAGGACCTGCGGTTCCTGATCGGCGAGGACTGGCGCGAGCGCATCCGTCCGCTGCCCTCGACGGCGGCGTACGTCGAGCGCATCACGACCGTGGCCAGCGGATGGAGCGGTGGATTCGTCGCCCACCACTACACGCGCTACCTCGGCGATCTGTCGGGCTGCAGCATCGTGCGCACCCTGCTCCAGCGCCGCTTCGGCTTCGAGACCAACGGCGTCGGCTTCTACCTGTACGGCGAGATCGCGACGCCGTCGGCGTTCCGCGCCGTGTACCGCGAGCAGCTCGACGCGGTCGACTGGGACGACGCCGAGCGCGACCGGGTCATCGCCGAAGTGGCCGAGGCCTACCGGCTGACGACCGAGCTGTTCCGCGACCTCGCCCGCTCCCGCGTCGCCGCCTGATCGCGCCCCGCGACGTCAGGCCGACGCCGCGCCGCCCTCGGCGGTCGCGACGGCGGCGGGCTCGGCCCGGCGCTCGGACATGAACCGCAGCACGTCCTTGTCGACGATGATGTCGCTCGGCCTCAGCGGCCTCGTGAGGTACAGGCCCTCGAGGCTCGTGATGCGGCTGAGCGCGACGTAGGTCTGCCCCGGGGCGAACGCGCGCTGGCCGAGGTCGACCACGGCCGAGTCGTAGGTCTTGCCCTGCGACTTGTGGATGGTGACCGCCCAGGCGAGCCGGAGCGGGAACTGGGCGAACTCCGCCACGATCTCGCGGGTGAGCTTCTTGGTCGCCGCCGAGTAGGAGTAGCGGTAGCGCTCCCAGGTGGCCGGCTCGACCTCGTGCACCTCGCCGTCGACCTCGACCCAGACGGTGCCGGCGACCTTCTTCACGATCCCGATCGTGCCGTTGACCCAGCGCTGCTCCGCATCGTTGCGGAGGAACATCACGTGAGCGCCGATCTTGAGCTCGAGGTTCTGATCGGCCGGGTAGGTTCGGCCGCCGAAGTCGCCGCTGATCTCGGCGGTCGCCGTCTTGAGCGGTCCCTTGAGGCGCGCGAGCGCCGTCTGGTTGATCCGGTTCACCGTGTCGTTGCGGGTCGCGAGGGTGATCGCCCCGTCCGTCGGAGGGGTGCGCGCGCCGGCCTCGTTGAGGACGTCGGCGATCTCCTTCGTGACCATGCCGAAGCGGACGGCGTTGAGCATCCACTTGAAGCGCTCGTCGCTCTGACGGTGGATCCGGCCGAGCTCCACGATGCGCAGCGGAGCCTCCTGCCAGACCAGCGCGTCGAAGAACCACAGCGAGCGGTAGCGGTCGGCGAAGTACGCGCGCTCCTCGGGGTCGCCGGGGACGGGGGCGAGCTGGAACGGGTCGCCGAAGAGGACGACCTGCACGCCTCCGAACGGCTCGGCCCGCCGCTGGCGCGCCTGGCGGAGGCTGCGGTCGATGCCGTCGAGCAGATCGGCGTTGACCATCGAGATCTCGTCGATCACGAGGGTGTCGATGGTGTTCAGGAGCTTGCGCAGCTCGGGCGGCTGGTCGAGATCGGAGTCGGCGATCACGCCGATCGGCAGGCGGAAGAGCGAGTGGATCGTCTGGCCGCCCACGTTCAGCGCCGCGACTCCGGTGGGGGCGCAGATGACGATCTGCTTGTCGGTGTTCCAGCTCAGGTGGTTCAGCAGGGTCGACTTGCCGGTGCCGGCCCGCCCGGTGACGAACAGGTGCTCGCGGGTGTTCTCGATGAGGTCGAACACCCGCTGCTGCTCGTCGGAGAGGGTCGGCTGGGTCACCGGTCCACTGTACCCGCGGCCGTGCGGCGTCGATCCGGAACGGGCGGGATGGGGGCCGACGGCCGCCTGGGGAGGAGGGTCAGCGTCGCTTGCCGAGGGCGGCCAGGCGCTCGTTGTACTCGTGGAGCTCCGCCTCGCCCGTGCGGTCGGCCTGCCGATCGCGCCGCTTCGTCTCGCGGGCGTCGGACCTGCTCCACATCATCGCGACGACGATCGCGAGGGCGAGGGTCGGGATCTCGCCGATGCTCCAGGCGATGCCTCCGGCCGCGCGCTGATCGGCGAGCGCATCGCTGCCCCAGCCCATCGCTCCGTACCAGTCGGCGAGCAGGAGGCCCTCCCCCGTCATCAGCGCGAGGCCGAAGAAGGCGTGGAAGGCCATGGTGCCCAGCAGCAGCAGCAGACGCATCGGGTACGGCACCTGGTGCGAGCTGGGGTCGACTCCGATCAGCACGCTCACGAAGAGGTAGCCGGTGATCAGGAAGTGCACGATCATCCACTCGTGGCCGATGTGGTCGGTCGTGGCCCAGCGGAACAGGGGCGAGTAGTAGAACGCCCAGAGCGAGCCGACGAAGAGCACGGCCGCGACGATCGGATGCGACACGATCGTGCCGAAGCGCGAGTGCACGGCCAGCAGCACCCATTCGCGCGGCCCGCGGGATCCGTCGGTGCGTCGGACGACCGCCCGCGCGATCAGCGTGACCGGGGCGGCGGGCACGAGCAGCAGCGGCACCGCCATCGTCAGCACCATGTGCGAGAGCATGTGCGCGCTGAACAGGTACTTCTCGTAGACGTTCACGCCGCCGTTGGTGATGTAGGCCAGCAGGAGCATGCCCGCGATCCAGAGCACCGTGCGGTGCAGGGGCCAGGAGTCGCCCCGACGGCGCAGGCGCAGCACGCCCGCCACGTAGAACGCGATGCCGAAGCCGGTGACGAGCAGCCAGATCAGGTCGACGTTCCAGAGGGTCACGAAGTTCACGGCGCTCGCCACGGGCGGCAGGGGCTCGCCGGTGAGGAGCTGGGCGGGCGTCGGGTCGGTCAGCTGGCTCGCGGCGACCTGGTCGACCGGGGTCGCGGTGCGCGCGAGGGCGGCGGCGACTCCGGAGGCGATGCCCATGAAGGCGACCTCGGCACCGACCAGCCACCAGAAGCTGCGGCCGCCCGCACCGCCGGCGGAGCGCATCCGCTCGATCAGGAACCGGCGCTGCACCAGGCCGAAGAGGCCGAGGGCGATCAGCGCCGCGACCTTCACGATCACGAGGATCCCGTAGCCGGTGAGGAGGTTGCCGAAGCTGGCCAGACGCAGCTCGGCGCTGAGGTAGCCGGACGCCGCGACGACCACGAAGCTGACGAGGGCGAGGCTGGAGTAGCGCTGGATCACGGGCCGCAGGCGCGGACCGTCGAGGAGCGGTCGGAGCACGACGACCGTGACGAGGCCGCCGAGCCAGATCGCGGCGAAGACGAGGTGCAGGCCCAGCGCGGTGACCGCGGCGTCGTGCCCGGCGGAGCCGGCGGCATGGCCCTGCTGCGCCATCGGGAGGAGGGTGAGCAGCGCGATCGCGGTGACGAAGACGAGCGCGGTCTGGTTGCGCACGGCGAAGCAGAGCACGGTGACGACGGCGGCGAGCAGGGTGGTGGTCAGCCAGGCCTGGCCGACCGGGATGCTGCCGATGAAGTAGCTGAGCTTCGTGCCGAAGTCGCGATCGAGGCTCAGCGGAGTCTGCGTGACGTTGAGGAAGGTGAAGAAGCCGGTGACGGCCGCGGCGGCGGCGAAGAACGCGGCGCCGGCGGCGGCGACGTCGAGGGCGACGGAGTACTCGGTGCGCTGCTCGGGCGTCTCGGGCTCCGCCGTCTTCGAGGCCTTCGCGGGCTTCGGGGTCTTCGCCGCTTTCGCCGTCGAGCGCGGGCTCAGCGCGAAGAGGGCGAGCACGAGCGCGCCGATCATGGCGGCCGCGCCGAGGTTGACCGCGAGCTTCGCGATCGGGAGGCCGTAGCGGACGACGGGCCCCGGATCGTTCAGCAGCGGCGCGGCGGCTCCGCGGCCGAAGGCGAGGGCCGCGAGGAGGGCGACGAGCGCGGCTGCGACGAGCAGCAGCGCGGGCCCCGCGATCCGGACGGTTCGATTCACCCGTCAAGCCTACGTTCCCCGGCTGATCGGCAGCCGCGGGGACGACGAAGGCCCCGGCGCGGACGCCGGGGCCTTCGTCGGAGGACCGGTGCTACTTCGCAGCGGCCTTGAGCTTGGTGCCGGCCGAGACCTTGACCGAGTGGCCGGCCGCGATCTGGATGGTCTCACCGGTCTGCGGGTTGCGGCCGGTGCGTGCGGCGCGGGAGGTGCGCTCGACGGCGATCCAGCCGGGGATGGTGACCTTCACGTCGTTGGAGACGGAGTCGGCGAGGGTCGAGAAGAGCGAGTCGAGGACGCCGTTGACGGCGGCCTGGCTCTGGCCGGAGTCCGCGGCGATCTTCGCGACGAGCTCGGTGCGGTTGAGCGACTTGTCAGCCATTGGAGTGTCCTCCCAGGACGTTCGCGCTGTTGAGAACAGCTGGTGGTTGTGGATCGTCCTCGGCCGGGGACGGACTCCCTCTAACCGGTCGGACCGTCGGTAACCTACCAGCACGACCCGCCAAAGCACGTGATTCCGGGGCGCAGAAGCCCGGAATGACGCTGATCCGGGCCGTCCGGAGGCCCCTGGTGCCCCTCCAGCCCTCCCCAGGCGCGGATCGGGGCGCTCCTCCACCGATGCGCGGACGGGCGGTCCACCCGGCCGTCCGGGTGGTCAGGATCGGCGCATGTCGATCACCCTCCTCCCCCTCGTTCCCTCCTCCGCGACCTCCTCGCCGCCCGCCCGGCCGTCCTTCCTCCGCTCCGCGGTGCTCGCCCGGCGCCTCCGGTCACCGCGCGAGCCCGGCCTGACCGCGGTCGCGCTCGGCCTGCTCGCTCTGACCTCGGCCGTCCACCCGGTGTGGGCGCTCCCGTCGGTGGGAGTGGCCGCGGCGGCGCTCGTCGTCGCGGTCGCCGCCCTCCTCCGGCCCGGGGAGCGCCGGCTCGGAGCGGCGGGCGCGGCGGCGGCCGTGCTCGCGCTCGCGGTGGCGACGGTCACCGTGCCCGCGACCCTCCGCGGTGCGGGCGATCTGCTCGGCTGGATCGCGGGGCTGCGCCCCTGACCGCAGTGACGGTCGGCCGCAAGCCCTCGGGCACGACCGGTCCGTCTCACTACACTCGGCCCGACGCGTGCCCGAGCGCGCAGGGAAGGCGGCCGGGATGGCGCACACGACGGACGGCTGGATCACGACGGCGATCTGGTGGCAGGTGTACCCGCTGGGGTTCACCGGCGCCGAGACCTCGGCGGCCGACGCGCCCGGGGAGGTGCAGCACCGGCTGCCCGCGCTCCTCCCCTGGCTGGACGACCTGCTCGCGCTGGGCTGCAACGGCCTCCTGCTGGGCCCGGTGTTCGCCTCGAGCACGCACGGCTACGACACGGTCGACCACTTCCGGGTCGACCCCCGCCTGGGCGACGAGGGCGACCTCGACGCCCTCATCGCCGCCTGCCGCGAGCGCGGGATCCGGGTGCTGTTCGACGGGGTGTTCAACCACGTCGGGCGCGACCACCCGTGGTGGCGCGAGGCGGTGGCGGCGGGCCCCGGATCGGCAGCGGCCGCGCGGTTCTCGTGCAGCGACTCCGCTCGCGAGGTCGACGGGCTGCTCGTCGACGTCTTCGAGGGGCACGAGGCGCTCGTCGAGCTCGACCTCGCGAATCCCGAGGTGTCCGCCTACGTCTCCTCCGTCCTCGCCCACTGGCTCGAGCGCGGGATCGACGGGTGGCGGCTCGACGCCGCCTATGCGGTCGCGCCCGCCTCCTGGCGCGCGGCGATCGATCCGGTGCGCGAGCGGTTCCCCGAGGCGTGGTTCGTCGGCGAGGTCATCCACGGCGACTACGCCGGCTACGTGCGCGACTCGGGCCTCGACTCCGTCACCCAGTACGAGCTGTGGAAGGCGGTGCGCAACTCGCTCGAGGAGCGCAACCTGTTCGAGCTCGCCTGGTCTCTGACGCGGCACGGCGAGTTCCTCGACTCCTTCCTCCCGCTCACCTTCATCGGCAACCACGACGTGACCCGGCTCGCCAGCGCGGTGTCGGACGAGCGGCACCACGGCCACGCCGTGGCGGTCCTCGGCTTCGTGGGCGGCGTGCCCAGCATCTACTCCGGCGACGAGCGGGGCCTGCGAGGAGTGAAGGAGGAGCGCGTCGGCGGCGACGACGCGATCCGTCCGGCGTTCCCGGCGGATCCCTCCGACCTGCCGGGCGGAGAGGCGTACCGCGCGCACCAGGAGGTGATCGCGTTCCGGCGCAGGCACCCGTGGCTCGCGCAGGCGCGGACGAGCGCGGTCGACCTGGCCAACACCTCGGTGCTGCTGATCGCCGAGGGACCGGCCGGCGAATCGGCCCGGCTCGCCCTCAACATCGGCGACGAGCCGGCGACCGTGGGCGGCGTGCGGGTCGAGGGCCACACCTGGCTGCTCCTCGACTGATCGGCGCACCGCGTCCTATCCTCATCGCAGGACGGAGCGCGCCCGGTGATCGGAGCGCCCGAGGCAGGAGCGATCGGTGCAGGACACGACATCGGGGCCCGGTTCATCCGGGCCCGACGCACCGGAGGGCAGGACCACGGGGCTCGACGAAGCTCTCGACGCACCGATCGACCCCCGGGGCGACCCGGGCCCGGGCGAGCGCAGCGGGTTGTCGAGCCGGATCGCCGAGGAGCTGCTCGACGGGATCCCCGAGGATCTCGCGGGCGCCGGAGCCGGACCGGCTGCGGCCGCCCCGGACCTCGCGCGCGCGGTCGAGATCGACGATCCGTCGCGCGCGGTCGGCGACGACCCCGACCGGCCGATCCACGGCTCCTTCGCCGAGGAGTTCGAGCGGAGCTGACCCTCCCCGGGGTCGCGGACCCGTCCGGGCTCAGCTCGCGACGGTCGCGAGCGGTTCTCCCGTCGGCGCCAGCGAGGAGTGCAGGAAGCGCAGGAGCGACAGCAGCAGCAGCTCCTTCGAGTCGGCGCGGCGGTACTCGTGCCCCTCGCCGTCGAGCTGGAGGAACGACACCGGACGGTCCAGCGCCTCCAGGGCGGCGACGATCTGCGTCGCCTCGCCCAGCGGCACGTTCGTGTCGAGCTCGCCGTGCACGACGAGCAGCGGCACGTCGATCGCGAAGGCGCGGCCCAGCGGCGACAGCTCCTCGAGCAGCTCCGCGTCGTGCTCCGGGTGCCCGTACTTCGTCACCGCGGCCGAGGCGATCCACGGCTCGGTGTCGCGGTAGAAGGTGAGCAGGTGCGACATGCCGCAGATGTCGACTCCGGCCGCGAAGACGCCCGGGGAGAACGCGAGCGAGGCCAGCGTCAGGTAGCCGCCGTAGGAGCGGCCGGTGACGGCGATGCGCGAGCGGTCGGCGACTCCGGACTCGACCAGGAACTCGGCGGCGGCGAGCACGTCGTCGAACGCGCCGTACCGGCGCTCGACGTCGTCGGCGTGCACGAAGTCGCGGCCGAAGCCGGAGGAGCCGCGGACGTTCGGCGCGAAGACCGAGACCCCGGAGGCGGCCACGGCCTGGTGCTGCGCCGAGAACGTCGGCCGCTCCTGCGACTCCGGCCCGCCGTGCAGGCTGAGCATCGCCGGCCCGGGGCCCTCCACGCCCGGAGCCCGGTACAGCCAGCCCGAGAGCGCCAGACCGTCGCGGCCCGTGAAGCGCTCGAGCGTGGGCACCACGAGCGGGGCGGCCGGCAGGACAGGCACCTGCGTGATGCGCGACCACTCGTGGGTCGCGGTGTCCATCCGCCACAGCTCGCGCGGCCGCTCCGGGCCCTCGACGCCGAGCACCACCGAGCTGCCGTCTCGGGAGAGGACGGGGGTCGTGGCGACGAGGCCGGGCAGCCCGGTCACGGGGACGCGCTCGCCGGTGAGGGTGTCGAAGAGCTCGATCTCGCTCGAGCCGGCCACGTTCCAGACCAGCATCAGCAGGTGCCCCGCGTCGTCCGCGTCCAGGCCCTCGAGCTCGGCGTCGTCGCGGGCGGCGAGACGGCGGATGCGCCCGCGCCAGCCGTCGGGGCCCAGCGGCATCGCGACCAGCTGGCGCCGGGGCAGGTCGACGTCGGTCGCGAGGTAGGCGACGATCGGGCTCTCGTTGTCGTTCAGCGGTGCAGGGCGCAGGAACGCGACGTCCGTCGATCCGGTGCCCGAATCGGGCAGGAGGGCGTGGTTCTCGTCGGTCAGGCGGTCGACCACCGAGCAGTACTGGTGGCCGCGCTGGCCGTCGCGGACCACGACGAGGCGCTCCTCCGTCGACAGGTCGAGCACCGAGATGAGGTCGCCGTCGACGAGCGGACGCCGCTCGGCGGTGACCGGATCGACGAGGAACGACCGGGTGGGCTGCTCCGGCTCGGCCGACGGCACGGTGACGACGACGTGGTGGCCGCTGCGGGTCCACGGCCCGAGCTCGGCGTGCGCGTCGCGCGAGCCGGCGATGCGCTTGGCGTCGGAGCCGTCGGGCCGGACCACCCAGACCTGCGTGCGCACGCCGCCGTCGGTCGCGACCAGGCAGGCGAGCCACGCGGAGTCGGCCGACCACGAGACCGAGAGCACCGGATCCTCCGTGAAGCGGATGCAGTGCGCCTCGGGCAGCTCGCCGTCGACGACGACGTCCTGCACCCAGACCTCGGGAGCGCCTCCGCGATCGCTGATGAAGGCGGCTCGGGCGGCGTCGGGAGTCATCGACGGGCCCCAGCTGCCCCAGGCGTGCACGAGGTCGAGACCGAGCTGCTCGGCGGCGAGGAGCCCGGAGGTCGCGGTGGAGGTCATGCTCTCCATCCTCCGGCACCGGTCGGGGCCGGTGTTCCGCGGGACGCGAACGCAGGACGAACGTCAGCCGACGCCGTGCTCCTGCAGCCACATCTCGAGCAGCGCGAGCTGCCAGAGCTCGTTCGAGCCCAGGCGCGTGCGGGTCTCGTTGGGCGAGGCGAGCAGGGAGTCGACCAGGGCGGGATCGAAGATCCCGCGCTCCCGGGCCGACGGGTCCGTCAGAGCCGCACGGACGCGCTCGAGGTACGGGCCCTCGAGCTGGCGGATCGCGGGCACCGGGAAGTAGCCCTTCGTGCGGTCGATCACCTCGTCGGGCACGATGCCGCGGACGGCGCGCTTGAGCACTCCCTTGCCGCCGTCGGCGAGCTTGAGCTCGGGAGGGATCCGGCCGACCAGCTCGACGAACTCGTGGTCGAGGAACGGCACGCGGGCCTCGAGCCCCCACGCCATCGTCATGTTGTCGACGCGCTTCACCGGGTCGTCCACGAGCATCACCGTGGTGTCGTTGCGCAGCGCCGCATCCACGGAGGTGTCGGCACCGGGGCGCGCGAACCGCTCGGCGATGAAGGCGGTCGCCGCGTCCTCGCCGCGCCACTCCGGTCGCAGCAGCGCCTGCAGCTCGGCGAAGCCCCGGTCGAAGAACACGGACGCGTACGCCTGGGGCGCCCGCTCGCGCGGCACCCCGGCCAGCGGCGGGTACCAGTCGTAGCCGCCGAGCACCTCGTCGGCGCCCTGGCCGGACTGCACGACCTTCACGTGCTGCGAGACGTCCTGGCTCAGCAGGTAGAACGCGACCGCATCGTGCGAGACCATCGGCTCGCTCATCGCTCCGATCGCGCCGTCGATGCCGGGGAGCAGCCGCGAGGAGTCGATCCGGATGCGGTGGTGGTCGGTGCCGAAGCGCTCGGCGACCAGGGTCGAGTACTCGAACTCGTCGCCCGACTCTCCGCCCGCGGAGTCGAAGCCGATCGAGAAGGTCTGCAGTCCGGTCTGACCGGCCTCGGCCAGGAGCGCCACCACGAGGCTCGAGTCGATGCCGCCGGACAGCAGCACGCCGACCGGCACGTCGGCGACCATCCGTCGCTCGACCGCGGTGCGGAACGAGGCGATGAGCGCCTCCTGCCAGTCCTTCTCGGACCAGTCGGCGCGCGCGGGGTCGCGGGTGAAGACGGGCTCCCAGTAGACGCGCTCGCGGCTCGTGCCGTCGGGCTCGATCACGCGGACGGTCGCCGGGGGCAGCTTCGTCACGCCGGCCAGGATCGTCCGCGGCGCGGGGACGACGGAGTGGAAGCTCAGGTAGAACATCAGGGCGGTGCGGTCGATCGAGGTGTCGGCGACGCCGCCGGCCAGCAGCGCCTGCACGGTCGAGGCGAAGCGGATCCGCTCGCGCGTCTCGTCGAGGTACAGCGGCTTGATGCCGAGCCGGTCGCGGGCCATCACCACGCGCCCCGACTCGTGCTCGACGATCACGAAGGCGAACATGCCGAGGAAGCGGTCGACGCAGTCCTCGCCCCACTGGGCGTACGCCTTGCCGATCACCTCGGTGTCGGAGTGGGAGAAGAAGCGGTGGCCCTTGCCCTCCAGCTCCGTCCGCAGCTGCTCGTAGTTGTAGATGCAGCCGTTGAAGACGATCGAGAGGCCGAGCGCGGAGTCGATCATGGGCTGCGAGCCTGCGACGGACAGGTCGATGATCGAGAGCCGGCGGTGGGCCAGCGCGACCGGGCCGCGCGCCCACAGACCGTCGCCGTCCGGGCCGCGGTGCGTCTGGCAGCCGCTCATCCGATCGACCGCCTCCACGTCGGCCCGGCGGCCGTCGAGCCGGATCTCCCCCGCCACTCCGCACATGTCAGGCCCTCACGATCCAGGTGTCCTTCGCGCCGCCGCCGCGCGACGAGTTGACGATCATGCTGCCCTCGGCGGCGACGCGGGTCAGCGCGAGAGGCGCGAGGCGCACGTCGGCGGCTCCGGTGCCGGTGACGAAGACGAAGGCGCGCAGGTCGACATGCCGCGGCTGCAGTTCGGTGCCCGAGAACGACGGGAGCGACGACAGGCGGACGACCTCCTGAGCGACCCAGCCCTCCGGCTCGGCGGCGATCGCCGCGCGGCGCTCGGCGACGCGGGCGGCGGGAGCGGACGGGCCGATCATGACGCCGCGGCCGCCGTAGCCGTCCACCGGCTTGGTCACCAGCTCGCCGACCCGCTCGAGGACGATGCGGCGCTCGGCCTCGTCCTCGGGCCGGTAGGTGGGGACGGACTCGAGCAGCGGGCGCTCGTCGAGGTAGTAGCCGATCAGCTCGGGGACGGCGCAGTAGAGCGCCTTGTCGTCGGCGATGCCGTTGCCCGGCGCGTTGGCGAGGAACACCCCTCCGGAGGCGGCGACCTCGACGATCTCGCGGCCCAGCGGCCGGTCGCCGACGCCGAGCTCGGCCAGCTCGTCGTCCAGGCGCAGGTAGAGCACGTCGACCTGGGTTCCGGAGGCGAGCACGCGTCCGCCGTCGACCTCGAGATCGGCGAGCTCGAGGAGCAGCAGGCCCGCGCCCTCGGCCAGGCGGCGGTGCTCGAACCAGGCCGAGCTGTCCGCTCCGCTCGAGAGCAGTGCGAGCACGGGCTCGCGGCCGTCGGTGCGCCGGGCGCCCGCCGCGAGGGTGCGGCGCAGCGCGTCGAGGGTGTCGGAGGGATCCAGCAGCCCGGTCGGCCGGGGCAGGTCGGGCAGGACGTCGTCGAGCAGGGAGCGGATGCCCATGGCGTACGCCATGCCGCTGGGGTTCCGGAGGTTGTCCTCCAGCACGCGCCAGCCGCCGAACTCGTTGCGCACGAGGTCGAAGCCCATGACCGGTCCGCGCACGACGCCGCGCGGCAGGCTGGTCGCCTCCTCGCGCCAGCCCGCGGTGCCCGCCGGACGACGGACGACTCCATCGCGGACGGCGCGGCCCTCGCCGTAGACGTCCTGCAGGAAGCACTCGAGGGCGCGGGCGCGCTGCTCGAGCCCGGCGGCGAGTTCGCTCCACTCGTGCGCCTGCAGCACCCGCGGCACGAGGTCGACCGGGAACGGACGGTCCTCTCCGTCGAGTCGGAAGGAGATGCCCGCGTCGAGCACCGTCGCATCGCGCGCGGCGTGCAGCTCGCCCAGCCGCTCGGGGCCGAGGCCGCGGAAGTGCTCGAGGATCGGCTGGTAGGCGGTGCGCGGGCGTCCGCCGGTCGCCACCGCCTCGTCGCCCGCGCGCACGCGGTAGGTGCGCAGGCTCGGCACCGGCAGGATCGGCCCGCTCGCCGGCCCGTGGGTCTCGGCGACGACCGCGTCGACCACGGCGTCGAGGGTGCCGTGCTCGGCGAACACCGCGCGCTGGCGGTCGGCCGAGTTGCCCCGGGCGATCAGCGCCTCGGCCAGCTCGCGCACCTGCTCGAGGTCGCCGAGCTCCTCGAGCGCCGGCTGGAGGCGCGCGATCATGCTGCGCAGCGCCTCGGCCGCCGGGACGGGCCGGGGGTGCTCGGTGTGGTCCAGGAGCGACCCGGCGAGCCCGCCGCGCGCGGCCTGCCAGGTGGCCGCGCGCTGGATCGGCGGCGGGGTCGAGCGGAAGGGACGCCCCGCCTCGATGTCGAGCTCGGCCGAGCGCACGAGCCCGCGGAACAGGCCCGCCACCAGGACGGCGTCGTCGACGATCGGCATCGCGTCGCAGACGCGCAGCTCGAGCGTGGGCGCGTGGGAGGAGGGACGGACGTCGAAGTAGGCCATCTTGGAGTCGGCGATGACCCCGGTGGCGATCAGATCGTCGAGGAGGCGGTCGTACTCGGCCGCGGAGGCGAGCGGACCGGTGGCCCCGGCGCTCGGCCAGCGCTGCCAGATGATCGTGCGGATGCTCGCGTAGCCCGTGTCCTGGCCGTTCCAGTAGGGACTGCTCGCGCTCGCCGAGAGCAGGACGGGGAGGTCGCGCGCGATCCGCTGGGCGATCTGGACCGCGAGCTCGCGATCGGAGACACCGACATGGATCTGCGTGCCGCAGATCAGCTGCTCGTCCACGAGCATCCGGTACTGCTCCTGCATGCGGCCGTAGCGGCCGGTGCTGGTGAGCTCGAAGTCCTTGTGCTCGGATCGCGGGGCCGTGCCGACCGCGGCGATGCCGATGCCGTCGGGCGCCGCGGCGTCGATGACGGCCTTGCGGAGGGTGATGAGCTGCTCCCGCAGACCGTCGAGCGAGTCGACGACCGGCGTGTTCGTCTCGACCGTGGTCCGCTGCAGCTCGGCCGAGAAGTTGTCCTTCGGCAACCGCGCCAGCACCTGGGGTGCGTGCGCGGAGAGCTGCTTCGTCTCGAGATCGATCAGGTGGAGCTCTTCCTCCGCGCCGAGTGTGAGTTCTGCGCGCATGCGCCCACCGTACGGCGCTCATGTTTCGGGGAGGTACGGGTTGCCCGGGCGGATCGTGAGTGCAGGGGCACGGCCACCTCGCCTCAGAGGGACGTCGGCAGCCCGAGACCCTCGACGATCTCGACGCCCGCGAGGCGCTCGAGCGCGGAGCCGGGCAGCACGATCTTGGAGCGGCGCACTCCGCTGCCGATCACGACGAGCGGGCGCAGGAGCACGCGGGCGTCGACGAGCAGGCGCCACTCGGAGGGCAGTCCGATCGGGGTGATGCCGCCGTACTCCATCCCCGACTCGGCGACCGCGCGGTCCATCGGCAGGAACGAGGCCTTCCGCACGTCGAGGAGGCGGCGGACGGCGCCGTTGACGTCGGCGCGGGAGTCGGCGAGCACGACGCACGCGGCGATCCGCTCCTCCCCTCCGCGCGAGCCGGCGACGACGACGCAGTTGGCGAGGTCGGCGTCGTCGAGGCCGTAGTGCTCCTTCGTCGCCGCGGTGTCCGAGAGGGCGGGATCGATGTCGACGACGCCGAGGTCGGCGAGCACGCCGTCGCGCTCGGCGGCGGCGAGGACCGCCTCGGGGAGCAGCTCCGGGTGCTCCGAGGCGGGAACGGGGACGAGCGAGCCGAGCGAGGCGGTCATGGGGGCTCCGGAGGGTCGGGAACGGGTGGGATCCATCGTTCCAGGAGCACGGGAGCGGGAGGGCGGCGCGGCGCCGTCCCGGGCCGGTCAGTGCGAGGCGGACTCCTCGCGAGCGGCGGCGCGCTCGGACTCCTCGCGCGCCAGGACCTCGGGGTCGGGCACGACGCGGCCGCGGTGCACGTCGGTGAAGAACTCCTCGCTCAGCACCCGCTTCTCGATCTCGTACCAGCCGGTGCTCCAGCCCGAGCCCAGCGGGTGCTCGGCCTCGAGGAGGGCGTGGCCGGGCGTCGCGCCGCGACCGAGCAGCGCCGCGACCGAGCGGTCGGGATCGTAGAGGGCGTGCTCGACGAGCGGGGCGAACACCTCGTGCACGGCGAAGTCCTCGGGCCGGCCCAGGAGGACCGGGACGAGGTCCTCGCCCGCGCGCAGGCCGTTCGGCCACCAGCGGAACCGGTCGACGAGCTCGTGGCACGAGATGCACGAGGGCGAGAAGAAGACGAGGTGGGTCGGCGGCTCGGCGAACTCGGCGAGCGCGATGCGGTCACCCGAGGCGGTGAGGAGGACGGGCCCGGAGGAGGGCGCGGGAGCGGACGTCGATGCGGGAGCGGAGGGAGGTGCCGCACGGCCCTGCAGGCGGTCGCGCACGAGCACCAGGACGATCGCGAGCAGCACCGCGGCGAGCGCCGGGACCCCGGGCGCCAGCGCGGCGGGCGGTACGGGACCCGCGAGCCCGGCGACCGCGAGGGCGACGAGGACGCTGTTGCGCAGGACCGTGCGGCCGCTCATCCGCGCCTCGCCGAGACCGCCGAAGCACTCGCAGTCGACGGGCTCCGGCGCCCGGGCCGCGCGGATCGCGACCACCAGGAAGACCACGAGCACGGCGAGCGCCGCCAGCAGGGCGAGCCGGTGCAGCGGAGTCGGAGCGAGGAGCACGGCGAGACCGAGCACGATCTCGACGACGGGGAACGAGCGGGCGAAGAGGGTGCCGCGACCGAGCGCGGCGGGGAGGCCGAGGGTGCCGAGCGACTCGCGGAACCGCTCCGTGCGCCCGAGCTTCAGCGCCCCGCTGACGACGAGGACCGCGCCCGTGCACCAGCCGGCGATCGCGAGCAGAACCTCGAGCATCCGTCCCCCTCGTGCACCGGCGGCGGGTGCTCCGCACCGGACGCTACCCGAGGCGCCGCGCGACGCGGGGTCGCTGGCGCGGAACGACGGGCCCTCAGGAGTCGAAGCCGAGGCCCAGCGCGTCGAGGGTGCGCAGGAGCAGATTGCGCCGCCCGCCGTCGTGGTCGGCGCGGTCGAGCGACCAGCGGGTGGCCTGGATCCCCGCGGTGGCGAAGGGCTCCGGAGGGAAGGGCAGCGGGCGCGAGCGCACCATCTCGAGCTCGGTGCGCTCGGTCCGCTCGCCTGACAGCAGGTCGAGGACGACGTCCGCCGCGAAGGCCGTCGTGCCGACTCCGAGCCCGGTGTAGCCCGCGGCGTAGGCGACGCGGCCCGAGAGCGCGGTGCCGTAGAACGCGGCGAACCGCGTGCTGGTGTCGATCACTCCGGCCCAGCGGTGGCTGAAGCGCACGCCCTCGAGCTGCGGGAACGTGGTGAGGAAGTGCGAGGCGAGCGCGCGGTAGGTCTCGGGCCGCTCCTCGTAGCGCGAGCGGATGCGGCCACCGGGGTGGTAGACCGCGTCGTAGCCACCCCAGAGGATCCGGTCGTCGGCGGTCCGGCGGTAGTAGTGGAACTGGTTCGCCGTGTCGTTGACGCCCTCCCTCCCCCGCCAGCCGATCGACTCGAGCTGCCCGGCGTCGAGCGGCTCGGTCATCAGGACGTAGTCGTAGACGGGCACGGTCATCAGCCGGGTGCGGGCGAGGAGGGAGGGGAAGGCGCTCGTGCCGAGGATCGCGTGCGACGCCTCCACGGCTCCCCTGGCCGTGCGCACGAGCACTCCCGACGCGGTGGTTTCGAGGCCGAGCACCCGGCTGTCCTCGTGGATCTCGACGCCGAGCTCCTCGGCGACGCGGGCGAGCTCGCGCACCAGCTCGCCGGGGTGCACGAGCGCGCACTGCTCGGCGGGCACGACGAGACCGGCGAGGTAGGTGGGCGAATCGACGAGGGCGCGGATGCCGTCGGCGTCGAGGAAGCGCGCGCCCGCTACCCCGTCGCCCTCGGCGAGCTGCGCGATCTGGTGCTCCTCGACGGCCACCGCGAGCGAGCCTGTGCGCTCGAAGCCGCAGTCCATGCCGTAGCGGGCGATCGTCTCCTGGATGCCGTCGAGGTTCTCGACTCCGAGGCGCTCGAGCCGGTCGCTCTCCTCCGGCCAGCGGGCGAGGCCGTTCTCGCGGCCGTGGGTGAGGCTCGACTCGACGAAGCCGCCGTTGCGTCCGGAGGCCGCCCAGCCGATCGAGCGGGCCTCGAGGAGGACCACGCGGCGGCCGGGGTCGCGCTCCTTCGCGCGCAGGGCGCTCCACAGGCCGGTGTAGCCGCCGCCCACGATCACGAGGTCGGCGCGGACGGAGCCGACCAGCGGCGGCCGCGGGGCCGGTGCGTCCTCGAGCCAGAAGACACCGCGCCGGGAGTCGGCGAGGGAGGCGTCGACGGCCGCGGAGGACGGGGCGAGACGTTCGAAAACGGTGGCGTGCGTCGGCATGATGTCTCCATTACGCCAGTGTTCTGACGATTCGGCAACCGGATCCGTCGTCGACGGCGCCCGTGACCGCTCTCGGTGCGCTCCCTGCCCCGGCCGCGCGCCCCGCCGTACACTGCGAGGGAACGGGGAGGGGCCATGCGAGGACGTCGGACGCGGGAGCGCTTACGCGAAGCCGCGGCGACCGCTCCCGCCGTCGTGCTCGAGGAGCCCGAGGCCGACGACGTCTCGCCGGGCATGCGCATCGCGGCCGCATGGTCGTGGCGGGTGCTCGCGGTCGCCGCGATCCTCTGGCTCGTCGTGCAGCTGGTCTCGATGGTGCCGGTCGTGGTCGTGCCGGTGCTCGTCGCGCTGCTGCTGACCGCACTGCTGACTCCGCTGCGCGACCGGCTCGAGGCCTGGCGCCTGCCGCGCGGGCTCGCGGTGCTCGTCTCGATCCTGACCCTGCTGCTCGCGATCAGCGGCCTCGTCGCTCTCGTCGTCGTGCAGACCCGGGCCGGCTTCGGCGGCATCGGGCAGCGCACGCTCGACGCGGTCGACGACGTGGAGGAGTGGATCCAGGGCCTCGGCTTCACCCAGGTGCAGCTCACCGACTGGGCGCAGAGCGCGATCACCTGGGCCGACGCGCAGGCCGCGACGATCGCCTCCGGAGCGCTCGCGGTGGGCTCGCAGGTCGCCGAGGTCGTCGCGGGCACTCTGCTCACCCTCTTCTCGTTGATCTTCCTGCTGCTGGACGGGCGGCGGATCTGGTCGTGGTTCCTCCGCCTGCTGCCGCTGCCGGCCCGGGCGCCGCTGCTCACGGGGGCGGCTGCCGGATTCGAGGCGCTCACGCAGTTCGTGCGGGCGCAGCTCGGAGTGGCGGCGATCAACGCCACAGGCATCGGCATCGGGGCACTCGCGCTGCAGCTCCCGCTGGTCGTGCCGATCATGGTCACCGTGTTCCTGGGCTCCTTCGTGCCGTTCCTCGGCGCGATCGTCACCGGGGCGCTCGCGGCGCTGATCGCCCTGCTGTTCATCGGGCCGGTGGCGGCGCTGATCATGGTGGGCGTGGTGATCGTCGTGCACCTGCTCGAGGGGCACGTGCTGCAGCCGCTGATCCTCGGGTCGGCGGTGAAGGTGCATCCGCTCGCCGTCGTGCTGGGCGTGGCGATCGGCCTCGAGGTCGCGGGCCTGGCCGGAGCGCTGTTCGCGGTGCCCGTGATCGCCACGGTCAACTCCGGAGTCACGGCGATGCGGGACCGCTCGGCCGCCCTGCACGACCGGACCGACGCGTGAGCGCGCACCCCCTCGATCCGTCGGAGGTGCCCGGATCGAGGGTGCTGCCGGCGCTCGCCTGCCCCGTCTGCGGCGCCGCACTCGCTCCGGACGCGCTGCCGCGGCCCTCGCTCCTGCGCTGCCCGAACGGGCACAGCGCCGACGTCGCGAGGCAGGGCTACGTGTCGCTGCTGCGCGGGCGGCACGCGACCTCCGGCGACACCGCGGCGATGGTGCAGGCGCGCGAGGAGCTGCTCGGCTCGGGGCACTACCGCCCGATCCAGGACGCGGTCGCCGCGGCGGTGCCCGCGGACGCCCGGCTCGTCGTCGACCTGGGCTGCGGCACGGGCGCGTACCTCGTGGCGGTGCTCGACGCGCATCCGGAGGCCGCGGGTCTCGGACTCGACCTCTCGGCCCCGGCCGCTCGGCGCGCCGCCCGCGCGCACCCCCGTGCCGCGATCGCGACGGCCGACCTCTGGCAGCCGCTGCCGCTGGCCGACGGCTGCGCCGACGCGCTGCTGACCGTGTTCGCGCCGCGGAACGCCCCCGAAATGCTGCGCGTGCTGCGGTCCGGAGGGACCGCCGTCGTCGTGACGCCGCGCGAGCGGCACCTGCACGAGATCCGCCCGGTCTTCGGCATGCTCGGGATCGACGCGGGCAAGGCGGAGCGCCTCGACGAGCAGCTCGCCGGCTTCGCGCTGACCGAGCGGCGGGAGCTCGACTACGCGGTCGCGATGACGCCCGCGGAGCTGCGCGCGGAGGTGCTGATGGGTCCCAGCGCGCACCACGTCGACGCCGGGGCGCTGGTCGCGGTCCTGGCGGAGCGCGAGGGGACGACCGACGTGACCGTCGCAGTGACGGTGTCGGTGTTCAGCCGCGCCTGACGTGCGGTGCTCAGTACGACTCCCGCGTGCGCGCCCGGATCACGTCGCCCTCGAACTCCGCGATCATCGCGAGCGCAGTGAACAGCAGCCTGCCCCTCGGTCGGTCGGGTCGCGCAGCGACCCGCCGATGTTCACCCCGCACTACCCTGCGCGTCAGCTCGTCCATGATGTCTCGCGTATTCGTGATCTACCGTGCGAGGCGGTCGAGCTTTGTGACGAACAGAGCCGGTGTCGCAGGCATCCAGGGCCTCGCGCAGCGCGGGCCGCTCGCGGTTCGATCCGATGAGTCCGGCATCGACGGAGATCCGTTCCGCCGGCACGCCCGCGGCGAGTAGCGCGACACGCTGCGCCTGCGCGTCCTGCTTGTCGGTAGAGACGCGGGCGTCTCCGATCAGCTCAGGCGTCCAACCACTATCCCGTTAGACGTCCCGCGAGCGAACGATTCATCGGACGGGTCTAACAGGACACGAAGAGCAGCGCAGTTTCGCGTCGCGCGGTGTCGCGTCTGCGTCCCGGTGGGCGATCCCCATGCGGGACAGCGACATTGGCGCGAGCCACGGTCGTGGCAGACTGCGAGAGTGACAGCGACCCCGCCGCCGACGGGTGCGACAGCCGCTCGCTCCTCGGCCACTTCACGCCGACCTTCTCGCCACTGGTGGTGGATCCCTGTGGGGGCGGCAGTGGTTGCGTTCACCATGGCGCGGTTCATTCCGCCCCTGTACGCAGATGGAACGTGGTGGGGAACTTTCTTCACGTCTGCAGGTTTCGGAGGCAGTCTCGCCGTCATCGGCGCCGGCATCGCCTCCTACATCGCGTACCACAACTCAAGCAGCGATCGAGAGCAGAAGCATGAGGCCGACGACCTCGCCCGCTGGTGGGATCGGTTCGCCTGGGCGTGCGAGAAGGCGGTCAGCACGAAGCGCGGCGAGTCTGAGATGGGTCTGTCGGTTCTCGCGACCCTCATAGACGCACCGTGGGCGAGGGACGAAGATAATGAGATGGCGATCAACGTGGTCAACGTGATCACCGAAGCGATGGCACCGAAGAAGAGGTGGTGGCAGCAGTGAGTGGTTACAGCGAGCAGTCGCAGCGACTGGCGCGTCAGCTTGCCGAGAAGGCCGCGAAGAATCTGCGGCGTTCCGGGCGCGCGGTGGAGCAGGACGCGACGACGGGACGGTACATCGTCGGTCCTCGCGGTGGAGGCAGCATCTCGGTCACTGCCCGGAACGGCGGATCCCACAGCGTCATCGCCAAAAACGGATCGTTCAACGCAGAGTCGCGGAACGACCTGGGCTGACGAACGACGTTTTTTCCTGGAGACCTCGAGGGGGTCCGATCTCAGTTGCGTTGAGATCGGGCCCCCTCGGCTTGTCCGAGCTAGTTGCCGCGCTCGGTCAGGCTCGTGTTGGGGTGCCGTGCGGCGGCGGCGTCGGAGATGAACCGGCCCGAGATCGAGCTTCGGTTGTGGCTGCCCGACCCGGAGTTGCCTCCGGTCTCCCGCACCGAGGTGCGGGGGTGGCGGGCGGCGGCGCTGTTGGAGATGTAGCGACCCGAGATCGCACTCCTGTGAGCCATGATGGCGTCCTTTCCGCGACGCACGATCTGTGCGGCGCTGCTTGGTAGACTATGCAAACCACGCCGCAACCGCAAGACCCGATGCGCACTGCTTGATCTACAAAGCGCAGTCGTCGATACTCGAGACATGACGAACCAAGCGTGGACCACCCTTCGAGCGGTCATCTCCCTCGTTCCCGCCGGCATCGCCGTCGCAACGGCTGTGAGCATCGCCGGGGCACCTCGAAGCGCTCCGACTGAGCGGCTGGGGGACTACCTCCGCGCGAGCCGCAAGGCAGCGGGCTTCACCCTCAGGGCGGTGGAGGCCGAGACGAAGATCTCCAACGGCTACCTCTCGCAGATCGAGAGCAACAGGGTGGAGAGCCCGTCGCCGAACATGCTGCACAAGCTCGCCGCCACATACGGGATCGACTACACGGACCTGCTCGTCCGAGCCGGGCATCGGGTACCCACGGCCGGCCCCGAGTACGACCAGGAGCGCAAGTTCGCCGGCATCCCACTGCGAGCACTGGAAGAGCTCGACGACGACGAAGCAGCCGAACTCCGCAACTACCTGGCCTTCTTGCGGCAGAAGCGTCGCGACCGCACGTCCGCGTGACCGAGGCACTCGACCTCGCCGTCGACGACATTCGTCGGCAGGCTCGCATCACCCTCGAGGCGGCTGGCGTGATGGATCAACTGCCGGTGCCTATCGAACTGATCGCAGCAGCGGTCGATCTTCAACGCGGAGATCTCTTCGAGTTTGCCAACGAGGCTCCCGCCGAGATGAAAGCCATCATCGCGAAGCTCAGCGGCAACGTTCTCGGGGCTCTCTCCGTGGACGAGCGCCGCTACTACGTCGATCCGTCACTGCCCCTCGAGCGTCGCCGTTTCACCGAGGCACACGAGATCGGGCACGATGCGCTCCCCTGGCACGAGAACGCCTACTTCGCTGAGGACCACACCACACTCGCACCGAAGACACGAGTGACGCTCGAAGCCGAAGCGAACTTGTTTGCCGCGGAAATCCTCTTCGCCGCCGACCGCTTCAACATTGAAGCCGACGCCTCTGCCGCCTCAATCGACGTTCCCCTGGGCTTAAACACGAAGTATCAGACCTCAGCCGCGGCAGCGCTGCAGCGCTACGTCAGCAACAGCAGGCGAGCACTCGCCCTCATCGGAACAGGCCTGATGCCCAGTCGCAGGGGACACGTGCCTATCTATTCGGCGCTGACCTGCCAATCGCTCAAATTTCGCGAGAAATATGGCGCTGTTGGTCCGATGCTGGGCTCGTGGCTGGGGCCAAAGCATTACCCCGAGGTGGACCGGCTAAACCACTACCACCGCGGAGTTATTGACGGCACAGAAATCACCCTCGACACCGCGCAAGGGCGCAAACGCTTCATCGCGGAGGGATTTGGCAACGGCCACAACGGCTTCGTGCTGATCCGCCCGCGAGCTTTAACCGAGCTCCGGTAATTGACCTTATGTCAGTTTCCGGCGGGACCAGCCGTGTCAGGCACGCTCGGGTTCCCCGATTCGGCACGAGACATCCTTGCGACGGCGGAGGAGGTGGCGGCGCCGTCAAGGACCGCCCCTGAACCTTCGAGCCGTCTCATGAGCGTGGGGGCGGTGTCTCGCGCTGTCGGGAGTGGAGCGTCTCGCTTGGGTACTGCCTGAAGCGGGCGGTGTCGCTCGGTCGCTCGCACCTCGACTCCGGCGAGAAGGTCCCCAAGCTCAACCGATACCCGGCGGAACTGACGCGGCCCCTCATCTGAGTAGGCCACCACGTCGATAACCACACCGGCGATTTCCGCACCACCGCCGGCGAGGCGGCCTCGAGGATCAAGCTCGTGAACATTGCGCTTCGGTGGGTCCCACCGATGGATCGACACTGTGCGACTCGATGAGATCGCGTAGCCACTTCTCTCTGGCGCGCTGCTCATCCCTCCGCTGCTTCCGTTGCGTCTCGCGGTGTTGTGCGGTCGAGATGAGCTGGGCGCCCGAAAGCGTCTCCGACTCGTCAGGCGCATCGAGCGGAGAGAGGGAGCCCGCGAGATACGCGACTAGGTCTCGCGGGTGCCATATGTGCAGGCCGGGCACGCACCAGTGAGGGTCGAGGTCGCTCTTTCCTACAGCCGCCACAGCTGTCGCGGCTTCTCTGGAGTACAGCCACTCAAGATGGGAGGGAAAAAATACAGCCTGACAGTTCGGGCAAAACCATTCAGGTTCATTCCACCCCGCGCCTTGGTCGGCTTCTCGAAAGCTGGCCGCCGGCAAATCGAGTCCGCGCTGCTGCCGATCTCGTTTGGGCTCTGCTGGACCGTTATACGCCTTCCTCTGCTCCGTCCGAGCGCAACCAGGGCAGATGCACGTGACGTCAGGGGAACGGTCCCAGATTATCGAGAGCTTGCGGCAGCGGTAGCACTGATGGACTCCCCAGCTCAGCCGCGCCCGCTCGATCCCAACCGGTTTCGCCGCCCACGTCACACGTTGCTCGAGGATCGCTTGCACGAACGCATCGAGGCCAACAGCCTCCTCCGAGGACTTGTCCCCAGCGATCGATATGGACTCATCCGCGAACCGCAGGTGCACCGCTGGCACTGTGTGAAGGCGATACCAGTGGCGCTGTCGTACCAGCCAAACGCACTCCACTCCGGCCGCCAGATACCGTTTCTGCCGGTACTCGTACTCCTCAGCCGTTTGACCCGCTAACTGCACCTCGAACGCCACCCGCCGGCCGTCGCGTTCTGCCAGCACGTCAGCGATCCAGGAGCGGTCGGGAGCGGGGACCTCAGCTGCCGCGGTCCATCCCAGGCCTCGCGCAGCGACCATCACCGCCGCCTTTACCCGCAGATGGTCGGCTGACTCGCCCTTGTGGTTATCGTTTTCAACGTTTCGGTGGTGCGCGAAGTATTGGGTACCAAGGGGGGATGTCTTCGCGACTGCCACCGCGCCGCAAGCTAGCGTCGGGCGCGGGCTCCGCCCCTTCAGCTCAAGCCACTGCGCGCGCGGAATGAAGGGCGCCTCGAGGCGCACATCCCCTAGCTGAGCACTCAAAGGCATAGTCTCGCCATCGTCGCCCCGTCCCGCCCCTGGTCGCCATCCCCATGACGGGTGCTGATCGTGCCACCGGCACCACTCACACCCCACTGAGGGACGATCACGTCAAAAACGTTGTTGCCCGGCGGCTCAGGGCGCAGTCGACTACCCCCGAGCACCATCCTCTGAAGGGACGCCTCCACCGGCCGGGGGCAGTCCACTGAAGCGTTCCATCGTGAACATCGAAGCGACGCGGATCTTTTCACCCGAGCGGGAGCGGGAACGTCCGGTGATCCATCCCCTTTCGGGACAGTCATCGCCGTCCGCACGAGCGTCGCGTCAGTCGATGATTCTGTCCAGGGTCGCGGCAGGGAGGTCGAGCTGGTTCAGCAGTCGGAGGACGACGAAGACGCTGAGGTTGTCCTGGTCGCCGCGCTCGATTCGCCGCAGGGTCGCGGTTCCGACGTCCGCATCACGCGCGAGGTCTTCTTGGCGAAGGCCTCGTTCCAGGCGGGCTCTGCGGAGGTGCGCTCCGAGGCGGCGTGCGGAATCGGTGGTGGCATGGAGAGGTCGAGGCATCAGCGTTTGGCCCTTCGGTGATCAGTCGGACAGGACCGGGGTGCCGCGGCGGTCGTAGGCCCCGGCGGCGAGGAAGGCGGCAGCCAGCAGGGCGGCGACGAGCCAGAAGGCGTTGAGGAGTCCGAAGGACTCCGAGAGGCCGCCGATGATGGGCGGGCCTGCGAGGTTCGCGAGGTAGCCGACGGAGGCGACGATGCTGACGCGGGCGGCCGGGTTCGGGCCGCTATCGGCGGCGGCCGACATACCGAGGGGGAAGCCCGTCGAGACGACGACCGCCCAGAGCACCGTTCCGATGAGGATCAGCCAGGTGGGGCCGCCGAGGATGAACAGTACGAGCCCCAGCACTCCGACGGCAGCGGTGATGCGGATGGTGGCGACGTGTCCGATGCGATCGACGACCGGGCCGCCCACGACGCGGGCGATCGTCTCCCCGAGAGCGAAGACGGTGAAGAAGAGCGCGGCGATCGTCTCGGTCTGTCCGTGGCCGTCGCGGGCCGAGAGGGACAGCCATCTGTTCGCGGTCCCCTCGCCCAGCTCGGCGCCGAACATGCCCACGCCGATGAGCAGGAGGCGCCAGTCAGCCAGGACGCGCAGCCACTGACGCCAGCCGCCCGAGGTGTGCGCACCCGCGGCGCTCGCCTCGACCGCCTCCGCTGTCGGAAGGTATGGAACCGCGATCAGGCCGGCGATCGCGATCAACACGGCCTCGATGCAGAACTGCCACTCGAAGCGGATCCCTCGCGGACTTGCGGCAGGTGCTCCTCCGCGAGGCGGTCGGCGGAGATGAACGGGAGGGCGGTCGCTAGGCGAACCCTTTGCAGACGGTTCCGCCTCGATCACGTCGGTTGTGCAGAGGACCTCGATCACCTGCGTGTTCGCGGTCGTCTGCACGAGTGCGGTGGCGTCACGAGGAGTTGCCCGGGCCCCGGTCGTCATCACGGACGACCGGAGCGGCTTTCGCCCCGTCAGGATCTACGCGCCACGGACCCCTCGGTGCTCACTGAGCAGCTCGGGCCAGCTGGCCCTCTCCTCGTGCAGGAGGCGGAACTGTCTCCGCTCTCCTGCCTCTCGTTGTCGATCCTGAAGCACTTTCTGTAGCACGTCGATCCGCGGCAGTGCATCGATCGAGGCGGTGTTCGGGAGCGGTCTGGCGGCATCAGGAAGACGCGCCCCCCTGACGATGTGAAGCAGACATACCTACTTCGGTGTGGCTACACCTGGGCGTCAGCGCGCCCACTAACGCCCTCCGGGGCAGCGAGGAAACAAGAGAATGACCAACCCAACGTCACGCGGTAGACACCGCGGCCGCGACCTACAGCCACGCCAACGATCAGTCCCGTGGGGACTTCTCTACGGGATCATGCGGGATCACGTGTGGCCGTACCTGCGGGATCACGTCTGGCCGTACGTCGAGGAACACGTCATGCCCACTCTGCGATGGCTACTCGATCTCCTCCTCAGCGGATGACGGCGACGTGCAGGAGTCCTCGCGGTCGAGCATCCCTAGGCTGAGCGCATGTGTGGTCGGTTCGTCGTCAAGGACTCCACGGCGGCTCTGCTGCCGGATCTCGTCTCGGCTGACCTCGGTGGTCTGCGACCGAACTGCAACGTGGCGCCGACGTCGCCGGTGACCGTCGTGCGGGAGCCCGACGGGGAGCGGTCGGTGCCGATGGTGCACTGGGGATTCGTGCCGATGTGGGCGAAGGACTTCAAGAAGCAGCGGCGGCAGCCGATCAACGCGCGGATCGAAACGGTCGCGAACTCGCCCATGCTCCGGAAGGCGTTCGCGACGTCGCGGGTGTTGATCCCCGCGGCCGGCTACTACGAGTGGACGGTCACCGAGGCGGGGAAGCAGCCGCACTTCATCTACGAGCCCAACGCGGCCCTCGCGATGGCGGGCGTCGTCTCGGCGTGGCCGGATCCGTCGAAGTCGGAGGACGATCCGGAGAACGGGCGCCTGTCGACGGCGATCATCACCCGTGACTCGCATGTGGCGCTGGGTGAGGTCCACGACCGGATGTCGGCGTGCATCACGCCGGACGGGTACGACGACTGGCTCGGCCGGCACCTCGACGTCGACGCTCATGCAGCTCCTGGACCGGGAGTCGTACGCGGTCGCGCACGACCTCGAGCACTACGAGGTGTCCCGCGACGTGAACAACGTCCGCAACAACGGACCGCATCTGCTCGGCCCGCTCCCCGTCTCGTCAGTGGAGGACTGAGGTGGCGACCGAGCGGTGCGGGAGCTGCGGCGCTCCCGTTCGGGTGATGGTGCGGGAGGGGACCCTCTCCGGTTCGAGCGACACAAGGTTCCGTCGCGCCACCTGTCGTGCCCGAACGGAACGCAGCAGGCGCAGCGGCCGAAGAAGGACATCCGCGCGGCGCACGATGTCAGGTCCGCGCGCGCGATCGGCGCTGGCCTCCCGAGCCTCGGTAAGGATCGCTGATCCGCCGGCATCGGGGCGCCGGATGAGGCGCCCCGCGCCCGCTCAGTACGACTCCCGGTTCCGCTCCTGGTCGACCACGGCCGCGCGGTCCGAGAGGCGCCGCAGCCCGGCGAGCGGCTGCGCCATGCGGTGGTTCGTGCGCAGCACCGGCTCCACGCGGTCCAGGAACGCCCAGTACCCGGCCGTCACCGGGCAGGCGTTCTCGCCCAGGCGCACCTTCGGATCGAAGCGGCAGCCGCCGCAGTAGTCCGACATCCGGTTGATGTAGGCGCCGCCGGACGCGTACGGCTTGGTCGCCACGACGCCGCCGTCGGCGTGCTGAGACATGCCGATCACGTTCGCCGGCATCACCCACTCGGTGCCGTCGACGAAGACGTCCACGAACCAGTCGTTGAGCTCGGCCGGATCCCAGCCGCGCTGGAGGCCCCAGTTGCCCAGCACCATCAGGCGCTGGATGTGGTGCGCCCAGCCGTGGCGCCGCACGTCGTCGAGGGTCTCGTGCAGGCAGTTCGCCTCGATGCCCGAGGGGTCGAGCTCGAGCAGCGCCGACGGCAGCGGGGCGGAGGCGCCGAGCGCGCGGCTGCGCGTGCGGTACTCCGGCCCCAGGTGCCAGTAGAGGTGCCAGACGTAGTCGCGCCAGCCCATGATCTGCCGGACGAAGCCCTCGACGCCCGCGAGCGGAGCGCCTCCGGACGCGTGCTCGGCGACGACGGTGTCGATCACCTCGCGCGGGTCGAGCAGACCGAGGTTCATCGGAGCGCTCAGGAGCGAGTGCGCCATGGTCCAGTCGCCCGAGAGCATGGCGTCCTCGTAGGGGCCGAAGTCCTGCAGGCGCGAGGACGCGAAGTCGGCGAGCGCCTCCTGCGCCTCGGCGGGAGTGGCGGCGAAGCGCCGCGGACCGTCCTCGCCGACGAGGTGCACGGCTCCCTCGCGCTCCCAGCGGGCGAGGTCCGCGCGGACCTCCTCGTCGATGTCGTCCTCCACCGGCCACCACGGATCCGGCAGCCCCAGCCGGGACGCACCCTTGGGCGGCGGCTGGCGGTTGTCGTGGTCGTAGTTCCACTTCCCGCCCTCGGGCTGATCGCCGCGCATCAGCACGCCGGTGCGCTCGCGGCTCCAGCGGTAGAAGTCCTCGAGCAGGAGCCGGGAGCCGGCCCGCGCGAGCGCCCACTCGCGGAAGTCCTCCTCCTCGGTCACGAAACCGCGGCTGGGCAGCACGCTCATGCCCAGGCGCCGGGCGAGGCGGCGGCCGCCGCGGGTGGGCGGATCGATCACCTCGAGGTCGTCGCGGCCCTCGAGCGCCTCGGCGAAGGTCTCGGCGCGGACGTACTCGACGCGGTCGCCCAGCTCGCGGGCGCGGTGCCGCAGCGCCGAGAGCCACAGCTGCGCCTTCGCGCGGTGCATCGGCCGCCGTCCGAAGGCCGAGCCGGCCTCGACGAGCAGCATCGGTCCGCCGTCGTCGAACAGCGGGCCGAGCTGGCCGATGACGCTCCAGCGGGTGCGGGTGGGGATGCTCATGCCCGTCACGCTAGGCGGGAGCGGCAGGGGCGGGTAGGAGTTGCGCCGCGCGGGAGGAGGTGCGGGGAGCGGGAGGGACCGGCACGGATGTGCAGCCGCAACGCCTTGCAACGCGGGGCGTGATGCAGTTCTCTCGAGTGGGGGCCGCCGTTCGGCGTGCCCCGGAACCCGACGCGATGAAGCGAGGAACCCGCCATGGCACACGACGACGAGACTTCCCCCGGAACGACCTCCGACGGCGCGAGCGAGGCGCCGCGCCGCGGCCGCCACGCCGCCGAGACGACCACGACCGAGACCCCGGACGGCGAGTACACGTCGACCGACGGCGTCTCGCACACCGCCACCGACGACCAGGGCAGCTACATCGACACCTCGGTCCACGAGGAGACCTCGACCGAGAAGGGGAGCTACGTCGACTCCGACTCCGCAGGACCGGACTCGGACGCCGAGGGCGAGTACACCGACCGCGACGAGTGAGCCGCGTGCGGCCGGGCGCTACGCCCCGGCCGCACGGCCCCGCAGGCGGACGAGCCGGTACACGGCTCCGACCGCGAAGACCGCGATGCCCGTCAGGATCGACGGCAGCGGCAAGGTGAGCACGAGCAGCACGCAGCCGATCACCCCGCCCACCGCGACGAACCGCGGGTACAGGCGGTAGCGCCGCTCCTGCGTGAGCGCCGACACGTTGGCGACCAGATAGTAGAGCAGCACCCCGAACGACGAGAACCCGATCGCCGAGCGCAGATCGGCCACGAGCACCAGCACGATCACGACGGCGCCCAGGGCGATCTCGGCCCGGCGCGGGACCTGCCGCACCGGATCGACGTGGGCGAGCATCCGGGGCAGGTCGCCCTCGCGGGCCATGGCCAGGCTCGTCCGCCCGATGCCGGCGATGAGCGCGAGCAGAGCGCCGAGGGAGGCGGCGGCGGCTCCGACCCGGACGACCGGGCCGGTCCACGGCCACACCGCGGCCGCCTCGGCGAGGGGCTCGGTCGACGCCGCGAGCCGCTCCGGACCGAGCGCCACGAGGAGCGCCGTCCCGACCACGGCGTAGACGACGACCGCGAGCGCGAGGGCGCCGAGGATCGCGCGCGGGATCGTCCGGGACGGATCGCGCACCTCCTCCCCCATCGTGGCCAGGCGGGCGTAGCCGGCGAAGGCGAAGAAGAGCAGCCCCGCCGACTGCAGCACGCCGAGCGGGCCGATGGTGCCGATGCCGCCGCCCTCTGAGGCGACGGCGGGTCCGGAGGAGATCGCGGCGGCGACGACCAGCGCGAGCACCGCCAGGACGATCGTCACGATGACGCGGGTGGCGAGCGCGGTCCGGGTGACGCCGAGCGCGTTGACGCCGACGAGAGCCGCGACGGCGAGGACGGCGACGGGGCGCTCCCACCCGGAGGGGGCGGCGTAGGCCGCGAAGGTCAGCGCCATCGCCGCGCAGCTCGCGGTCTTGCCGACGACGAAGCCCCAGCCCGCGAGGAACCCGGGCCACTCGCCCAGGCGCTCGCGGCCGTACACGTAGGTGCCGCCCGAGCGCGGGTACTGCGCGGCGAGCTGCGCCGAGGAGGAGGCGTTCGCCCACGCGACGAGGGCGGCGACTGCGAGCCCGGCGAGGAGCCAGGGGCCCGCCGCGGCGGCCGCGGGCGCGAAGGCCGCGAAGACGCCGGCGCCGATCATCGAGCCGAGGCCGATCACGACGGCGTCGCCGGTCCCGAGACGGCGGGCGAGGGAAGCGGGCGGAGTCACCCGACTCTTCTACCGCATCGAGGGGAACGGGCGGTGCTGCAGGGCTTCAGGGCGGCTTCAGCCCGATCGCCCTAGCCTGGGGCGAGCCGCGCTCGCCGCGGGAGGAGCCCCGGGAGGACGCCATCCGCATCCTGGTCGTCGACGACGAGATCAACCTGCTGCGCGCCCTCGAGACGGGCCTGGAGGCCGAGGGCTTCGCCGTCGACACGGCCACCACGGGCACGGACGCGCTGTGGCTCGCCCAGGAGGCCGAGTACGCGGCGATCGTGCTCGACCTGATGCTCCCGGACCTCAGCGGCTTCCGCGTCTGCGAGCGCCTGCGCGCGGCCGAGGACTGGACGCCGATCCTGATGCTGACCGCGAAGGACGGCGATCTCGATCAGGTGGAGGCGCTGGACACCGGCGCCGACGACTACCTCACCAAGCCGTTCTCGTTCCCCGTGCTGGTCGCCCGGCTGCGCGCGCTGATCCGCCGCGGGGCGACGGAGCGGCCGGTCGTGCAGGTGGTCGGCGACCTCGTGCTCGACCCCGCGTCGCGCCGGGTGGAGCGGGGCGGGGTGCCGATCCCGCTGACGGCGCGGGAGTTCAGCGTGCTCGAGTACCTCGTGTCGCGGGCCGGCGACGTCGTCCCGAAGCGGGACGTGCTCGGCGCGGTCTGGGACTTCGACTTCGACGGCGACCCGAACATCGTCGAGGTCTACATCCGCACGCTCCGGAACAAGATCGACCGGCCGTTCGGTGTCGACACGATCCGCACGCAGCGCGGGGCGGGCTACTCGCTGGTGGCCGGATGAGCCGCCTGCGCACCCGGATCACGCTCGCGGCCGCCGCCGTGGTCGCCCTCGCCTCGGTGCTCGGCGGAGTCGGGTTCGTGCTGGTGCTCTCCTCCGTGCTCGCGGCGAGCGCCTCGAGCACCGCCGAGGCCGAGGCCGAGCGCCTCGGAGCGCTGGTCGAGTCGGGCGGTGCCGACGTGGTCCGCGCCTCGGAGGGGGTCGTGCAGCTCGTCGTCGACGGCCGTGTGGTCGCGGCGGGCGAGGACGCGGAGGACCTGCCGCCCCTCGCGCAGGAGGAGGGCGACGACCCCGTCACCGTGCAGGTCGAGGACGAGGGGCCCGTGGTCGTCGCCGCTCAGGAGCTCGACGACGGGTCACTCCTCGTCGTCGGGATCCCCGACGAGGGGCGGGCGGAGGCGATCGCGACGACCACGGCGCTCCTCGCCGTCGCGGTTCCGCTGCTCGTGGCCTTCGTCGCGGTGGTCTGCTGGGTGGTGGTCGGCCGGGCGCTGCGCCCCGTCGACCGGATGCGCGCCGAGGCCGACTCCGTCACCGCGGCCGCCCTGGACCGCCGGGTCGCGGAGCCCGGCTCGGGCGACGAGATCGACCGCCTCGCGCGCACGCTGAACCGCATGCTCGACCGGCTGCAGGACGCGCAGGAAAGGCAGCGCCGCTTCGTCTCGGACGCGTCGCACGAGCTGCGCTCCCCCGTCGCGGCCCTGCGGCAGACGGCCGAGGTGGCCCTCGCGCACCCGGACCGCCTCGACTCCGCCCGCCTCGCGAGGACGGTGGCCGAGGAGTCGGTGCGGATGGGCGGGCTGATCGAGGGACTGCTGCTGCTCGCGCGCGCCGACGAGGCGCGACTGGCGATCGCGGCGGCTCCGGTCGACCTCGACGACCTGGCGTTGCGCGAGGTGCGGCGGCTGCGCGACTCCGGGATCGAGGTCGACGCGAGCGGAGTCTCACCCGTGCAGGTCGTCGCCGACGAGGCGCTGCTCGCGCGGGCCGTGCGGAACCTGGTCGACAACGCGGTGCGGCACCGGTCGTCGCGCCTCGCCCTGGCCACCCGGGCCGACGGGGACGGGGCCGTGATCGTCGTCGACGACGACGGGCCGGGCATCGCGGCGGCCGACCGCTCGCGCGTGCTCGGGCGATTCGTGCGGCTCGACGAGGGCCGCGCCCGCGACGCCGGAGGATCGGGGCTGGGCCTCGCGATCGTGGCCGAGATCGCGGCGGCGCACCACGGCGCGGTGTCGATCGAGGACGCTCCCCTGGGCGGCGCGCGCGTGGTGCTGCGGCTCCCGCTCTAGCGCTGGACCGGCGGCCTGAGCGCTTCAGGGTGGCTTCAGCGGCTGGGCGTGAGAGTGGTCACGGCGTCGAGGACCGGCGCCGGAGTAGGAGCGGATCATGCAGAAGAAGACGAAGATCATCACCGCCGTCGCCGGAGTCGTCGTGCTCCTCGGAGCGGGCACCGGGATCGCCTACGCCGCGACCGACGGCTTCGAGGCATCCGACCGCCTGACCGGAGCGGACCTCGAGCGCGCGAGCGACGCGGCCCTCGAGGAGATCGGCGGGGGCACCGTGACCTCGGCCGAGCGCGACGACGACGGAGCCCCCGGCTACGAGCTGGAGCTGCGCGGCGAGGACGGACTCGAGTACGACGTGCGCCTCGACGACGCGTTCGCGGTGCTGTCGGTGGACGCCGACGACGACGGGCGCCCCGCGAGCGGATCCGCGGAGGGCGGAGCATCCCAGGGCGGCGACGACACCTCGACCTCGGGACTCGTCGACCCCGACGACCTGACCGGCGACGACCTGGCGCGCGCCTCGGAGGCGGCCCTCGCGGCGGTCGGCGGCGGCACGGTGACCGAGGCGGAGCGCAGCGACGACGCCGACCACGCGTTCGACGTGGAGGTCACGCGCGAGGACGGGACCGATGTGGACGTCGATCTCGACGCGGACTTCGCGGTGGTCGCGACGAACGACTGACGGCCGGACGCGGGAGCGGCTCAGCCGTTGCCGGAACCGTTGCCGTTGCCGTTGCCGTTGCCGCCGTTCCCGTTGCCGTTGTTCCCGTCGTTCCCGGTGCCGCTGTTCCCGTTGCCGCTGTTCCCGTTGCCGCTGTTCCCGTTCGCGGGAGCCTCCTCGGCCGGTTCCGACTCCTCGGGCTCCGGGGCCTCCTCCTCGACGGGTGCCGTCTCCTCGGGACTCGGAGCGGGCTCCTCCTCCTCGGTCTCGACGGGAGCCGGGGTCTCCTCGACCGGGGCCTCCTCGACCGGAGTCTCCTCGACCGGCTCCTCCTCCACGGGGGTCTCCTCGACGGGCTCCTCGGGATCCGGAGCCTCCTCGGTCTCGACGGGAGCGGGCTCCGGAGCCTCACCGGCCGCGATCGCCGCCTCGAGGTCGCCGCGCACCACGTCCGCCTCGGCCTGGATCGACGCGGCCCGCTCCTGAGTCACGGAGCCGGACGTCAGGGCCGCGGCGAGGGCGGCCTGCAGGGCCTCGAGCTCGGTGAGGGCGCCGGCGAAGTCGTCGGCGGAGGCGCGCTCCGCGACCGCGACGACCGCGTCGTCGAGGGTCTGCGCGGTGGCGTCGTCGATCGACGGGTCGGCGGCGGAGCAGCCCGAGAGCAGGAGGACCGCGGTCACGACGGCGGCCGGCCAGGCGCGGCGCGCGATCACGAGCGGATGCTCTCGCGCAGGCGCTGCAGGTGCTCGCCGAGCTCGCCGTCGACGGCGGGCAGCGGCGTCTGCTGGTCGCCGCCGAGGAGGACGACGGCGAGTCCCACCGCGATCGCGACGAGCGCGAGCACCAGCACGAGCAGCCACGGGTTGGGCCCGCGGCGGCGCTCGGGCTCGCGCCGGAGAGCGGTCGTCGCAGTGGCGGGGGCGGTCGGAGCCACGGGAGCCGCCGCGGTCCCGGCCGGCAGGAGGGTGGTCGCCGCGGTGCCGTGCTCGGGGACGAGGTACACCGCCGTCGCCTCGGCGGTCGCGTCGAGCAGTTGCGTCCGGGCGGCCGTGAGGGGCACATCGGGCACGACGATCGCCGTCGGCGGTCCGTCGCGGCGCGGGTCGATCAGCTTGCGGGCGGACTCGGCGACCTCGAGGGCCGACGGGCGCTCCTCCGGCTCGCGCTGCGTCATCGAGCCCAGGAGCGCGGACCAGCCGCTGCCCAGCGACGCCGACACCTCGGGGTCGCGCAGCAGCCGCGCGAGGGTCACCTCGATCGCCGAGCCCGTGAACGGGCGCTTGCCGGTCAGCGACTCGAGCAGCACCAGGCCGAGGGAGTAGATGTCGCTCGCGGCGGTCAGCGGATCGCCGTGCGCCTGCTCGGGGCTGAGGTACGCGGCCGTGCCGATCAGCGTGCCGGGCGAGGTGATGCGGGTCGCGTCGATGAGGTAGGCGATGCCGAAGTCGGCGAGCTTCGGCCGGAACTCGCGGCTGGTCAGCGGACTCGGCACGAGCAGGACGTTCGACGGCTTCACGTCGCGGTGGACGACTCCGGCCGCGTGCACCGTGTGCAGGGCCTCGCCGAGATCGGCGGCCATCGACGCGACGTCGTTGGGGGCGACGGGCCCCGAGGCGAGGCGCTCCGACAGACTCGGCCCCTCGGCGAGCTCCATCACCATGTACGCCTGGCCGCCGGTGTCGTCGCCGCCGTCGTGCGCGTCGTACAGCGTGACCAGGGCGGGGTGGTTGAGGGCCGCGAGCAGCCGGATCTCGGAGGACTTGCGCTGCAGGTCCTGTGCGTCGTCGATGCCGGCCGCGAACATCTTCAGCGCCACCGAGCGGCCGAGGATCTCGTCGCGGGCCCGGTAGACGGTGGCCATGCCGCCCCGGCCGATGAGCTCCTCGATCGTGTAGCGGTCGCCGACCGTCGAGCCGATGACTCGGGTCTCGCCCGTCCGGTGCGATGCCACGGGGTTCCTCCTCGCGCGGTGGGTGCTGCGGCGTGTGCCGCGCCCCCCGGTGCGACCGTCGCTCCAGGGTAGTACGTCGGGCGACCCCTCCGTAGGGGCCGAGAGGCGCTGTCAAGCGGGTGTCCCACCTCCGGGGCGCACGTAGCGTGGGGGCATTCCAACGGAGGGAACAGACATGACGGACCACGCGGATCAGGGATCGACTCTCGAGGACCAGGGCTCGACCATCGGGAAGCCCGACGGCGCCGCGGCGCCCACGTCGAGCGAGAGCGAGACGATCGAGAAGGACATGACGGAGTCGCCCGGCAGCGAGCGCGAGACCGCGGCGAAGCAGGACAGCGCCCCGGACGCGAGCGCGACCGAGGTCTCGGGCGACGCCGAGGTGAAGACGGTGCCCGGCACGGGCGGACCGGACGACGTCGGAGACGTCGAGGTGCCGCCGGGCGAGGTGCACCTGAACGGCAAGCCGTTCCCGGGGCACGCCGGAACGGCCTGATCCGACATGCCCCGGCAGTGTTCTCAGCGGCTCCGCCGCGCGGACACGCAGGAACGGCCTGACCCGACTCCGATCGGCACGACCCGTCGGGACTAGAGCTCCACACGCTCCAGGACCGACGGGTCGCGCCGATCGACCGTGCGGGAGTTGTTGACGCGCCGGTCGACCGGGTACGCCGTGATCGTCGAGGCCATCGCGGCCGAGGCGCCGTCGAGCGTCGCGAGCATCTCCTCCGCGGAGTCGAGGGGCTCGGGCGACAGCCACACGTCGCGGACCTCGTCGGTGAGGAAGACGGGCATCCGGTCGTGCACCTCGCCCGAGGCGTCGCGCGCCTCGCGGGTGATGATCGTGAACGACACCCGCCAGGCCTCGCCGTCCTTCTTCGCCGTGTAGAGACCGGCGGCCGCGAGGATCGGCTCCTCGCCGTGCAGGAACCACGGCTGCTTGCCGTCGGCGAGCGTCTGCCACTCGTAGTAGCCGCGCATCGGGACGATCGCCCGCTGCTTCGCGAAGGCCCCGCGGAAGAGGCCGTTTGAGGCGACCGTCTCGAGCCGGGCGTTGATCGGCGACGGGCCCTTGCCCTTCGCCCACGAGGGCGTGAAGCCCCACGAGGCCAGTTCGACCTCGCGCTCGACCGCTCCGTCGTGGAGGCGCTCGCGCACGATCGGCGCGGAGTCGGTGGGGGCGACGCTGAAGTCGGGCGCCCAGTCGGCGGCCCTCCCGCCCGCCGCGACGAACTCGCGGATCAGCTCATCGGTCTCGGAGTCCATCGCGAAGCGGCCGCACATGGGAGGAACGCTACGCCCGAGGACCGACAGCGGCCAGCAGGGGGTCGGGGCGCACCCGGCGGATCGTCGCGACGGCGAGCCCCGCGACCATCACCGCTCCTCCGATCAGCTCGCCGACTGAGGGCGCCTCGCCCAGCAGCGCCCAGGCCGACAGGACGCCGACCACCGGCACCAGCAGAGTGAACGGCACGACCGACGCCGCCGGGTACCGGGCGAGCAGCGAGTTCCAGATGCCGTAGCCGACGAGCGAGGCGAACACCGCCGTGTAGAGGGTGCTGAGCACCGCCGCCGGAGTGAGGCCCGACAGCGCGCTCGCGACGGCGGGGCCTCCGTCGACGAGGAGCGAGAGCAGCAGCGCCGGCACCGGGACGACGAGCGCCGACCACACGACGAGCGAGAGTCCGGAGGCGCCCTTCGCGCGGCGGGTGAGCACGTTACCGATCGCCCAGGACAGCGCTCCGCCGAGGCAGACGACGAACGGCAGCCACGGCGCGGTCGTGCCGTGGGCGATGCCGACGATCACCAGGCCCGCCACCCCGACCCCGAGACCCGCGAGCTGGCGCGGCGTGGGCCGCTCGCGCAGGACGACGGCGGCGATCAGCACCGTCAGCACGATCTGCGCCTGGACCACGAGCGAGGCGAGACCCGCGGGCATGCCGAGGGCGAGCGCCAGGTAGAGAAGAGCGAACTGCCCCAGGCTCATGAAGGCGCCGATGACGAGGACGGTGCGCAGCGGAGCCTCGGGGCGCGGCACGAAGAAGACGGCCGGCACCGCCACCACCGCGAAGCGCATCGCCAGGAACAGCAGGGGCGGCACGTCGGCGAGGCCCACGTCGATCACGACGAAGTTCAGCCCCCACAGCAGGACGACGACGAGGGCGAGGAGGCTGTGGCGACGGGACATGCCTCGAGACTGTCCGACGCGAACCGACAGCACCAGCGCAGGTCGCTACCGCCGACCCGGTAGCGTTCGTTCATGATCGAGCCCTCGGCCCTCCGCGCCCTGATCGCCGTGCGCGACTGCGGGACCGTCGCCGCGGCCGCCGAGGCGCTGGGCTTCACTCCGTCCGCCGTCTCGCAGCAGCTCAAGCGGCTCGAGCGCCAGTCCGGCGGGCCGGTGGCGCAGCGCGCGGGCCGCACGGTGTTCCTCACCGAGCACGGGCGCACGCTCGCCGAGCGGGGCGAGCGCCTCCTGGCCGAGCTCGAAGCGCTCGAGCACCTCGGGGCGGCGCCGGCGGAGGAGATCACCGGCACCCTGCGGGTCGCCGCGTTCTCGACGGCGATGCGCGGGCTGCTCGTGCCTGCGCTGGCCGTACTGCGCGAGCGCGCGCCCCGACTCCGGATCACGCTCGACGAGCTCGACCCGTGGGAGGCGGCGCAGCGGCTCGATCGCGGAGCGGCCGATCTGGCCGTGCTGCACGACTGGCCCGGCCTCTCGCTCGATCTGCCGTCGACGATCGAGACCGCGACGCTGCTCGAGGACCGCGCCGACATCCTGATCCACAGCGACCACCCCCTCGCGGGGAGCCTGACGCTCGCGCCGAGCCGGCTCGCCGACGAGACCTGGGTGAGCATCCCGGCCGGGGCGATCTGCCACGCCTGGCTCCTGCGCACCTTCGCCGGCACAGGGCGCCAGCCCGACATCGCCTACTACGACGAGGACTTCAGCACGCACATCGCGCTCGTCGAGGCGGGTGCGGCCGTGGCGCTCGTGCCCCGCCTGGGCCGCGAGCCGCTACCCGAACGGGTCGTCGCGGTGCCCGCGGTCGATCCGGTGTCGACGCGGGTCGTCTCGGCCGCCTGGCGCCGCTCGAGCCGCGGCAGCCCGGCGCGGACGGCGGTGCTGGACGCGCTGCGCGCGGTGGTGTGAGCGGAGTGCGCTACGCGCGGTGGTGCGAGCGGGACCTGTCAGACCGACGCGTGCTCGGGGCTCCGCACCCGGCTCTTCGCCGACCAGAAGCGCATGAGAGCGCCGGCCAGGATCGAGCCGAGGGCGCCCGCCGCCAGGTCGGCGAGGGTGTCCTCGTAGGCGACGAAGATCGCGCCGTCGATGAACGTGTGGCCGGCCCACTCGCCCCACTCCCACAGCATGCCGGCCGTGGTGCCGAAGCACGCGCAGAGCACGATCGCGGGGGCGAGCGGTCCGCGCTCGCCCGCGACCGTCGGCACTACTCCGGCGTGCGCGGCGACCACGTAGGCGACGGCCGCCGCGAGCCCGTTCAGGGTGAAGTGCACGACCAGGTCCCAGGCCGCCCAGGCCTGGTAGAGCTCGAGGACGCTGCTCCAGGAGGCGACCAGCAGCGAGACTCCGAACGCCGCGTCGAGCGCGGGGCGGACGCCGAGGAACCGGGTCAGGACGAGGCCGATCGACGACAGCGCGAACACGGCGACGTCGACGAAGCCCCAGCCGATGCCGGCGGCGACGATGCTGGCGACTCCGAGCACCCTGACTCCATCGGCGAACCACTCGCCCCGGGTGCGGGGCGGCTCGAGGAACGTCTCGACCAGGACGGCGGCGCTCACGGCGCCGTGAACCGCAGCACGGCCTGGACCGGCTCGTGGTCGGACGGGGCCGCTCCGTCGTAGCGGACCGCGTTGATCCCGGCCGAGACCACGTCGAAGGCCCCCGCCGTGACGGTCAGCCAGTCGATCCTGCGGCCGGAGCGCGGCGCGCGGTAGTTGGAGTACGTGCCCCACGCGGGCGTGAGGGTGCGCTGCGCGACGGCCCACGAGTCCGCGAGGCCTCCGCCCTCGAGCAGGGCGCGGTAGGGATCGGATCCGACGTCGGTGTTCGCGTCGCCCATGACGATCGCGGGCAGGCCGAGCTCGGTGACCCGCTCGGCCAGCAGCTGCGCCGAGCGGAGGCGGCTGCTGCGCGAGAGGTGGTCGAAGTGGGTGGCGACCACGGTCAGCTCGCGGTTCACCGCGTGGTCGACGAGCTCGGCGATCACGGCCGTGCGCGGGATCCGGTTGCCCCAGCTGCGCGAGCCCGCGACGTCGGGAGTCTCGGACAGGGCGATCTGCGACCAGTGGCGCACCGCGAAGCGGCTGCGGTCGATGAAGAGCATCACGCGCTCGCCGCTGCGATCGGGGTCGCGGCCGAAGCCCATCCCCTCGAAGGAGGAGCCGAGCACCTCCTGCACGAACTCCGCCTGGTCGGGCATCGCCTCCTGCACCGCGAGGATCGACGGGCGCTCGGCCTCGAGCAGTCGGCGGATCAGGGGCTGCCTCCGGTCCCACAGGTCGACGGCGCGCGAGGTGAGGCGGGGCATGCGGCGACGGATGTTGTAGCTCATCACGTGCAGCTCGGGCGCCTCGGTCGGACCGATCAGGGGCGTCGGGTCGGTCATGCCTCCACCCTACGGCGCTCCCCCTGGACCGACCCGGAGGCGCCGCAGGCTTGCGGAGACGGCCCCGCGCGCACCTACTCTTCGAGGATGACCCTCTCCCCCGCACTCGCGGACCTCGCCGGTGCCTCGTTCGTCTCGCTCACCACCTTCCGTAAGACCGGGGTCGGGGTGTCGACCCCGGTGTGGATCGCCCGCGACGGCGACGACCTGATCGTGACCACGCCCCGGAAGAGCGGGAAGGTCAAGCGCCTGCGCAACGACCCCCGCGTGACGCTCGTGCCGTGCGACCGCCGCGGCCGCGTGCAGGAGGGAGCGGCCGTCGTCGAGGGCACGGCCCGCATCGTCTCCGACGAGGACACCGTCGAGCGGCTCGGGCGCGTGTTCCTCGGGAAGTACCGCCTCGAGTACCGGATCTTCATGGTGATCGAGCGCCTCATCAGCCGCGGGGACCGGACCCGGGTGATGCTGAGGATCTCCTGAGTCCTACACCTCCGGGCTCGACACCGGAAGGCCCTCCGGACAGGACCCGCCGGGGTCTACCGTGGGGCGATCGCACGCCGGTGCCCTCGTGCGCCCCCGCGCCGACCGGCGGCACGCAGAAGGAGCACTCATGAGCATCGGAGCAGGGATCTTCCTCCTCGTCGTCGGAGCGGTACTCGCGTTCGCCGTCGACGTGCAGGTGTCGGGGGTGGATCTGGCGCTGATCGGCTACATCCTGATGGCCGCCGGTGCAGTGGGGCTCGTCCTCGGGCTGGTCCTGATGACCCGCCGCCGCCAGGCGGTCTCGACGACGCGCTCGGCGGTCGACCCGGCCAGCGGCGAGCAGGTCACCCGCCGCACGAGCGAGAGCGACGGACCGCTGGTCTGACGCGGACCCTCGCGGAGACGACGAGAGGGGCGGGCCGGCGATCCGGCTCCGCCCCTCTTCCCGTCGAGGGATCGGTGCGACTACTCGTCGTCCGGCTCGCCGCCCGAGACGGTGTCGGTGTCGCCGCCGCCCTCGGAGGTGTCGGTGCCGGTTCCGTCGGGGAGGTCCTCGGTCTTCTCGGTGTCGTCACCGGTGGTGCGGTCGCTGCTCATGCTGCTCTCCCTTCGTCCGGCGCTCTGCCGGCCGATCCCACTCTGCTCCTGGAGCGCTCGCTCCGGCAGGGGGTAGCGGCGGCCTGCGGGGAGGTGACAGGAGCGGGCGTCAGGCCGGTTCGCTCCAGCCGAGGTTGCCGGCGATGGTCTGCAGCGAACGCACGGTGATCTCGTACTCCTCCTCCGCGACGCCCGCGGTCGCGCTCGCGCGCTGCGAGGCGACGACCTCCTCGAGCCGCGCGGTCGCCACCTCGCCGCGCTCCGTGAGCGCGTAGAGCTCGGACCGCGCCTCGACCCAGCCGCTCTCGAGGAGCTCAGCGAGCTGCTCCGCCGCCGACTCCCCGGCCGGGTCCGCCGCCGCCGACTCCCCGGCCGGGTCCGCCGCGGTGGGCGCCCGGAGGAACGGGGCGAGGGCCCGGTCGAGCTCGGCGAGCGGCGAGGGCCCGCGCTGCAGCTGCTGCAGCAGCTGCCACTGCCGCCGGGTCACTCCGTGCTCCTTGAGGGTGACCGAGAAGCGCTCGTCGACGAGGCGCTCCACGAGGGTCAGCCAGTATCCGATCGGTCGTTGATCAGCCATGGCGTCACGATACGCCCGGGCGCAGCAGGAGGCACCCGGTCCGCGGTCAAGGGCCTGAGATCCGACCCCGTCCTCCGGTTGACTGGGGGTCACCGCTGAGAGACGGCGGGTTCTGGGGAGGTCACATGGCGAACCACCGTTTCGAGCTGCGGTCGGGCCGGGGCATCGGAGTCTCGGCGGCGGGCGATCCCGTCGCCGATCGGCTCGTCGTCTTCTGCCATCCCACGCCCGGAGCGGGCGGCTTCGATCCCGATCCGCTGGTGACCGGGCCCTGGGGCCTGCACCTGCTCATCCTCGACCGACCGGGGTACGGCGCCTCCGACCCCGTCGATCCGCGGCACGCCCGCGTGCAGGACCGGGCCGACGACCTCGCCGAGTACCTGCGGCGCTCCGAGCGGACCGCACGGGTCATCGACGGCGCCGAGTTCGGCAGCGTCGGCGTGGTCGGCTGGGGATCGGGAGGCGCGTTTGCCCTCTCGCTCGCCGCCCGCCACCCCGATCTCGTCGACCGCATCGCGCTCGTCGGCACGCCCGCTCCTCCGCAGGCCGGCGTGCTCGTCCAGCGGACCGGAGCGTGGGAGCGCCGCGAGGTGCTGCCCGGCGAGGACGCGGGGACCCTCGCGGGCACGCTGCCGGAGGGTCCTCCCGGGCTCGACGCGCTCGGCATCGATCCCGAGGACCCCGTTCTCGCGGGCACCCGCGGACTGCGCAACCGGCTCGAGCGGATGCTCGGCGAGGGCTGGCGGCAGGGCCCACTGGGCGCCGCGACCGACCTCGCGGCCCTGCGCGACGGGAGCTGGGCCGACGAGCTCGACGCGGTGACCGCCTCGGTGCTCGTCGTGACCGGCGAGGACGACCCGGTCGCCGGCACGGAGGACGGCCGCTGGTACCGCGGACGTCTCGCCGATGCGCGCACCGCGAGCGTCGCCGGGACGGGACGACTGGCCGTGGTGCGCGAGTGGCGGCGGATCCTCGACCACGTCGCTCCGCTCGAGCGCGGGGCGCAGGGCCGATGAGCCGCCCGGTGCCGCTCGGCGCGGGCCCGCGGATCCTGGTGGGAGCGATGGCGGTCTCGGGAGTCGTGCACCTCGTGCACCCGCGGACCTTCGACGCCGTCGTCCCCCGCGGGATGCCGGGATCGGCGCGCGGGTGGGTCCTCGTCTCCGGAGTGGCGGAGCTGGCGTGCGCCGTGGCCACCGCCTGGCCGCCGACGCGCGCGATCGGCGGGATCGCCTCCGCCGTCCTGATGGCCGCCGTGTTCCCCGGCAACGTGCAGATGGCCCGTGACGCGCGGCGGCCGCGGACGCGCGCGATCACGCTCCTGCGCCTGCCGCTGCAGGTCCCGCTGGTGCTCTGGGGGCTGCAAGCGGCCCGGTCGCGGAGACGGTGACGCCCCTGCGCAAGCCCGCGCGCGCGCAGCTGACGTCCTGCTAGCTTCCGGGGATGAGCGACCAGACGGCGGACGATCGCCGAGACCAGCTGACCAGTGCCCCGCAGGCCACCGAGGCGGACGCGGCGCCGCGCATCGACGTGTCGACGACCGAGGCGGGCGACACGCGCATCGACATCCGCGAGGACGCCGCCGTGCGTCCCGGACGCGTCGAGGACGACGAGAGCGGCTCCGATGTCTGAGCCCCGCCGCGCCGCACTCGTCTACAACCCGGTCAAGGTCGACCTCGACTCGGTGAAGGCCGCGGTGTCGCGCGCCGAGGAGGCCGCCGGCTGGGCCGAGACGCTGTGGCTCGAGACCTCCGTGGAGGATCCCGGAGCCGGGCAGACCCGCGAGGCGATCGAGGCCGGCGTCGACATGGTGATCGCGGCCGGCGGCGACGGAACGGTCCGCGTCGTCGCCGAGGCGCTGCACGGCTCCGGCATCGCGCTCGGGCTCCTGCCCTCCGGCACCGGCAACCTGCTCGCCCGGAACCTGAACCTCACCCTCGACGACATCGACAACGCGCTCACGGTCGCCTTCTCGGGCGCCGATCGCGCGATCGACATCGGGATGATCGACATCGAGACCGACAACGGCCGCGACCGCCGCGCCTACGTGGTGATGGCCGGGCTCGGCATCGACGCGAAGATGCTCGCGAACACCGACGACGACCTGAAGAAGCGGGCCGGCTGGCTCGCCTACGTGGATGCGCTGCGGAAGGCCCTGCTGGACAAGAACCAGCTCGAGTTCCGCTACCGCCTCGACGGCTCGAAGGTCCGCAAGGTGCGCGCGCACACGATCATCGTGGGCAACTGCGGCGCACTGCCGGCGAACATCCTGCTGCTGCCGGATGCGGCCGTCGACGACGGCGAGTTCGACATCGTGCTGCTGCGGCCCGAGGGGTTCTTCGGCTGGGCGCAGATCATCTTCAAGGTGGTGTGGGAGAACGGCGTGCTGCGGCGCAGCGGAGTCGTGGGCCAGAAGCTCATGGGGCTCACCAAGGAGGTCTCGGCCCTGCGCTACGTGAAGGGCCGCGAGCTGGTCGTGCGCCTGGAGAAGGCGCAGGAGATCGAGCTCGACGGCGATCCGTTCGGGTCGACCTCGGCGTTCCGCACCTGGATCGAGCCCGGCGGGCTCACCGTGCGGGTCCCCGCGTAGGCGCCCCGGAGGCCGCCCGTCCCTCCGGGGGCGGGCGGCCTCCGTCGTTCCTACCGGCGGACCGGGTCGGCGTTCGGAGCCGACGCCTCCCCGACGAGTCCCGAGGCGACGACCGGGACGACGTACTCGAGCTGCGGAGTGGAGCGGCCGGGCTCGAGGGCGGGGCCGGACCAGGTGAAGACGTAGTCGACCGACCCGTCGGCCAGCGGGACCGCGGCGACGAAGCGCCAGCCCGATCCCGAGACGGCGGTGGGAGCGGCTCCGGCGTGCGCCGCGGCCGGATAGCAGACCCGAACCGAGAGGACCGGGACGGGCGCTCCGACCGAGGAGGCGTGCCAGTACTGGTTCTGGATCTGCACCTGCGTGACGGTGGCGGTCGGAGTGCTCCCGACCCACTGCGCGGACCAGCTGACGAAGGTGTCGAACGAGAGGGTCGCATCGGAGGTGCGCTGATCCGGGAGCGGCGCGGGCGGCACCTCCGAGGCGGCCGCCGCCGGCGACGCGAGGGCGACGGCGACGACGGGAGCGCTCCAGACGGCGGCGCGGACGAGGGAGCGGCGGGTCGAGTGCGCGGGCGCGCCGGAGTGCTCCGGAGCGCGCGACGGCGCGCCGGAGTCACCCCTCACGGGGGTGCTGGGCATGCGGGATCTCCAGGGAAGAGGGTGTCTCGGGGGGTGAGTGATCGCCGATCCGCGGCCGGGAGTTTCGGGTTCCCGGCCGCGGCACGCGAGAGGTTCGGGTTCTCGCGGTGAGGCGGTGCGCTCCGGCGCGGGCGGGGATTCGGGTTCCCGCCCGCGGGAGGCTGCTCAGCAGGTGCGGATCTGCAGCGCGGCTTCGGGTGCCGCACCCCATGCACCTGCATGGACATGGCGACACTAGTGCGCGATCCGTCGCGGCGGCAAGGGAAAGGCGCGGTCCTGCCCCCGAATCGTCGCGTTTCTGGTAACTTTCCCGCCCTTCCGGCGAGATTTACGACGGAATCAGCAGTTCTGAGTGCACTCGGTGAGTCGGGTCGGGAGGACGACCCCGCGCCGCGCGCCCGCCGTCAAGCCACCGCGGACGGAAGCCCCCTTCCCGTACCTTTCCCCCATGGGCATCTTCGACCGGCGCGCCACCGCGCGCCCCGCCACCGCGCACACCGCACCCTCTCCCGCAGCCACGTCCGCACCCGAGCCGGCGCCCGCGCCGGTGCCGCGCCGGACCGTGTGGTCCGACGGGCTGGGCCGGTTCGCCCTGCGCTGCCTCCAGGTGATCGTGATCCTCGTGCTCGCCTCGATCCTGGTCTTCGCGATGACGCAGCTCACCCTGGTGCTGATCCCGGTGATGATCGCGATCATCCTGGCGTCGGCCATCCACCCGCTGCTGGCGTGGCTGCGGCGCAAGGGCGTGCCGTCGATCCTCGCGACGTGGCTCTCGCTCCTGGGGCTGCTCGCGGTCCTCGGCGCGGTGGGCTGGCTCATCACGGTCGCCGTCCGCAACCAGTGGGACGACCTCGTGAACCGCGCCTCCGACGGCATCGCGTCGCTCCAGGACTACGTGCAGCACCTGCCGTTCGAGATCGACGAGCAGCAGATCGAGGACGCCCGCACGACGGTCGTCGACTTCCTCACCTCGAGCAGCTTCGGCTCCGGCGCTCTCGCGGGGGCCGCGGCCGCCGCCAACTTCGTCACCGGACTCGTGCTGATGATCGTCGTGCTCTTCTTCTTCATGAAGGACGGGCCGAAGATCTGGGAGTTCCTCCTGCGCCCGTTCGTCGGCGAGAGCTACGACCGCGCCAAGCGCGTCGGCACCAAGGTGGTCGACGTGCTCGGCGACTACGTGCGCGGCACCGCGACCGTCGCGGCCGTCGACGCCGTCGGCATCGGGATCGCGCTGGCGATCATCGGCGTCCCGCTGGCGATCCCGCTCGCGGTGATCGTGTTCCTCACCGCCTTCATCCCGATCGTCGGAGCGACCGCCGCCGGCATCCTCGCCGCTCTGGTCGCGCTCGTGGCCAACGGTCCGATCCCGGCGCTGATCGTGATCCTGGTCGTCATCGCCGTCAACCAGCTCGAGGGCAACTTCCTCCAGCCGGTGCTGATGGCCCGCTCCCTCAAGCTGCACCCGCTGATCGTGCTGGTCGCCCTGACCATCGGAACCGTGCTCGCGGGCATCGTGGGCGCCGTGCTGGCGGTGCCGATCGCCGCGGTCGTCTGGGGCGTGATCTCGGTCTGGAACGGCCACGACCGCCCTGCCGAGCCGGCGCGGCAGAAGCGGCGCGAGACGGTCTGAGACTCCGCGTCAGGGCCGGCCGATGATGCCGTCCCGCAGCGCCTGACGCCGCAGGGCGATCCGCGTGCCTGCGTCGACACCCGCCTCGCGGTACTTCGCGCGGGCGCTGCGGAGGCAGCTGCGCGCCGCGTCCTGGGTGATGCGCAGCTGGGTCGCGACCTGCTTCAGCGACACACCCTCGACGAACAGGCCGATGACCTGGCGCTCGCGCGGGGTCAGGGTGCCGGTCCCCTCGCCCTCGAGCAGGGCGCGGGTGCGATCGGTGGCGAACACGCCGCCGGCCGCGGCCGTCCGGATCGCCTCGATGATCACCTCCGTCGGCTCGCTCTTGACGACGTAGCCGCGAGCGCCGGCCTGCAGCGCCCGGCCGATGGTCTCGGCCCCGGCGTGCGTGCTGATGATGACCACCGCCGCTCCGGCCGCACGCAGCGTGCGGATCTTCATCGCGAGATCGAGATCGTCGCCGAGATCGATGTCGAGGAGCACGACGTCGCTCGGGAACGCGGGGTGACCCAGGAGCGCCGTCCAGCTGGCCGCGGTCGCGACCACGTCGATCCGCGCTGAGGACCGGCGGATCCACTCCGACAGCGCGCGGAGCAGGATCGGGTGGTCGTCGAGGATCGCCAGGGTGATCGGCGGGGCGTCCTCGGGGCGGCTCGCGGGAGTGCTCACGGGGTCCTGCTCCTGTCGCGGGGGTTCCGCTCGAGCGAGTGCTCGAGGTGGACGGCGGTGCCGACGGTGTCCTGGTGCACGCGGTAGGCGCCCAGCTCGCCGAGGATGCCCCAGACCGCGGAGTCCAGCTCGCGCGGACGCGTGCCGAGCGCGGTCACTCCGATCGAGAGGATCGTCGGTCGCAGCGGGTCCCCCGCGCTCCGCACCGTGCGGAACACCGCCTCGACGCGCGGGCGCGACGGCGCGCTCGGCTCGGTCAGGAGCCACAGGACGGACAGCAGCCGCGCCCGGTCCGGCGGCAGGAGCGACGCGGCGAGCCGGTCCGGGTCGTCGAGCACGACCGCGCCCGAGAGGTGCGCGGACTCGTCCAGGGCGATGCGGAGCCACGTGCGGTCGTGGCTGCGGGCGAGGGCGCTGCGCAGCTCGTCGCCCAGCAGCCGGCCCTGCTCGCCCGTCCGCTCGTCGAGGTCTCCGGGCGCCGCCCCGCTGATCCGGGCGAGGAGCTCCTCCACCCGGCCGTCGATGCTCGCCAGCTCGGACGCCGCGAGGCTGCCCGGCCCGGTGCCCGGCGCGTCGATCATGCTGTCGGTGAGGGTCCGGTCGAGCTTGCGGTGCACGTGCTCGTCGACGGTCGAGAGGATCATCGCGCAGAACACCGTCGGGGCGACCGCCAGCAGCGTGATGGTCGTGCCGATCCCGGTGCCTCCGGGAGCCGTGACGCTCTGCACGGCGAGGGTCGCGACGCTCAGCCCGAGCAGCAGCCCCAGCGCCCCGTAGGTCCGCGACAGCGGGTGGAAGGCCATCAGCCCGAGCAGCGTCGCCCCGATCCCCACGCAGATCGACGGGTAGTAGACCCCGGAGGAGCCCGGCCGCGCCGAGTCGGCGATCTCGAGCGCGAAGGCGGCCGCGTCGACGATCATCACCGCCGTGAAGGTGCGCAGCCCCAGCTCGCCGCGGCGGAGCAGGGCGCTGACCGCCCCCGCGACGAACGCCGCGATCACGGCGAGCCACGCCGCTCCGGTCAGCACGCCCGCCGAACCGGCGTTCCACGACCAGGAGTAGGAGAAGACGCCGCGCACCATCACGAGGCCGGCGACCGTGAGGAAGCCCAGGCCCAGGTAGCTCGCGGTCAGCTGGTGGGTGCGCTGGATCTGGGTGCGCACCGCGCGCAGTGATCCCGGTCCCGTCTCGGCCGCGCGGACGAGGGCGAGGAGCGTGCCGCCGGGGCGCTCCGGCCCGCTCATCGCGGCACCCGCATCAGGACCGTGGTGCCGGCGCCCGGGGCGGAGAACACGCGGGCGGACCCGCCGACCGCCTGGAGGCGCCCGCGCACCGACTCCGCGAGGCCCAGCCGGTCCGCCGGGACGGCGCGCGGGTCGAAGCCGGCCCCGGCGTCCGAGACGGCGACGCGGACCTCGCGCTCGTCCTGCTCGATCGTGACGTCGACCGTGCGGACCCCGGAGTGCCTCCGCACGTTCTCGAGGCACTCGCCCGTCGCCCGCGCGAGCGGCTCGAGGGCGTGCGCGGGGACGCCGCCGTCGCCCGCGTGCCACGAGATCTCGAGGCCGAGGGCGCGGTACCGGCGGTCGACCGCGGCGAACCGCTCGGGCAGCAGAGTGCAGGGCAGGTCGCCCGGCGCGTCCTGCGGCGGCTCCTCCGAGCGCTCGAGGCGCTGCAGGAGGTCGAGGTCGGCCGCGGCCCGCTCGCGCAGGGTCTGCGGCGGGACGCCCTCGCCCCGGTGCGCGACGAGGCTGAGGGTCGCCAGGATCGTGTCGTGCATCAGCCGGGCGTCGTAGCGGCGGCGGGCCTCGTCCTCGCTCGACCGCCGCTCCGCGTCGTGGGCGGTGCGGAGTCGCCGGGTGCCGATGTCGGCGCGCTCGACGCTCGCGGCGATCCAACGCGCGATGGCCCAGCAGCCGGTCCAGCTCACGACGACGGCGAGGGCGACGAAGAAGGCGCGGCCCGACTCCCAGGTCGCGGCCGTGCTGAGCGCGAGCACCGGCACGAGCCCGGCGAGGGCGAACACGGGGAGCCGGCGGGAGGCGCCGAGCGCGAGCATCGGAGTCGGCAGGGCCATGGACGCCAGCATCGTGATGCAGCCGAGCACGGTCGGCGCGCGGAGGTCGAGGTCGGAGAGCACGAACATCACGAGGGCGGTGAGGCTCAGGGCGCAGGAGAGGGCCACGAGGCGGGCGCTGCTCGTGGAGCGCGCCCGACGGGGCAGGAGGACCACTCCGGCGGCGAGGACCAGCACGAGGAGGATCGGCACCGCGCGGAGGGCCTCGGCGGGCTCGAGCACGAGCAGGTGCACGGCGGAGGCGCCGGTGAAGACGCCCCGGGCCCGGCGTGCGCAGCGCAGGCCCACGTCGGACTGCTCGCGGCGCAGGGCCGCGCGCTCCGGGGGCGCGGGCGCGCCCGGATCCGTCGAGGGGAGCATCGCCGTCGGGCCTCGCCGCTCTGCAGGCACCCGATCGCGCAGGGGCCGCGCGGGACGGGGGCGGTGGATGGGACTCGAGGCCGCCGACGGCCCCGTGGACTGCATCGTCGCATACAGGAGGCGCTCCGTATCGGCCTCAGTTGTCGGGTTCCGCGCCGAGGAACGTCTCCTCCCGTCACGTTTCGGCCGCGGCGGTCGCGCCCGGCGCCTCCGATCCCGTAGGCTGAGGACATCTCCTGGGCGATCGCCCGAATTCCACGGCTGAGAAGTCGCCACCACCAGCACGCACTCGCTGGAGACGACGAAGAGACTCAGCCCCTGATAGAGACCGCGCTCCCCCTCCAGATCGATCTGGTCCGGGAAGCACCGATCGACGGCATCGACCTCGATCCAGCGGTTCGAACGCCCGCCTCGCCGGCGGGTACCGCCCTTCACAGGACGCCGCGGAAGCCGCGACGTTCCTCGTTCGACCCCCGCCCCTCCGACTCCGTCGGAACGCGGGACGTTCTCCCCCGCGGAGGTCCCCTCCGCCCCCAAGACGACCCGAGCTGTTCCCGATCGACGCGTGTTTCATCCGCGCGGAGGAGGAACCGTCCGGGTACCGCACGCTCGTGCGGAATCTGACGACGCCCGCTCCGGCAGGCGTCATTAACACATAAGGAAAAGAAATGCCTACTGGCACCGTTAAGTGGTTCAACTCCGAAAAGGGCTTCGGCTTCATCGCTCCCGACGACGGAGGCGCCGACGTGTTCGCGCACTTCTCCGCCATCGCGAAGCAGGGCTACCGCGAGCTCGTCGAGAACCAGCACGTCGAGTACGACGTCGAGCAGGGCCGCAAGGGCCCGCAGGCCGCGAACATCCGCGGCGTCGGCGAGTAATCACCGACTCCTGACTTCTCCGGAGTCCGGTTCGCCGGTTCCTCAGAACTCGCAGCGCCCCGTCGGCCGTGATCCTCGGATCCGGTCGGCGGGGCGTTTCCGCGTCCCCCGCGTGTCCGGATCCTCCGCGGTCACGCGTCCCCTGAACGGTGGGTAGGCTCTCTCCGGGGCTCCCGTGGCCGAGCCCCGGCCCCCGTGAACGCACCGGGCGCCGCACGAAGGCAAGGTGGAGACCATGGGACGACTGATCTACGGACCGCAATCGCTCGAGATCGACTTCGAGGACCGGATGCTCGCGCACCTCAAGGTGGCGATGTTCACCAAGATGCGCCGCAACGAGTCGTTCAGCCTCTCGTGGGCCGAGCCGGAGTCGAGCGGCTACGGGCGCAGCTCGGTCTGGATCCACCCGGCCACTCCGCTGCACTTCCGGTTCTTCGGCAGCAAGAGGCCCGCGCTGAACCGCGCCTGGATCGAGCAGTTCGTCTCGAGCGCGAACAACACGGGCGAGATGCTCGTGGTGCCGGAGCCGCAGGAGGGCTGAGGGCCCTCCCCCGCTCGCGCGACGCTGCTCCGACGACCGCGGCTCAGAGCACGCGGCTCAGACCACGCGACTCAGACCACGCGACTCACACCACGCGCGGTCGCGCCGTGTGCACCAGCTCGTCGTGCGGCAGACCCGCCAGGCGTGCGGCGACCTCGGCGCAGGCCGCGTCGTCCGCGCTCGCCGAGGCGTACTCCTCCGGCCACAGCGGCGTCAGGGTGACCAGCTCGACGTCGCCCGTGGCGAGCTCCATGCGATCGGGCAGCCGCGGGCTGCGCAGCCCCAGCAGCACTCCGACCGCGCCGTCGGCGTCGGCCCAGGCCGGCGGGGCGGCGGCGCCGTCGAGCCGGGCGACGTCGACGCCGGTCCGGCAGCAGACGCCCTGCAGTGCCGCGCGGCGGGCGGCCTCGTAGAGCAGGCGGAACTGCCAGTGGTTCCACAGAGCGGCGGCCGGCACACCGCGCAGCGCCGAGCTCTCGAGGCAGAGCTCCAGGCCCAGCCCGGTGCCGGGGCGGCTCAGCCGGTCGAACGGGTCGCTCAACCCGTCGGTGGCGAGCACCACGGAGGAACCCCGCTCGACCCGGAGGAAGGCGCGGTGGTCGGTCGGCCAGCGGGCGCCGCCTCTCGTGCCCGGGTCCTCGGTCGAGACGACGACCGTGCGGTCGAGCTCGCCGATCCCGCGCCACACCTCCGCGCGGTCCTCGGCGACGGCCTCCGCCAGCGCCCGCCGCTCGTCCGGGGTCCAGCGGACCTCGCGGGTGCGGTTCAGGAACAACGACATGGGACTCCCCGTCCGCGCAGGAGGTCCCTGCGCTCCCGGCACGCTACGGGGCCAGCCGGGACGCGACCTCCGAGCAACCGGGGGAGAAGCTGGGTGTCGCTCCTGCGGGGGTGAGAGGTCAACCCCCTCCGCGTGTCGTCAGCCCAGCGGGTTCACTCCGTTGGTGCGCCAGCGCTCGTCGGCGAGCTGGCCGGGAGTGCCCTCGCCGTCGTGCTCGCCGAGGGGCTCGGCCTCGCGGGCGGCCTCGGCGGGCACGGCGCCGAGCGAGGTCCCGCTGCCCTCCGCGGTGCTGCCGGGGGGCAGCAGCCCCTCCTCGTCCTCGGAATCGGAGACCTCGTCCTCGGCGGCGTTCTCGGTGCCGCTCTCGGCCATCGAGTCGTAGCCGTGGTCCGGGTCGCGGCTCTCGTCCGCGCTCGTGCTCTCCTCGACCTCGGCGTCCGCGGGGCGGACGTCGTCGGGTCGATCCGCGTCGGTCACCGGACCGGAGGGGTCGGCGCCGCTCTGTCCCTCGCCGGTCCAGCCGGAGAACTCGGGGCTCGTGTCTGCGCTCATGGGCGCCACGGTAGCACCGGGGCCCCCGGCGGCCGGAGGCCTTGCGGATCACCGGGAACCGCTCCCTCCCCGGCGCCCGGGGCGTGTCGGACACGGGATCGCCGTCGCGAGCACGCGAGGTCGTGATCGACACGACCTAGGCTCGAACGACGCGGCGGGCGCCGCACGGACGACGGGAGCACGATGCGACGACTCGGATACGAACGGTTCGCCGGACCGGACGTGCTCTCGTGGCGGGACGCCCCGGTGCCGATGCCCCGGCGAGGCGAGGTGCTCGTGCGCACCCGCGCGGCGAGCATCAACGCCACCGACGAGAAGATCCTCTCGGGCTCGGCCCGCGTGATGGCCGTCGGGCGGCCGCGGCCGCTGGGCTTCGGGCTCGACATCGCCGGGACCGTCGAGGCCGTCGGTCCCGGCCCGAGCAGCGTCTCGATCGGGGATCGCGTGGTCGGGATGACCCGCCACGGCGATGCCTTCGCCGATGCGTCCCTGGTGCGCGGCGGCTCCCTGGTGCCCCTGCCCGCCTCGCTCGACCTCGTGCAGGGCGTCACCCTCGCCATGTCCGGAGGAACGGCCGTCGGGCTCGTCGACGCCCTGCGCGTGCGCGCGGGGCAGAAGGTGCTGGTGGGCGGCGGCTCCGGCGCGATCGGCCAGCTGACCGTGCAGCTGCTCGTCCGCGCGGGCTGCGAGGTCGCGGCGACCGGCTCCGCCGCCTCCGCCGACGTGCTGCGCGGGCTGGGTGCCGAACCGCACGACTACCGGGCCCTCGATCTCGGCGTGCTCTCGGGCCGCTTCGACGTCGTCGTCGACGTGTCGGGGCACCTCGCCGTCCACGACGCGGAGATCCTGCTCGCTCCGGGCGGACGCGTCGTCACCCTCGTCCCGAACGGACCGGCGCTCGGTGCCCAGGCCGTCGGAGCGCTCCGCCGCGACCGGCCGAGCGTGCGCAACCTGATCGTCGTGGCGACCGCCGAGCGGATCGGGCGGGCGCTCTCACTCGCCGCCTCCGGCGAGCTGCGCGCGGAGCCCGGCGCCGTGCATCCGCTCGAGGAGATCGTCGACGTGCTGACCCGGCGCGCGGCGGGCACCGACCGCACGATCGGGAAGGTCGTCTTCACGGCCGACGGGTCGGCTCCGCTGGTCTGACCGGCCGCAGCGGCCGGAAGGCCGCAGAACAGTACCGGGAGCGCGGGCGCTCGACAAGCACCCCGAGGTCTCGGGCGGGCCCCGTCAGGATGGTCGCATGCCCGCAACCACCCGCTCTTTCCCGTACCCGCTCGGCGTCTCCCTCCGCGGCGACGACGGCGCCAACGTCGCCCTGTACTCCGAGACCGCGGACAGCGTCGAGGTCTGCCTCTTCGACGAGTCCGGAGCCGAGACCCGCGTCGCCCTCACCGACCGCACCGGACACGTCTTCCACGGCATCGTCCCCGGCATGGGCGTCGGCACCCGCTACGGCTTCCGGGTCGACGGCCCGTGGGACCCCGCGAACGGCCTGCGCCACAACGCGCACAAGCTGCTGCTCGACCCGCACGCCACCGCGATCGAGGGCTCCTACGCGTGGAGCGAGGACGTCTTCGGCCAGTACTACGAGGACGCGGACCGCCGCAACGACGCCGATTCGGCCGCCTCGGTGCCCAAGTGCGTCGTGACGGACCCCTCCTCCTTCGACTGGTCGGGCGACACCGCCCCGCGCATCCCGCTCGAGGACACGGTCGTGTACGAGGTGCACGTGAAGGGGTTCACGCAGCTGCACCCCGACGTGCCCGAGGACGTCCGCGGCACCTACCGCGGCCTCGCGCACCCCGCCGCGATCAAGCACTTCACCGACCTGGGCGTCACCTCGGTCGAGCTGCTCCCCGTGCACCAGTTCGTGCAGGACTCGCACCTCGAGGAGAAGGGCCTGCGCAACTACTGGGGCTACAACTCCATCGGCTTCTTCGCCCCGCACAACGAGTACTCGCACGCCGGCGACGACGGCTCGCAGGTCGACGAGTTCAAGACCATGGTCAAGGCGTTCCACGAGGCCGGCCTCGAGGTGATCCTCGACGTGGTCTACAACCACACCGCCGAGGGCAACGACAAGGGCCCGACGCTCTCGTTCAAGGGCATCGACAACGGCTCCTACTACCGCCTGGTGGAGGAGGACCGCGCCAACTACTTCGACACCACGGGCACCGGCAACAGCCTCAACGTGAGCCACCCGGCCGCGCTCGGGCTCATCATGGACTCGCTGCGCTACTGGGTGACCGAGATGCACATCGACGGCTTCCGCTTCGACCTCGCCACGACGCTGACGCGTCAGACCGGCGAGGCCGAGGTTCACAGCGCGTTCCTCGACCTCATCGCGCAGGACCCGGTGCTCGCCCCCGTCAAGATGATCGCCGAGCCGTGGGACACCGCGGGCTACCAGGTCGGCGGCTTCCCCGCCGACTGGTCGGAGTGGAACGGGAAGTTCCGCGACGACGTGCGCGACTTCTGGCACGGCGCCGACTCCGTGCTCGGCACGACCGCGCAGCGGATCCTCGGCTCGCCGGACGTGTACGAGGCCGACAAGCGCTCGCCGCTCTCGAGCGTCAACTTCGTCACCGCCCACGACGGCTTCACCCTCGCCGACCTCACCGCCTACTCGCGCAAGCACAACGCGGCCAACGGCGAGGACAACAACGACGGAGAGAGCGACAACCGCTCCTCCAACAACGGCGCCGAAGGGCCGACCGAGAACGAAGCGGTCAACGAGCGCCGCGACCGCATGCGCCGCAACTTCCTGGCGACCCTGCTGCTCTCGGCCGGCGTGCCGATGATCCTGGGCGGCGACGAGATCGCCCGCACCCAGGGCGGCAACAACAACGCCTACTGCCAGGACGACGAGATCTCGTGGTTCGACTGGGAGAACGCGGACCGCGAGCTGCTCGCCTTCACCCGCGAGCTGATCGCGCTCCGCGCCGCCGAGCCGGCGCTGAAGCCCAAGTGGTTCCGCCGCGCCCCGGGGGACGGCGGCCCCGACACCGTCGACATCCTCCGCTCGGACGCCGAGGGCTTCGCCGACGAGGACTGGGACAACCCGGACGCCCGCTCGATCACGTTCGTGTTCACGCACGAGGGCAGCGCCTCCTTCGCCCTGCTGCTGAACGCCGCCGAGAACGGAGTCGAGTTCACGGTCCCCGAGGCGCCCGGCGCCGAGTGGGAGCTCGCCTGCTCGAGCGACCCCGACCAGGTCGTGTCGGGCGAGGTCACGACGCTGATCGTCCGCGACGCGTCGTTCACGCTGCTCCGCTCGGCCTGATGAGCACCGCCCGCCGGGCCTCGCGACGCCTCCGCTTCCGCGGGCGCATCGCGGGGTTCGGCACGGCGTCGGGCACCCGCCTCGTCCTGGGGCTGTGGGAGCGCACGCCGCTCGGCGCGTTCTCGGACGCGATGATCGAGCGGGCCGACGGGCACCGGACGCTCATCGCTCCGACCGGCGACGTCGCGGACCTGATCTCGGCGACGTACACCTTCGACGAGATCGTGGTCGCGCCGGTCGGGACTCGGCGGATCACCGGCGGCCTGGCGGTCACTGCAGGTGGCCTGGAGGTCGCGTTGCAGCTGGGCGGAGTCACTCCGCTGGGCCGGCTGCTGCGGATCGTGCCGCGACCGGTCGCCGAGAGCCCCGTCTGGCTGACCGCGATCTCCCCCGTCGCGTCCCTGCTGGTCCGCGGTGTCCGCACCGCCGGCTCCGCGGGCGGCGGGCGGCGCGAGTACTACGGCGTGCGGACGATCCGGCGGGTGCGGGGAGTCACCGCGTCGCTCGACGGGAGCGATCTGGGGGGCCTGCGGCCGCTCACTCCGCCCGTGCGCTTCGGATTCTCGTCGGCGCCGGCCGAGCCCGCGATCGTCGACGTCACCACCACCATCGTGCTGCCGCGCGGTGGCGAAACCGCGCCCCGGCGCGACGAGGAGAAGGGAGCCGCTTCGTGAAGAAGGGCGACAAGATCAGCTGGAACACCTCGCAGGGCGAGACCCACGGCGAGCTGGTCGAGAAGAAGACGAAAGAGTTCCACTTCGAGGGGCAGAAGTTCAACGCCTCGGACGACGAGCCCTACTGGATCGTGCAGAGCGACAAGACCGACGCGAAGGCCGCGCACAAGGAGTCGTCGCTGACGAAGAAGTGAGCGCGGGCGGGCGGCGGTGCCGACGGGACCGCCGCCCGCGACCGGGCTACTCGGCCCGGCGCACCAGCTCATGCACCCAGGCGAGCTTCTCGGCGATCACCGGAGTGATGACGAACGGGTAGAGGTCGTCCTTCCCCATCGAGCGGTTCACGCTGTTCAGGGCGAGCGAGAAGCCGTGCCAGCGGTGCAGGATCTCGGGCATCTCGAGGCCGGCGACCCGATCGGCGCCCCTCGAGTGCACGCTGTGCGCGAGCGACTCCGGGAGTCGGCCGCGGGGGCCGTCGATGCTCATGCCGACCGCCTCGGTGGTCTCGAGCGCGTCGGCGATGTGCAGGTAGTGGGCGAAGGTCTCGGCGAAGTCCTCCCACGGGTGCGTCGTCGCGTACTGCGAGATGTGGTCGCTCGCCCAGTCCGCTCCCGACGCGCCGCCGTAATGCGCGTCGAGGGCGTCCGCGTAGTCGGCGCGCTCGTCGCCGAACAGCGCGCGGAACGCCGGCAGCAGGTCGGTGCCCTCGACGAGCTGCTGCCAGTAGTAGTGGCCGATCTCGTGGCGGAAGTGGCCGAGGACCGTGCGGTACGGCTCCCCCAGGCGCGCCTTGAGGGCCTCGCGGTGCGCGTCGTTCCCCTCCGAGAGGTCGACGGTGACGACTCCATCGGCGTGCCCGGTGGTCACGGAGCCGAGCTGCGCCGAGGACAGGAGCCAGAAGGAGAGCCCGACGCCGTTCTCGCGGCGGTGCACGGGCAGGTCGAGGTGGCGGAGCTGACGGATCAGGCGCCGCTTCGCGAACTCGGCGACCGTCAGCTGACTGAGCACGGCGGCGTCGTAGACGACCGGCCGCTCGCCGGTGAGGGCGCAGGAGGCGCAGGCGCCGCCGGTCAGCTCCTCCTGCAGCCAGGTGCAGCCGATCGTGTCGCGGTAGCGGCAGAGCAGCCGGCCCGCGGCCTCGACGAGCTCATCGGTCTCGAGCGCGTAGGCGAGAGCGGTGCCGCAGCGCAGGCATGCGGCGTCCTCGAACTCGACACGGGCCTCGCAGTGTGGGCAGCCGAACACGCGCATGACGGGCGGACCTTCCGGGTGGGCGGCGGCGTGTGCCGCCCCTCGACCCTAGTGAGCGCGCCGAGCGCCCGCTCGGGGTTGCCTGCGGGGCGACGGCGTGACGGATCCCGAGACGTCCGCGAGATCTTGCTGGTCGAGTAGCCCCGAAGGGGCGTATCGAGACCCACCATCACGACAGCGGACGGCGGACGGACCACTGACGGTGGCGGATCTCGATACGCCCGCTGCGCGGGCTACTCGATCAGCAGGAGTCCCGCTGCGCGGGCTACTCGATCAGCAGGAGTCCCGCTGCGCGGGCTACTCGATCAGCAAGGGTGTCCCGCTGGTCGAGCAGCGCCGCAGGGGCGTCTCGAGACGGCTACGCGATGCGGATGAGCTTCTTGTTGACGAACTCCTCGAGGGCGCTGCGGCCCATCTCGCGGCCGGTGCCCGAGCGCTTGACGCCGCCGAACGGCAGCTCGGCGGCGTCGCCGAGGACCAGGTTGATCCAGACCATGCCGGCGTCGATCCGGTCGGCGAGACGCAGGGCCTGCTCCTCGTCGGTCGTGTAGAGGTAGGAGCCGAGGCCGTACGGGGTGTCGTTCGCGAGCGCGATCGCCTCGTCCTCGTCGTGCACGCGGTAGAGCGCGGCGACGGGTCCGAAGAACTCCTCGCGGTAGGCGTTCATCTCGGGAGTGACGTCCTCGAGGACCGCGGGCGGGAAGAAGTTGCCGGTCACCTCGCCGCTCGCCCGCACGGTGGCGCCCTGCTCGCGGGCGGTCGCGAGCTGCTGCTCGAGCCGCTGGGTGGCGGCGGAGGAGGAGAGCGGGCCGAGCAGGGTCCCCTCCGCGAACGGATCGGCCGGCTGGGCCTTCGTGAACGCCTCGGTGAACTTCGCCGCGAACTCCTCGTAGAGGTCGTCGATCACGATGAAGCGCTTGGCGGCGTTGCAGGACTGGCCGTTGTTGTCCAGGCGGGCGGCGACCGCGTCCTCGACCGCCTTGTCGAGGTCGTCGGTCGACAGCAGCACGAACGGGTCGGACCCGCCGAGCTCGAGCACGACCTTCTTCAGGTTGCGGCCCGCGATCTCGGCGACGGCCGCTCCCGCGCGCTCGGAGCCGGTGACCGAGACGCCCTGCACCCGCGGGTCGGCGATGACGTCGGCGGCCTGGTCGTTGCTCGCGTAGAGGTTCACGTAGACGCCGGCGGGCGCTCCCAGCTCACCCGCGGCGGTGGCGAAGATGTCCGCGATCGCGGCGGCCGACTCCGGGCACTGCGGCGCGTGCTTCAGCAGGATCGTGTTGCCGGCGACGATGTTCGGGCCGGCGAAGCGGGCCACCTGGTAGTAGGGGAAGTTCCAGGGCATGATGCCCAGAAGCACGCCCAGGCCCGCGCGGCGGACGAACGCCGATCCGGTGCCGTCGGAGAGCTCGATGGGCTCGTCCGCGAGGAACGCCTCGCCGTTGTCGGCGTAGTAGCGGTAGATGTCGGCCGCGAAGCCGACCTCGCCCTGCGCCTGGTCGAGCGGCTTGCCCATCTCGCGCACGATGATCTCGGCGAGCGCGTCGGCGCGCTCGACGTGAAGGTCGGCCACGCGGGCGATCAGAGCGGCGCGGGTCGCGACCGGCACGGTGCGCGACCACGTGGAGTACGCGTCGTGCGCGGCTCCGATCGCCCCGGTCAGCTCGGCGTCGGTGATCGACGGGTACTCGCTCAGGGTCTGCCCGGAGGCCGGGTCGATGACGGCGTAGTGGGTGCTCATGCGGGGAGTGCTCCTTCGCGGTGGGGAACGGTGGTGAGTGCGTGCTCGTCGAGGATCTCCTGCGCCAGGCGGCGCCCGACGCGGATCGCGCCGTCGACGTGCTGGTAGCCCTCGGCGGCCAGGTCGCTCGTGCCGAAGCGGAGGGGCCCCACGGGCTCGAGCTGGAGCGCGCCGTAGCGGGTCAGGCCGCCGAGGTCGAAGCTGGCGGCGTAGGCGCCCTGCGTCCACTCCTGCGCGGCCCAGTCGCTCTCGTAGTAGACGACCGGATCCAGCGCCGCAGGCCCGTAGTAGGCGGCGAGGGAGTCGAGGATCGCGGCCTTGCGCTCGGCCTCGGGCAGGCGGAGCACGCGGTCGGCCTTCTCGTCCGAGACGAAGCCGACGAGGGTGCCGCGCTCCTCCCCCGCGTTGGAGTTGTCGTACGCCTCGTGCACGAGCGCGTGCGGGCTGAACGCGGTGCCCGAGAGACCGTCGGCGCGCCAGAACGGGGTCGCGTAGGTGGCGTGCACCTTGATGACGAGTCCGAGCGACTGGTGCTGGAGGGCCTGCTGGCGCAGGTGCGGCAGGGGCGGGTCGAAGCGAATGCGTCCGACGAGGTTCGGCGGGACGGCCACGATGGCGTGCCGGGCCGCGACCACGGCGTCGTCGGTGCGGACCTCGACTCCGTCCTCGCTCCAGTGCACCGAGCGCACGGCCTGCTCGAGCAGCACGCGCTCGTGTCCGAGCCGCTCGGCGAGCAGCTCCGGCACCCTCTGGAGGCCCCCGAGCACGCGCTTGTCGAGGATGAAGTCGGCGTCGACGAGGTGGCTGAAGGATCCCGCGCTGGCGGCCATCAGCAGGGCCTGCAGCAGCGAGAACGAGTGCGCGGGCTTGGTGAGCATGGCGTCGGCGACGAACAGGGCGACGTTGGCACGCGCCTCCGCCTCGTCGGTCTGCTGCTCGAGCCAGGCGCTGAAGCTGATGCGGTCGTAGTCGGCGGCGAGCGGATGCGCCCACGGCGCGGCCGGGTCGGTCTCGGCCACGAGGCGGTCGAGCAGCTCGATCAGGCGGCCGATCTCGGCCTCGGTGCGCTCGCCGCCCGGGAAGATGTCGCCGATGAAGCGGCGGGCGCGGCCGTCGGAGCCGATGTAGACGCTCTCGCCCTCGCGGTAGCGGGAGTAGGTGGACAGGCCCAGCTCGTCGAGCGTCTCGAGGAGCGCGGTCTGGTCGGGCGAGACCCACTGGCCGCCGAGCTCGAGCATCTGGCCGTCGATCTCGCGGGTCTCGAGGCGGCCGCCGACGCGGTCGCGGGCTTCGAGGACGACGACGTCGCGCCCCGCCTCGTGGAGCCGCAGAGCTGCGGTGAGCCCGGTGGCGCCTGCTCCGATCACGACGACGTCGCGCTCGATTCGGGACATGACTACTCGTTCCGTCGGTGATCCCGGGCATTCGCGAGGGATTGCGGATCATTTTGCCACAGGGACGGGGGAAAAGGGTGGTGAGGTGGGGATCGCTGGGGCGGCGCTCGGGGGGGCTGCTCGATGGGCAGGGGCGGGGCGGGGTTCGGGAGACGTGGATCTCGATACGCCCGCTGCGCGGGCTACTCGATCAGCAAGGGAGGGCGCCCGCTGCGCGGGCTGCTCGATCAGCAAGGGAAGGCGCCCGTTGCGCGGGCTGCTCCATCAGCAAGGGAAGGCGCCCGCTGCGCGGGCTGCTCGATCAGCCGCGCCGCCCTTCGCTGGTCGAGTAGCCCCGCAGGGGCGTATCGAGACCCACCATCACCCGAGCCCTGCTAGGGAATTACATAGGCGTGCTATGTTTATCCCCGTGCCCACCCCCTCCGCCCCCGTGCGCCTCGCCTCCGCCGCCACCGCCCTCGCGCGGTACGCCGGTCGCTCCAGCGGAGCCACCGGGCTCGGCGCGCAGTCCGGCGCCGTCTGGTCGACGCTCGCCGAGCTGCGCACCTCCGCCCCGCTGCGCCTCGGCGAGCTCGCCGAGCGCGTGCGCGTGACGCAGCCCACGATGACCGGGCTGATCGCCCGGCTCGACGAGGCCGGCTGGATCCGCCGGGTGCACGACGAGAGCGACGGTCGCGCCTGGCTCATCGAGGCCACCGACGCGGGCCTCACCGCCCTCGGCGAGCACCGCCTCCGCCTCGACTCCGCCCTGGCGCCCCTGTTCGACGACCTCGACGACGACGACCGGCGCGTGCTCGAGCGCGCGGCCGCCCTCGTCGAGGAGCGCGTGCGGCGCATCTCGTGATCCCCTCCCCGAAAGGACCCTCCGTGTCCACTCCCGCCCACTCCCCCGCCGGCGGCTCGATCCTCCGGCAGCCGCTCGCCGTCTGGGCCGTGGCCTTCGCGGCCGTCATCGCCTTCATGGGCATCGGCCTGGTCGATCCGATCCTCCCGGCCATCGCCGAGAGCCTCGAGGCGACCCCGACCGAGACGTCGCTGCTGTTCACCAGCTACCTCGTGATCACCGGCGTCGTCATGTTCTTCACCAGCTGGCTCTCGAGCCGCATCGGCGCCAAGAAGACGCTGATGATCGGCCTCGTGCTGATCGTCGTGTTCGCCGCGCTGGCGGGCACGGCCGGCAGCGTCGAGGGGGTCATCGGCTTCCGCGCGGGCTGGGGCTTCGGCAACGCGCTCTTCATCTCGACCGCGCTCTCGACCATCGTCGGGGCGGCGAGCGGAGGCAGCTCCGCGGCGATCGTGCTCTACGAGGCCGCGCTGGGCGTCGGCATCGCGATCGGCCCGCTGCTGGGCGGCCTGCTCGGCAGCGTCTCGTGGCGCGGTCCGTTCTTCGGCACCGCCGTGCTGATGGCGGTCGGCTTCATCGCCATCGCGACCCTGCTGCGCGAGGACGGTCCCCGGCCGGCCCCGACTCCGCTCTCGGCGCCGTTCAGAGCCCTGCGGGTCCCCGCGATCCGCACTCTCGCGGGTGCCGCGCTCTTCTACAACATCGGCTTCTTCGTGCTGCTCGCCTACACGCCGTACCCGCTGGGCCTGGACGAGATGGGACTGGGCTTCACGTTCTTCGGCTGGGGCCTGGGAGTCGCGATCACGTCGGTCTTCGCCGCCCCGCTGCTCACTGCCCGTCTGCCGCGCACCGTGGTGCTGCGCTCGGTGCTGGTGCTGCTGGCGCTCGACCTCGTCGCCGGCGGCCTCGCGATCTCGTCGCGCGTGGGCCTGATCGTCTGCATCATCGTCGGCGGCCTGCTGCTGGGCGTCGTCAACACCGTGCTCACGGAGTGCGTGATGGAGGCGACCGACCTGCCCCGCTCGGTCGCCTCCTCCGCCTACTCGGGTGTGCGGTTCCTGGGCGGAGCGATCGCGCCGCCCGCCGCCTCGGCCGTCGCCGCCGCGATCTCGCCCGCGTTCCCGATGTACGCCGCCGCCGGCGCCGTGCTCGTCGCCGCGCTGATCGTGCTGCTCGGCCGCCGGACGCTGGCCCGTGCCGATGCGCACGGCGAGGAGCCGGAGCTGGTGGAGGCCCAGGCGATCACCCTCGGCGAGTAGCCGACCACGACCTCAGCCGGGAGCGGTCCTCAGCCACCATCGTGCGCGAGGACCGCTCCCGGCTGACGTTCTGCAGGCGTCAGGCGCCCGTGAGCTGGGGGTAGACCGCCTCGATCGGCGCGGCCAGACCCGACTTCACCTGACGGCTCGTCTCGTCGGCCAGCACCTCGAAGGCGCCCGACTCGAGTCCGTCGTAGGTCTGACCGACCACGTCGACCGGGCTCGCCTTCGGCCCCTCGGCGCCCGCGGCCATCGGGGTGTCGACGTAGCCGACGTGCAGCCCCAGCACGTGCACGCCCTGCGGAGCGAGCTCCAGGCGGAGCGAGTTGGTCGCCGACCACAGCGCCGCCTTCGAAGCGCTGTAGCCGCCGGCCACCGCGAACCAGCTGAGGGCGGAGTGGACGTCGATGATCGCCGCACCCGAGGCCTCGGACAGCCGCGGCGCGAACGCCTTCGCGAGCAGCACGGGGGCGAAGAAGTTCGTCTCCATCACGTCGCGCAGCTCCTGCGTCGAGAGCTCGAGCAGGCTGTAGCTCGCTCCGGAGACGCCCGCGTTGTTGACCAGCACCGTCACGTCGGGAGCCGCCTCGACGGCTGCGGCCACCGACTCCGCGTCGTTCACGTCGAGCACGAGCGGCACGATGCGCTCGTCGCCCCACTCCTTCGGGCGACGGGCGGCGGCGTAGACCTTGGCCGCGCCGCGCGCGAGGGCCTGCGCGACGAACTCGGAGCCGAGTCCGCCGTTCGCTCCGGTGACGAGGACGACGGCTCCGTGGAGTGATGTCATGGTGGGATCTCCCGATTCTGCGGGTCGCGGCGGTCGCGACCTCTGCATCGGGCAACATCGGAGTAGTGGGTTGGAATTCCCAACTCACAGGACCCGGGCGCTCGGCGCCGGATCGGAGACCCCGTGACCACCGTCGGCATCACGCCCCGCGCCTGCCCCATCGCCGCCGGGCTCGAGGTGCTCGGCGAGCGCTGGAGCCTGCTGGTGCTGCGCGAGATCGCGTTCGGCGAGCACCGCTTCGACCGCATCCGGGCCTTCACGGGCGCCCCGCGCGATGTCCTGACCGCGCGGCTGCGCACCCTGGAGGAGCACGGCGTGATCGAGCGCGTCGCCTACTCCGAGCGGCCGCCCCGCTTCGAGTACCGCTTCACCGAGGCCGGGCGCGACGCCGTACCCGTGCTGATCGCCCTCGCCGCCTGGGGCGAGCGCTGGGCCCGCGAGCCGTCGGCGCGGCAGCCGTACCAGCACCGCTGCGGCGCGCGCCTGGATCCGGTGCTGCACTGCGCCGAGTGCGGCGAGCGGATGGACGCCGACTCGGTGTCGCTCGCGGGCGAGGGCGCCTAGGGCGCCACCTCGAACATCCGGGGCCGCAGCGCCGCCGTCCGCGGATCCGCCGCGCACGCCCGCAGCGCCGCCGCCAGCACCCCGGGAGCGGGATGCGCCTCGCGCACGTACACGTCGACTCCCGCCGGCGTGAACGGCGTGCGCGCGAACCGGGTGAGCGCCCAGCCCGCCTCCTCGTCGGCCGCGACGAACGACCAGCGGCTGCGCGCGAGCAGCGTCAGCGGCTCGACCCCGCGCCAGCGGAAGCCGTCGGGGTCGAGCGGATCGGGGGCGTCCAGACCGACGACGTACCGCGTCGCGCGTCGGCCGCGCCAGCTGACGACATCGGCGACCTCACCGCTCGGCAGCGGCGCGTAGGTGATCGCGACCCCCTCCCTCCCCCGCCACAGCGGCAGGCTCGAGCCGCGCACGAACCAGGTCCCCGACGCCAGTCCCCTCACGGCAGCGCGTGCTTCACGTTGGAGCGGGCGAGGGCGATCGCCTCGCCGGCCCCGCCGTTCATCACGATCTTCGACATCGCCAGCGCGAAGCCCTTCACCTGCGCGCCGGTGACCGTCGGCGGCAGAGACAGGGCGAGCGGATCCGTCACCACGTCGACCAGGACCGGGCCGTCCTCGGCGAGCGCCTCGCGCAGCGCACCCTCGACGTCCTTCGGATCCTCGACGCGGATCCCGCGGATGCCGACGGCCTCCGCCACTTTCGCGTAGTCCACCATCGGCACGTCGACCGCGAAGTCCGGGAAGCCGTCCACCAGCATCTCGACCTTCACCAGCCCGAGCGTGGAGTTGTTGAAGACCACGATCGTGACCGGCAGCCGGTACGCGGCCACCGTCACGAGCTCCCCCATCAGCATCGAGAGCCCGCCGTCGCCGCTGAGCGAGACGACCTGCCGTCCGGGGTGCGAGAGCTGCGCGCCGACCGCCTGCGGCAGGGCGTTCGCCATCGAGCCGTGCAGGTACGAGCCGATCAGGCGGCGGCGGCCGTTGGGAGTGATGTACCGCGCCTGCCAGACGTTGCCCATGCCGGTGTCGGCGGTGACGATCGCGTCCTCCGAGAGCAGTCCGTCGAGTGTCGAGGCGACGAGCTCGGGGTGGATCGGGCGGCGCTTCTCGACCTCGGTGTACTTGCCGACGACCCCGGTGACGAGCTTCTCGTGCTTCTTCAGCGTCTTCTCGAGGAAGCGGTGGCTCTTGCGCTGCACGAGCGGAGTGAGGGCGCGCAGGGTCGCGCCGACGTCCCCGTGCACAGGATGCGCCACGCTCACCCGGCGCCCGAGCTTGGACGCGTCGGTGTCGACCTGCGCGATGACGACCTCGGACGCGTCGGGCAGGAACTGCTCGTAGGGGAAGTCGGTGCCGAGCAGGATCAGCAGATCGGCGTCGTGGATGCCCGCGTGGGCGGCTCCGTAGCCCAGGAGGCCGGTCATGCCGACGTCGTACGGGTTGTCGTACTGGATCCACTCCTTGCCGCGGAGGCTGTGCCCGACGGGCGCTCCGACGAGCTCGGCGAAGGCGACGACCTCGTCGTGCGCGTTCCGCACCCCGGCGCCCGCGAAGATCGCGACGGTCTTCGCCGAGTCGATCGCGGCGGCGAGCGCTCGCACGTCGCCGTCGTCCGGCACGAGCACGGCCGGCGCGGGCAGAACGAACGCCGGGAACTCCCCCACGGCCTCGAACTCGGCCACGTCGCCGGGCAGAGTCACGACGGCCACGCCGCCCAGGGCCACCGCGCTGCGCATCGCGGCGTTCACCACGCGCGGCGCCTGCGCGGCGGTCGACACCAGCTCCCGGTAGTTCGAGCACTCGACGAAGAGGCGGTCCGGATGCGTCTCCTGGAAGTACGAGGAGCCAATCTCGCCGCTGGGGATGTGGCTGGCGATCGCCAGCACGGGGGCGCCCGAGCGGTGCGCGTCGTAGAGGCCGTTGATCAGGTGCAGGTTGCCCGGACCGCAGCTGCCGGCGCAGACGGCCAGCCTCCCGGTCAGCTGGGCCTCGGCGCCGGCCGCGAAGGCCGCGGCCTCCTCGTTGCGCACGTGGATCCAGTCGATCCCTCCCTTCGCCGAGCCGCCGCTTCTGCGCACCGCGTCGACGATCGGATTGAGGGAGTCCCCGACGATGCCGTAGATCCGGGAGACCCCGGCATCGATGAGCTGGGCGATGAGCTGGTCCGCGACCGTCTTCTGAGCCATGCACCCATTCGACTCCTCCTGCCTGGACGTCCCCTCCCGCATCCCCCTGCAGTCGGAGTCGCCGGAGCCCTAGGTTGGGGGAGTCCGTTGTCCCGTGGACGCGATCCGTCCTCGCAGAACCAGGAGTCCTCCATGAACCGCCGTCGTTCCTCCCTCGTCCTGGTCGCGGCAGCGGCCCTCGCGCTCGGCCTGGGCGGCTGCTCCGGCCTGAACAGCCTGGCCGGCGGGGAGACCCGAGACGAGGAGTCGGGCGAGATCACCGAGGGCGGCACCACCGACGTGTTCCAGCTCCGCGTCGGCGACTGCCTGAACGACGAGCTCACCGAGGAGGCCACGGAGGTCACCGACGTGCCGACCGTGCCGTGCACCGAGCCGCACAGCTACGAGGTCTTCCAGAACGTCACGATGGCCGAGGCCGACGAGTACCCCGGCGAGGAGGCGACCACGCAGCAGGCCGAGGACGAGTGCGTCGCCGCGTACGACGCCTTCGTCGGCCTGACCTACCAGGAGTCGAAGTACGACTTCAGCTACTACTACCCCACCGCCGAGAGCTGGGGCGGCGGGGACCGCACGATCAACTGCCTGATCACCGACCCCGAGGGCCTCACCACGGGCAGCCTCGCGGGCGTCGCCGCCTGATCCGCGCGCAGAACCTCGGCTGACGAGGGGGTCTCTCGGCTGTCAGGCGAGAGACCCCCTTCTCAGCCGATGTCCTGCGGCGAGGAGACGGTGCCGGGCCGCGGGAAGGCCCGGAGCAGCGCTCCCGAGACGATCCAGATCGCCGCGATCCCGGTCACGAGCCAGCCCGCGTCGAGTCCCGAGGCCGCGCCCGCGAGCGTCGCGCCCACTGCGGCGGCGGCCGCCCGCAGTCCCGCGCCGATCGTGAACACCTGCGAGCGGACGGCCGCCGGGCTCTCCTGGTCGCGCAGCATCAGCATCGCCGCGTTGGCGGGGGCGGTGAACACCCCGGCCACCGCGAACGCGACGATCACGACGACGATGCCCAGATCCGGAGCGGCGAGCAGGAGCGAGGCGCCGGTCGCGGCGAAGCCCGCGCCCATCACCCACGACGGCGGGCGCTGCGTCCAGCGGCGGGCGGCCACGGCGACCGCGCCCAGCAGTCCGCCGATCGCGAAGGCCGTCAGGATCCACGCCGCTCCGGCCGTGGAGCCCAGCCGCTCGATCGACAGCGCGATCGCCGCGACCCCCGCCGCGCCGCCTCCGATCTGGCTCAGCGTGCCCGAGAGGGTGACGACCGCGATCGGGCGGTGGCGGACGAGGTGGGTCACTCCCGCCGCGATCGTGCGGCGCACGCCGATGGTGGGAGCCGGGCGGGCGTCCATCCGCAGGGCCAGCGAGCCGAGCACGCCGACGAGGGCGAGCCCGGCCATCAGGAGCATCGCGGCCCGCGCGTCGGCGACGGCGATCGCGAGCCCGGCGAGCGCCGGCCCGCCGATCGACGCCACGTTGTACGAGAGCGAGTCCTGGGCGTAGGCGCGGCGCGCATCCGGGATCGCGCTGGTCACGAAGCTCGACATGCCGCCCATCGAGACCGGCGTCGAGAGTCCGGCGAGCACGAGGAGCAGCGCGATCAGGAGGGTCGGCACGTCGCCGAGGAACGCGGCGAGCGCGAACGCCGCCGCCGTCGCGACGGCCGACGCCACCAGCAGCCGGCGCGGGTGCCGCACCCGGTCGAGCACGGTGCCGACGAGCGGCGCCGCGACGACGCTCGGGAACAGCGCGGCGCCGGTCAGCAGACCGCCGAGCGCGACGTCGTCGAGGCGCTCGACGGCGAGGACGGGGAGGGCGACGACCATCCCGGCACTCGCGAGGCGGAGGGGGATCGACGCGGCCTGGTAGGTGAACGCGCTCATGCGACTCGAGGTGACATCGCTACCGATTCTCCCCCGTTCCGGTGACTCCGGAGTGCCGCCGAGGTAGCGTCGCCCTGCCGGGACGCTCCCGGCACGACGGGGGACGAGTCATGACCACTGCACCGACGGCACCTCCTCGACCCGATCAGCGCTCGTCCCGTCACGCCGTCCTCCTCGGCGTCCTGGCCGTGATCGTCGTCCCGCTCGCGATCCTGCTCGCGACGAACTCGTGGTCGTCCCCCGGCCCGGAGGACCACGTGCGGATGGCGCTCGGCTCGGTCATCGCGGCCTGCGTCTCGGTCGTCGGCGCCTGGTGGCTCGCGTTCGACCGCCGCAGCGCCCGGGCTCCCGGTCGCACCTGGTTCTGGGGTGTCGCGTGCCTGGTGACGCTCAGCGCGGTCTCGAGCGTGACCGCGGCCGCCGATCGGCTCACGGCACTGATCGCCGGCTGACCGCTCAGGCCATCGGCGCGCGCCGCGCCTGCGTCGCGGCCGCCGCCACTCCGAGGCGCCACGGCTCGCCGTGCCCCGGCAGCAGGGTCTGCGCCCCCGTCGCCGCGAGCACGTCCAGCGACGCGAGCGAGCGGGCGGTGTCGGCCGTCGCCGCGCGCGCCACCAGATGCGGACCGGTGCGCGCCGAGTAGGGGTCGAGCGTCACGAGGGCGTCGCCGCCGATCACGGCTCCGCGGTCGGCGACGTGCAGCGAGACGTGGCCGTCGGTGTGCCCCGGAGTCGCGAGCACGGTCGGCGATCCCGGCACGTCGAGCGTCTCGCCCGCGCGCAGGGCGACCGTGGTCGTCAGCGGAGGGACGGCCAGCGCGCCGGCGCGCGCCATCGCTCCCAGCACGGGGATCGCCGAGGGGTACCGCAGCGGGTAGACGAACGGGGTGCGCTGCCTCCGGTACGAGTACGGGTGCGCGGCCAGCGGTGCATCGGCCGGGTGCAGGAGCACGGGGACGCCCCGCTCGGCGAGGCGCCGGGCGACGCCGACGTGGTCGAAGTGGGCGTGGGTGAGCACCAGGGCGTCGATGTCCGAGACGTCGCGCCCGAGCACCTCGAGGGCGCGCAGCAGGTGCGGCCAGGTGCGCGGCAGTCCCGCGTCGACGACCGTGATCCGGCCGCCCTCCTCGAGCAGGTACAGGTTCGTGTACGCGTGCTCGATCCGGTGGATGCCGGGTGCCTCGTTCCGGAAGAACGCGGGCCCTCCCCGGGGCGCGCTCCGCTGCCCGCCGTCCGCGCTCCGCCGCCCGCCGTCCGCGACCGCCATGGGGTCCCTCCGCTCCCGGCGCCCGCCCGCCGGACCGCCGTCGTCAGGACGCTAGAGCCGCGCCGCCGACCGCGAGAAGGGCGTTGACGGCGGGGCCCGCCATCGGGCAGGGGCGCACGACGATCAGGCGCGCCGCCGCGCCTTCAGCGCCAGCTGCAGCGCGGCCAGCAGGAGCAGCGCCGCGAAGAGGATCCCCGACAGCCGCGCGGGGAGGAGGAACGACAGAGCCACTCCGGCGAACGAGGACGCGGTCGCGGTCAAGCCGACGACGAGCCCCGCCCGCACGTCGAGCAGTCCGCGGCGGGCGTTGGCGATCGAGCCGCTGATGGCGGTCGGGATCATCGCCGCCAGCGACGTGCCCTTGGCGAGCAGGTCGGCGAGTCCGAAGGCACCCACGAGCACCGGCACCGCGATCGCGCCCCCGCCGATCCCGAAGAGACCGGAGGCGACGCCCATCGCCGCGCCCAGCCCGACGAAGCCGGGCCACACGGCCCAGCCCTCCGCCACGTCGCCGGTCTCGTTCGAGCCGAACAGGGCCATCCGCACCGCCGCCGCGACCAGCAGGGCGACGAAGAGCCAGCGCAGCACGCCCAGCGGGAGCCGCGCGAGCAGCCACGAGCCGAGGACCGCGCCGAGCATCGCCGCCGCGGCGATGACCGCCGCCGGGATCCAGGCGACCTGCCCGGCCAGCGCGTAGCCGAAGGCGCCGGCGACCGACGTGGGCGCGATCGCGAGCAGCGAGGTCGCGGAGGCGCGGCGCTGGTCCATCCCGGCCCACGCGACCAGCATCGGCACCATCACGATGCCGCCGCCGACTCCGAACGCGCCCGAGAGCACCCCGCCGATCACTCCGATGAGGCCGAGCAGCAGGTACTGCCGCCCGCGCCGCTCGGTGGGCAGCACCGGGGCCTTCGCGTCGTCCGTCACCGTCCCATCGCACCACGGCGGCGCTCCGCGGCACGAATCGCGTCGCACGGTCGAAACATCGAGTGCGTAGCCTTCCTCCTGCAGCGACGCGGCGGCACCGAGCGGGGGCTCGGGCGGACGTCGCAGCGGAGGGGGACCAGCATGAGGCGCACAGCCGCGACCACCGGGGCGATCGTCGGCACCGGAGGCGTCCTCGCGGCGGCCGGAGCGGCAGCGGGAGCGGCGCTCGGGGCGACGCCGTGGCCGGCGGCCCTCGCGATCCGCACCGTGTTCGAGCGCGAGGCGCGGCGCACCGCCGACACCATGCGGCCGTTCGTGCCGGAGGGGGTCAGCCGCGTCGCCGAGATCGTCCCCGCGCGCGACGGCGCGCCCGCCACCACCGCCGACGTCTTCCGCTCCGCCGGCGCGGGCGCGCGGCCGACCGTGGTGTGGATCCACGGCGGAGCCTGGATCTCGGGGCACCGGCAGGACGTCGAGCCCTACCTGCGCATGCTCGCCGCCGCCGGCTACACGGCGGTCGGCCTCGACTACGGCCGCGGTCCCGAGTCGACCTACCCGACGGCGCCGCGCCAGCTGCTCGCCGGGCTCGAGCACCTCCGCCGCCACGCCGGCCGCCTGGGCATCGCCCGCGACCGCATCGTGCTGGCGGGCGACTCCGCGGGTGCGCAGCTCGCCAGCCAGCTCGCCACCGCGATCACGAACCCCTCCTACGCCCGCGACGCCGGGCTGGTGACCAGCCTCCCCGTCGACGCGCTGCGCGCCCTGATCCTGCACTGCGGCGTGTTCGACCTGACCGGGGTGTCGAAGGTGACCGGAGTCGCCGGCTGGGCGTTCCGCGCGGCGCTCTGGGCCTACACGGGCCGGCGCAACTGGTCGGAGTCGACCGCGGGGCTGCACATGTCGACCATCGACCACGTCACTCCGCGGTTCCCGCCGGTCTTCCTCAGCGGAGGGAACGCCGACCCGCTCACGGCCCGCCAGTCGCGTCCGTTCGCCGCGCACCTCCGCACGCTCGGCGTGCCGGTGACCGACCTCTTCTGGGGCGAGGGCCACGAGGCGCAGCTGGGGCACGAGTACCAGTTCGACTTCGACCTGCCGGAGGCGCGGGTGACGCTCGAGCGGACCCTGGAGTTCCTGGAGCGCACGACGGCGCGATGAGGCCTCACGGTGCTTCTCTGGCAGTTCCCTGGATGAGCCGCCGAGCACCGTGACGTTCACGGACGTCGTCGCGTCCTATTCGCATACCGCCCCGATCGACCGGATCGGGCACCACGCGAAAGAGGAGATCATGGCCGACAGCAACGCGACCACCACGACGGGCACCGGAGTCGGACGCACCGTCATCGACGACGCCGTCATCGCGAAGGTCGCGGGCATCGCCGCCCGTCAGGTCCCCGGCGTCCACGCCCTCGGCGGAGGAGCGGCCCGCGCGATCGGCGCGCTCCGCAGCGCCATCGGCAACGACGACCGCGGCCAGGGCGTCAAGGTCGAGGTCGGCGAGCGCCAGGTCGCCGCCGACGTCGTGATCGTCGCCGAGTACCCGGCCGCGCTGCAGAGCGTCGCCGAGGGCGTGCGCTCCGCCGTCGCCGAGGCGATCCGCGAGATCGTCGGCATGGACGTCGCCGAGATCAACGTGACCGTCCAGGACGTGCACATCCCCGAGGACGACGCCCCCGAGGCCGAGCCCCGCGTCGCCTAGGCGCCCCAACCCACCGCACCCCCACACGAACACCGACGGAAGGACACCCTCGTGGGACTCGACGACAAGATCAAGAACGCCGCTCAGGACCTCGCCGGCAAGGCGAAGGAGGCTCTCGGCAACGTCCAGGGCGACGAGCGCAAGGCCGAGGAGGGCCGCCGCGACCAGCAGGCCGCCGACCTGAAGAAGACGGGCGAGGACGTCAAGGACGTCTTCAAGAACTGACACTGCCCCCTCCGGACGCCCCGCCCCTCGCGGCGGGGCGTCCGTCTGCACGATCATCGACAGGATCCCCGGACCCGGATCGCGAACAGGAGCATCGAATGCAGAACGCCTGCACCCGGCCGCTCGACGTGGACGACGCCGTCGCCCTCGTCGCGGTCCTCGCGACACTCGAAGGCCTGCTGGCCGCCCGACGGCTGCCCGACGCCGAGATCGAGCTGATCCGCCGCAGCCTCGAGCAGGGCGGCGGCGTGCTCGCGGGAGCCGACCACGAGGAGCTCGCCGCGGCCCTGAGCGCCCTGAACGGGCGCCTCCGGGCCACCATCGGCTGACCCGCGTCGACCCCACGGGATCCGCGAGGGCGCTAGCGTGGCCCCATGCCCGGCGCCCACTTCGTCCTGTCGACGGCCTCTCCCTGGGAGGACCGCACCGAGGTCATCGGCGTCTACGCCTCCGAGGCATGGGCGCGCGAGGCCGCGACGGTGTGGCTCCGCTCACCCGATCGCGAGGCGTTCCCCCGCTGCATCATCGAGTGCTGGAGCGGGGCGCACCTGCTGCAGCGCGAGGTGATCGAGGGCGTGCCCGCGGACGACGACTCCGACGGCGCCGGGATCAGCGGAACACCGACGGACGGCTGAGCGCGTCGGCCCAGGGCTCGCGCTCGGTGACGACGTCGGCGCCCGCCTGGGCCGACTCCCGGATCGCGAGACCCAGCAGGTGGTCCTGCAGCCCGTCCGCGAGCCGATAGGGCGCCGGCCCCTCGCCCCTCGCCCAGGCGCCCGTCGCGCCGACGAGCGCGTCGACGGCGATGTCCTCGTCGGACTGCCGCGCGCCTTGGTGCGGGTTCTGGAACAGCACCTCGCCGTCGAGCGCGATCGTGTCGAGGTGGAAGCCCTCGAGGTTGTGGTCGATCCCCGTCTGCCGGCGGGTGATCCGCGACTCGACGACCGACCGCGGCGCCGCCATCCGCACCACGCTGTCGCCGTCGATCTCGCCGTGCGAGCCGCGCACGGTCAGCCGGCGGTGGCGCAGCGGGGTGAACCACTGGTTGTCGGTGAAGTCGTAGAGCCCCGAGCGGCCGTCGCCGAAGTCGAGGGTCGCCAGGGTGGTCGTCCGCTCCTCGGCCTCGGTCGCGTCGGTCCAGCCGTGCGTCGTCAGCGGATCCAGGAGCGGCGCGCGGAGATCGCGCGCGCTCACGCGGGTCGGCCCGCCCCGGTCGCCGAGCAGCCCGCGCATGATCGAGACCGCGTGGTACAGGTGGTTCGAGCAGACCTGCACCTGGGTCGGCGTGCCGATGAGGCCCGAGCGCACCGCCTTCCAGCGCGCGGAGTGCGCGGGCATGAACAGGCTCTGATCGGCCACCTGCACCAGGTCGGAGCCGCCGACCTCGTCCCACATCCGCCGCATCGCGGGCACGTCGAGGGCCGGAGGCGTCTCCTCGAGCACGCGGATCCCGCGACGGACGAGGTCCGCCGTGATGTCGGACGCCACCTCGACCGGCACGGCGACGAGCACGAACTCGGGGTCGCCGCGAGCGACGAGCTCGTCGACGCTCGCGAACGCGGGCACGCCCCACTCGGCGGCGACCGCGTCGCGGCGCGCGGACCGCGAGTGGATCCCGGTGACCCGGAACGACTCCGGCACGTCGCGGGCGAGGCGGAGGAAGAAGCCGGTGCGCCAGCCGGAGCCGACGATCGCGAAGCGGATCGGGGAGGAGGTCATCGGCGTCGTCCTGTTCTGCGGGGTCCCGTGGGGCGTCGTCCCGACGCGCGCGGGCGGTCGGGGGCGGTCGTGCTCGACCAGTGCGAGGGCCGCTCGAAGTGCGGAGGGAGCACGGTCGCCGCGTCGCCGCGCGTGCTCGAGACCTGCGCCTGGGTGAGGTAGAGCGCGCCCGAGAGGTCGGCGCCGGACACGTCCGCGTCGCGGAGGTCCACTCCGAGCACGTCGCAGCGGTGCAGGTCGGTGCGGCGCAGGTCGGCCGCGATCAGCAGCGCTCCGCGGAGGTCGGTGCCGCGGAGGTCCGCTCCGCGCAGGTCCGCGCCCAGCAGGTCGGCGCCCGGGACGAGGCGGCGGTCGGAGCCGGTGCCCACCCCGGCGCGCGCCGCCGCGCTCGCGGCGATCAGGAGCGGGCGGGACGCGGCGAACTCGGCGTCCACGTCGGCCGCGAGGATCTCCTCCGGCGAGGCGAGCGTGAGCGCGTGCACGGCCTCGAAGCGGCGGCGGACGGCGTCGCCGTCAGCGGCGTCGATCTCGAGCGCGACATCGAGGTACCAGAGCAGCTCGTGGAGGCGGCGGACGAGCGGGAACACGGCGAACATCCGCTCGCGCACCGCCGCGTCGCTCCGCCACGAGACACCGCCGAACGTGTGCGTCGACACCTTCTGCCCCGCGCCGAAGCAGTCGAAGACCGTGCAGCCGACGAAGCCCTCGGGGCGGAGGCGGCGGTGGATCGTGCAGGCGTCCTCGGAGTCGAGGTTCGTGCACGGATCGCCCGCCGGCTTGTCGACGGGGAAATCGCTCGAGCGCGAGAACGCCAGGGCGACGCAGCAGAGCCCGAAGCAGTTCGCGCAGTCGGCGCCCAGATCCTCGCGGCGGCCGAGCTCGACCCGGGTGCGTGACGACATCGCTCCCGAGCCTACGCCCGCCTCGACGCCCGGGTCAGTGCGCGAGGGCGAGCACACCCACGACGAGCGCGCCCAGGCCCAGGAGGATCGCGAGCGAGATCACGCGCTGCCGCCAGGTGAGGCCCGCCCGGCCGACCGCGATCAGCGCGACGGCGGCGAGCACCGCGGCGTACACGCCGACGCCGATCCACAGGGCCGTCGTCGCCTCGATCCAGCCGAGCACCGCCGCGAGCAGGGCGAGCACCGGGAGCGACGCCGACGCGAGCGCGCCCGCCGCGATGCGGAGCATGACGCGCAGCTCCGATCGTGACGGGAGCGCGGCGTGGGTGACCTGGTGCGCGATGACCTCGGCCGTGAATCCGGCCGCCGAGATGCCGATGATCGAGATCACGAGGCTCCGCAGGGCGTGGCCCGCGTCGGGGTGGTCGTCGACGGCGTAGATCATGACGACCGCGAGGCCCGTGAACGTCGCGTAGACCCGCTCCTTGAGGGCGCGGGCGCTCTCCTCGAGCGGACGGCGGGTGTACTCCATCCACCGGGAGACGGGCCCGGCGGCGCGGCGGGCCACGGTCAGTAGGAGGCGGAGTCGACGCGCGCGGCCGAGGCGTCGCCGTCGAGGCGCGCGGCCAGGTCGCCGAGGATCGTCGCCGATCCGCTCGTGCCGAAGCGGGTGACGCCGAGGTCGCGGTACGCAAGCAGCGTGTCGAGGTCGCGGACGCCTCCGGAGGCCTTCACCTGGACGGCGTCGGACACCGCGCCGCGCATCAGGCGCAGGTCGTGCTCGTTGGCGCCGCCGCCCGCGAAGCCGGTGGCGGTCTTGACGAAGTCGGCGCCGGCGCGCTCGGACGCTTCGCTGCCCGCGACGACCTGCTCGTCGTCGAGGAGGCTCGTCTCGAGGATCACCTTGACGACGTGGCCGTCGGCGGCGTCGACCACCGCGCGGACGTCGTCCTCGACGTCCTGCAGCAGGCCGCTGCGCAGGCGGCCGATGTTGACGACCATGTCGAGCTCGCTCGCACCGTCGGCCAGGGCCTGACGCGACTCGGCGACCTTCGCGGCCGTGGAGGTGGTGCCGTGCGGGAAGCCGATGACGGTGCCGACGAGGACTCCGGAGCCCTCGAGGCGGCGCACCGCGTGCGCGATGTCGGAGGGGCGGACGCAGACGCTGAACACGCCCGAGGCGGCGGCCTCGTCGAGCTGCGCGTCGACCTCGGCGCGGGTGAGCTCGGGCTTCAGGATCGCGTGGTCGATGAGCGCCGCGATCTCGGCGACGCTGGGCAGGCTGGGGGTGGTCATGCGCTCGATTTTACCCGGGCGTGCCGGGCGGCGCCGATCCGTCGAGAACGGCCGCGCGGAGTCGCGCGGGGCGGCCTCCCGCGACGGATCGATCGGGTTGCGTCGGGCCGGACGGAAGCACGGCTCCTTGCTGATCGAGTAGCCCGCGCAGCGGGCGTATCGAGATCCCCACCGCGTTGACGAGAGCCGACCGGACCCCGACTCCGGCGACGGCGGGTCTCGATACGCCCCTCCGGGGCTACTCGACCAGCAGCGGGCGGGGGGCCGAGCGGGCGGACCTTCGGCACCCACTGCTGATCGAGTAGCCCGCGCAGCGGGCGTATCGAGATCCCCACCGACCGGACGAGAGCCAACCGGACCCCGACTCCGGCGATGGTGGGTCTCGATACGCCCCTCCGGGGCTACTCGACCAGCAGCGGGCGGGGAGACGCGACCTCAGCGAGCGACGCGGAACGCGAGCTGTGAACCTGCACCGCGTCGCGCAAGGTCGAGCGAACCGGGGAATCGCGTGCCAGCGATTCGCCGTAGCGGTACGCAGGACGCTGTGCGGAACGCGACCACCTCGAGGAGCCGACTGCGGCGAGGAGTGCCGACGGCACTCCGAGCACGGGAACACCGAAGGGGCCCCGCGATCGTCAGATCGCGAGGCCCCTTCGGTGTGAGCGCAGTGGTACGGACTACCAGCTGGACTTCGTGATGCCGGGCAGCTCGCCGCGGTGCGCCATGTCGCGGAAGCGGACACGCGAGATGCCGAACTTCGACAGGTTGCCGCGGGGGCGGCCGTCGACGGCGTCGCGGCCGCGGACGCGGACCGGCGAGGCGTTGCGGGGGAGCTTCTGGAGGCCGACGCGGGCGGCCTCGCGGGACTCGTCGGTGCCGGCCGGGTCGACCAGAGCCTTCTTGAGCTCCAGGCGCTTGGCGGCGTAGCGGTCGACGATCACCTTGCGCTGCTCGTTGCGGGCGATCTTGCTCTTCTTGGCCATTTCTAGCGCTCCTCGCGGAAGTCGACGTGCTTGCGCACTACGGGGTCGTACTTCTTCAGCACGAGACGGTCGGGGTCGTTGCGACGGTTCTTCTTGGTCACGTAGGTGTAACCGGTTCCAGCCGTCGAACGGAGCTTGATGATGGGACGGACGTCCTGCTGCTTTGCCATTAGATCTTCACCCCACGAGCGAGAATGTCCTTGACGACGGACTCGATGCCACGGGCGTCGATGACCTTGATGCCCTTGGCCGACAGCGTCAGGGTGACGTTACGGCGGAGCGAGGGGACGTAGTACGTCTTCTTCTGCACGTTCGGGTCGAAGCGGCGCTTGGTGCGCCGGTGCGAGTGCGAGATGGCGTGTCCGAAGCCGGGAACGGCTCCGGTCACCTGGCAGACTGCTGCCATGGTTTCCTCCATGTGTGGTTACCGTGGGGCGCACGCGGCACTCGGCCCCGCTCGACCCACCCAAGGTCACTTGTCGGCACACCGCCCACCGGTCGCGGGGGCCGGAGCCTCCGCCGCAGGGGCAGCACGCAAGCGCGTGCAGATGCACGCAACCTGAGTAGCTTAGGCGACGTGGGCGGCCCGGGCAAGAGCGGGATCACCCCGACTGCGCCGCGTGCATCCGCGCGTAGTGCCCGCCGACGGCGAGCAGCTCGTCGTGCGAGCCCCACTCCGCGATGCGCCCGCGCTCGAGCACGACGATGCGGTCGGCCGAGCGGATGGTCGAGAAGCGGTGCGCGACGACCAGCGTCGTGCGGCCCGCCGTGAGCCGGCCGAGCGCCTCCTTGATCAGCGCCTCCGACTCCGGGTCGAGGGCGCTCGTCGCCTCGTCCAGCAGCAGCACGCGCGGGTCGCGGATGAGGGCGCGGGCGATCGAGAGCCGCTGGCGCTGGCCGCCCGACAGGCGGGCGCCGCGCTCCCCCACGACGGAGTCCCAGCCGTCGGGCAGCGCTTCGACGATCTCCCACGCGTTCGCGTCGCGCAGTGCCGCCTCCATCCGCTCGTCGGACACGTCGCCGAGGCCGTAGGCGATGTTGTCGCGGATCGTGCCCTCGAAGAGCACCGACTCCTGCGGCACCACCGAGACGGAGCGGCGGAAGGTGCGGAGGTCGAGCGTCTCCATGTCGACGCCGTCGAGCAGGATCCGGCCCTTCGTGGGCCGGAGGAAGCCCAGCACCACGTTCAGCAGGGTCGATTTGCCCGATCCGGAGGCGCCGACGAAGGCGACCGTCTCGCCCGGGCGCAGATCGAGGTCGATGCCGTGCAGGGCCGCTCCGTCGTCGCCGTAGCGGAAGTCGACGCCCTCGAGAGTGATGCGCCCGGCGACCCGGCCGACCGCGCGCTTGCCCTCGTTGTGCTCGAGGTCGGGATCCTCGAGCACCTCGGCGATGGAGCGGACCGACTCGGAGCCGCGCGCCGCGAGCGGGAGCAGCATCAGCAGGTTGGTCATGGAGGAGGTGAGGAGCGCGAAGTAGCTGCTCAGCAGCACGACCTGGCCCGGAGTGACGGGGAGCCATCCCGAGATCGAGACCCACGCGGCGAGCACCAGGCAGCCGACTCCGAGCAGCTGCAGGCTCACCCACGACAGCGAGGCGAAGCGCCCGTTGAGCAGGTCGAGCTCGAAGCCGGCCTCGCGCACACCCTCGGCGCCGGTGGCGACGGTGCGGACCGCGGTCTGCTCGAGGCCGTGCGCGCGGGTGACGGGCATGAGGGTGGCCATCGCTCCGACGGTCGCCGAGAAGCGCTCGACCTCGCGGCGGAACTGCTCGTTGCGCTGCATGCTGCGCCGCTGCAGGATCCGTCGCAGCAGCACCGCGAGCGGGATCGCGAGGGCGTAGACGGGGAGGAAGGCCGGCACGTTGAGCGCCGTCATCGTGACGGCTCCGATCAGCACCATCACCGCCGAGAGCAGCGGATTCGCGGTCTGCTGCAGCATCGTCTCGATGTTCTCGACGTCGCGGACCACCTTGGTCTGCACGATCGCGCTGTTCGCCCGGGCGTGGAACCCGATCGAGAGCAGCTGCAGGCGGTTCGCGATGGCCTTGCGCAGATCCGCGCCCATGTCGCGGACCGTGCCCATGAACAGCCGCACGAACATCACGTGGTTGGGGTAGTTCTGCGCGAGCAGCACCAGGGCGATCACCGACCACAGCAGCAGTCCACTGCTCGGCCCGCCCGCGACGACGATGTCGATCACCTCGGCGGTGACGACGGGCAGGAACCAGAGCGGGGTGTCCTTCACCGCGAAGAAGGCGACGGCGGCGAGGATGCGGCGCGGACGCCTCCGGAGCAGGCCGACGACGCTGCGCAGCGGATGCCGCCCGTCGACGATCTCCTCGACGGAAAGTGCTTTCCCAGACATTGCTCCATCCTCCCGCCGAGCGCGTGGAGGCACCACCCCGCCGCGCCGTGCGCTGCTCGAGCGGCGGCGTGCGGCGGCACGGTACGGTCGCTCGGGCGCTCCGGGGGGATCGGCGCGCCGTCGAGGGGGGACCATGGAATCGCTGAGGCGCCGCGCGCTGCTGCTGGGCATCGCGTCGGCCGCGGTGGGGCTGAGCGGCTGCACCGCCGACCCGAGACCCGCGCCGCTGACGGCGGTGCCGGTGGCGGCCACTCCGACTCCGACTCCCCCGCCGCGCCCGGTTCCGACCGCGACCGCGACGCCCGTGCCGGTGCGCGCCCGGGTGCCGCTGCCCGAGGGGATCATCACCGAGCTGCCGGCCGGCGTCGGGAACGCGATGGCGTGGACGGTCGACGACGGCGCCGACACCGAGGTCGTCGCCGCCTATGCGCAGTTCGCGAAGGACACCGGAACGCGCCTCACCTTCTTCCTCAACGGTCAGTACGACTCGTGGACCGTGTGCGCGCCGGCGCTCGCTCCGCTCGTCGCCTCGGGCCAGGTGCAGCTCGCGAACCACACCTGGTCGCACGTCGACCTCACGAGCCTGGGCTCCGACGGGGTGCAGGAGGAGCTCGGCCGGAACGGCGAGTTCATCCGCTCGACCTACGGGGTCGAGGCCGCACCGTTCTACCGGCCGCCGTTCGGCTACACCGACGCCGCGAGCCGGGCCGCCGCCGCGGGGATCGGCTACACGGCGACCACCCTCTGGTACGGCTCGCTGTCCGACTCCGGCCGCATCACGACGGAGCAGGTGCTGGCCTTCGCCGACGAGTGGTTCCAGCCGCAGCGCATCGTGATCGGGCACGCGAACTTCGATCCCGTCACGCAGGTCTACGCGCAGCTGGTCGACCTCCTCGTCGCCCGGTCGCTCGAGACGGTGACGCTGCGCGACGTGTTCGCGGTCTGACCCGCGCTCAGCGCAGGCTCGCGCGGGCGGCCGCGGCGATCGCCGCGGCGACCGCGTCGAGGCTCGGCGTCCGGAGCGACCACTGCTGCCAGTAGAGGGGGATGTCGACCGGGTCGCCGCCCAGCGCGACGAGGCCGGGATCGCCCACCGGGGCCTGCAGCTCCGGCAGCATGCCCCACCCCAGGCCGAGCCGCACGGCCGCTTCGAAGTCGGTCGAGCCGGGCACGCGGTGCCGGGGCGGAGCGGATCCGGGCGCGTGGGCGGCGAGGAACCGCTCCTGCAGGCGGTCCTTCTCGTCGAAGACGACGACGGGCGCCTCGGCGAGGCCCTCGAGCCCGCCCGAGGGGAACCAGCGGCCGGCGAACGCGGGCGCCGCCATCGCCCGGTAGCGCATGACGCCCAGCGGAGCGACGGAGCAGCCGAGCACCGCCTCCGACTCGGCCGTGACCGCCGCGATCACCGTGCCGTCGCGGAGGAACGCGGTCGTGTGCTCCTGATCCTCGCGGTGCAGCTCGAAGACGGCGCCGGGCACGCCGGCGAGCGCCGGGAGGACCCAGGTGGCCAGCGAGTCGGCGTTGACGGCGAGCGCGAGGGGCACCGGGCCGGCTCCCTCCGCCTCGTCGCCGGCCAGGGCGCGCACGGCGTCCTCGGCGAGCAGCTCGATCTGACGGGCGAGCCGCAGGAGCCCGGCTCCGGCCTCGGTGGCGACGACCGGGCGCGAGCGCACGAGGAGCACGCGTCCGGCCGCGGTCTCGAGCGCCTTGATCCGCTGACTGAGCGCCGACGGGGTGACGTGCAGGGCGCGGGCGGCTGCGTCGAAGGAGCCGTACCGCACGGCGGCGGCCAGCGCGCGCAGGCGGGAGAGATCGAGATCGTCGGTGAGCATCAGTTCTGCTTACGATACTGAAGGAGCATGAGCTGGTCTACATCTTCCGGGCGCCCTAGCGTCGGAGCGTGTCCCCCCTCCTCGCCGCCGTGTCCGGCCTCGGCTTCGGCCTCTCGCTCATCATCGCCATCGGCGCCCAGAACGCCTTCGTGCTCCGGCAGGGCCTCCGCCGCGAGCACGTCCTCGCCGTGGTGGCGATCTGCGCGCTCTGCGACGCGGCGCTGATCGTGCTCGGCATCGCGGGCATCGGCGCGGTGCTCGAGTCGGCGCCGTGGCTGCTGGTCGTGATCCGCTGCGGCGGCATCGCGTTCCTGCTCGGCTACGCGGTCCTCGCCGCGAAGCGCGCGCTCCGCCCCGGCACGCTCGACGGCGACCCGGCGGGCGCGTCCACCTCGCTGCGGACGGCCATCACGACCTGCCTGGCGCTGACGCTCCTGAATCCGCACGTCTACCTCGACACGGTGGTGCTGCTGGGGTCCGTCGCGAACACGCACGGCGACGAGCGCTGGTTCTTCGGGGTCGGGGCGGTGGTGGGCAGCGTGCTGTGGTTCACGGCGCTGGGCTTCGGGGCTCGGGTGCTGCGTCCGCTGTTCCGGAGCCGGACGGCCTGGCGGGTGCTGGATGCGGGAGTCGCGGTCGTGATGGTCGTGCTGGCGGTGTCCCTGGCGCTGTCTCACTGAGCCGGGGCCCTGGCGGCGGCGGTAGTTGTTCTACTAACATTGCGAACATGTTGTTCCGCGTCGACCACTCCTCGCCGCGCTCCCTGGCCGACCAGCTGGAGTCGCAGGTGCGCACGGCCGTCGCCGAGGGCGCGCTCTCGGCGGGCGACCGCCTGCCTCCGGCCCGCGAGCTGGCCGAGTCGCTCGACATCAACATGCACACCGTGCTCCGCGCCTACGCGGCGCTCCGCGACGACGGCCTCCTGCAGATGCGCCGCGGCCGGGGCGCCTGGATCGCGGAGTCCGCCGGCCCCGGCCTCGTGCGCGTGACCGCGCTCGTCGACCAGCTCGTCGCCGAGGCCCGCCGCAGCGGGATCGGCCCCGCCGAGCTCATCCGCCTGATCGAGAGGACCACCCCGTGACCGACCGCACCCGCTCCCTGCTGGCCGCCGCCTCCCTCCTGCTGCCCGCGATCGCCGTGCTCGTCTCGCGGGTCGTGCTCGACGTGCCGCCCGTCCTCGCCTCGCACTGGTCCTCGACGGGCGCCGCCGACGAGGTCGCCCCGGTCGGCGCCCTGCTGGCCCTGGCGCTCGTCCTCTCCGGCGCCCCGGCTGTGGCGGGGATCGTCGCCGCGCTGCTCGGTCGCGGCTCCCGGATGCTGCTCTCGTGCCTCGGACTGGTCGCCGGCCTCGGCGCCTCGGCCTGGGCGACGTCCGTCGGCACGACGCTCGCGGCGGGCTCGGCCGAGGGCGCGCAGCTGGGCGCCTGGCTGCTCGTGCTGCTCGGCGGCCTCGCCTACGCGGTGGTGCCGGGGGCCCTCGCTCCGCGCAGCCGCTCGGAGTCGAGCACGCGCGTCGAGCGGATGGCGCTCGGCGACTCCGAGTCGGGCGCCTGGTCGCACACCGTCACCGGCCGGGTCTTCGCGGTCGTCGGAGTCGTCCTGGCGCTCGCCGCGGCCGTCGCGGTGTCGACGCTGCTGGCCGAGGGCTCGACGGGCCCCGCGATCGCGATGGCCGTGGTCCTCGGCGCGAGCGCGATCGTGGTCCTCGGCTTCACCCGACTGCGCGTCACGGCCGACCGCCGCGGGCTCCGCGTGGTGTCGCGGGTGCTCGGGATCCCGCTGCGGCGCATCCCGCTCGAGACGATCGCCTCTGTCGGCACGGCCGAGCTGCGGCCGGCGGAGTGGGGCGGCTGGGGCTACCGGATGATGCCGGGCCGCTCGGCGCTCATCCTGAACGCGGGCCCGGGGCTGGTAGTGCGGACCACGCGCGAGCGCGAGTTCGCGATCAGTCTGCGCGACCCCGAGACGCCCGCGGCACTGCTCGAGGCGCTGCGCACGCGCTGAGCCCGGCGGAGACGGTCAGGACCCCGGATCCGGCGCGAACGTCAGCGTGCTGAGACGGCCCGACGGCCAGATCCGCCGGGCGTAGGCGAGGACCGCGGCCGCGACCAGGAGCAGCGCGAGCATCCCGACCAGCCCGGCCTCCGGCCCGTACGATCCGCCCGAGAGGACGCCGCCATCGGTCGGTCGGGTGCTGAAACGGCCGGGCACGACGGAGATCCCGCTGATCGGGAGGCCCCAGACGGCCAGGCTCAGGTTCCACGACGCGTGCAGGGCCAGCGGGAGCCAGAGCGATCGGGTGACCACGAAGGCGATGCTCCAGAGCGCCCCGCCGAGGGCCGTTCCGAGGGCGCCGACGATCGTGGCATCGGGGTTGCCGAGGTGCAGGAGTCCGAAGACGATCGAGGTCGCGCCGACTCCGATCCACCGGCCCGCCGGCAGGCTGCGCACGACCTCCAGCACGCCGGTCAGGAGCAGGACTCGGAACATCAGCTCCTCCATCAGCGCCATCGCACCGATGACAGCCGTCCACATCCCCAGCTCCGGCAGGGACGGCTCCACGGCCCGGACGTCGATGACTCCGAGCGCTCGCTCGACGAGGAACACGACGGCGACCGCGGAGAAGGACACTGCGATCCCGACCACGACGTGCATCGGCGTGCGGCGATCGACCGCGAGACCGAAGCTCCTGAGCACTGGGCGGCCGGACCGGCGGAACCGGAGGGCTGCGACGAGCGCGAGACCGACGGCGACGAGCAGGACGAGCAGATCCACATGACTCCTCACGAACATGATGACCACTCGACTTTAGGGATCGACAGTGACCGAGGGAGTCGCCGGGCCGCTCGGTGACGGCGTTTCGCGCCACGCACCCCGCCGCCACCCCTCCTCGGGCAGGCTTCCGTGGTCCGACCGAGGGAGAGCCTGCTCAGCATGACCACCGCACACTCCGCCGATCCCGTCGGCCCGACCTACGCACCCCTGTCGATCCTCGCCGGGGCGAGCTTCTGGATCGGGATCGGCTCGATCCTCCTCGGCTGGACGATCCTGGCGCCCTTCGCCGGAGTCGTCCTCGGCATCCTCTCCCTCCGACGGGAGCCGATCGCGCGCCGGACCGCGGCGATCGGCATCGCCCTCAACTCGCTCTGCCTGCTCGTGTACCTCGGCGCACTGACCTTGATCCTGCTGACCGTCGTCGAGCGTCTCGCTCTGCAGAACATCGGCGGCCCCCTCTCCTGATCCGCGCAGTCTCCGCTCGGGCATCGGGCCGAAGGCCGCGCCGTCCGACGCGGGCTCGCGGACCGACGGCGCTCAGAAGGCGGGTCGGCTTCCGCGCTTCGCACGAGTGTCCGTCGGCCGCAAGGGTCAACACGGGCGGCGGCGCTGTGGTCGCATGGAGGTCCGGCGCCGCTCCGAGCACGTCGGCCCCCTCCCCCTCCGTGCCCTCCGCACGCCCGCTCACCTGGAGCCCCATGCCGTCGAGTGACCTCGCGCGTCCCGCCCTCTTCGTCGTGCGGGAGCAGGGATCGGCGGTCGCCGGCGGCCTCGCTGCGGAGCTCGAGGACGTGCTCGACGTCGTGCCGCTCGAGCCGGGCGATCCGGACTCCGCGGTCCAGGACGTCGTGCGGGCCGTCGCCTTCCACGGCTCGACCCGCTGGCTGATCGCCGGAGAGGGCCGCGGAGGCGAGGTCGCCGCACTCGTCGCCTCGCGCACGCTCGCGGGGCGCTCGGGGCTCTTCGGCCTCGCCGGGCTCGTGCTGATCGGCGGCGCCGCGGGCGAGGTCGCCGGGCGGATCCCGACGCTGCGGCTCGATGACGCGACGGGCGCCGCCACCGCGATCCGCTCGTTCTGGGTCGAGCGGGCGGGCATCGGACCCGCCGTGCCCGTGAACGCCTCGCGCGCCATCGCCTCCGCCCGCACCACCACCCGCGTGCGGGCCCTGCTGGCCGAGCGGCTGCTCGCCGACGACCCGCACTACGCGCCCCGGGTCCTCACTCCGACCCGGCTCGCGACGCTGCGCGCGATCGCCGACCGCGTCGTGCCGCAGGACGGCGGCAGGATCGACCTCGCGGCCCGCGTCGACGCCCAGCTGGCCGACGGGCAGGGCGACGGCTGGCGGAACGCCGCGCTGCCCGCCGACCCGATCGCGTACGGCCTGGGCCTGGACTCCCTCGACGGATTCGCGGCGCTGACGCCTGTGGAGCAGGACGACCGGCTGACCGCGGTGGCCGACGGCTCCGCTCCCGCCGGCGCCCTGACCCCGGAGCAGCTGACCGCCTGGTTCGAGGACTGCCGCGTCGACCTCGTGCGCCAGTGGCTCTCCCACCCGGCGAGCATGGCCCGCGTCGGCTACGACGGCTACGCGTCCGGCGGCGACACCCTCCCCCTCGCCGGATTCCGCTCGCTCGGAGCGGATCAGCGCGAGGACTGGGAGCCCACGGCGAGGAGCCCGCGATGAACACCGCAACTATGCGCCGCTTCGATCTCGACGAGACGGTCGACGCCGTCGTCGTCGGCACCGGCGCGGGAGGAGCGCCGCTGCTGGCCTCGCTCGCGGCCCGCGGCCTGCGGGTCGTCGCACTCGAGGCCGGCCCGCACTTCGACGCCCGGAGCCACACGTCCGACGAGACCGTCGCGACCGAGATCAACTGGATGCAGGAGCGACTGAGCGGCGGCGACGCCCCCACCGCCTTCGGCCCGAACAACAGCGGCCGCGGAGTGGGCGGATCGACGCTGCACTGGGGCGCGTTCACCCCGCGTCCCGATCCGCGCGACCTGCGCCTGAGGAGCGAGTCGGGGCTCGGCCGCGACTGGCCGGTCCCGCACGCGGAGCTGACCTCCTACATCGAGACCGTGGAGGCGTTCATCGGAGTCTCGGGGCCGGCCGAGTACCCGTGGGACCCCTCGCGCCGCTACCTGCAGGGCCCCGTCGACCGCAACGCCTCGGCCGACATGATGCTGCGCGGCTGCGCCGAGCTCGGGATGCGCGCCGTCGACGCCCCCGCCGCGGTGCTCAGCGCGAGCCGCCACCAGCCGGACCACGGCGAGCGGCCCGCCTGCATCAACTGCGGGCAGTGCCACCAGGGCTGCCGCACCGGCGCCAAGGCAAGCATGGACACGACCTATCTCCCCGCGGCCGTCCGCGCGGGAGCCGAGATCCGCGCCGAGTCGTTCGTGCACGGGATCGAGCTGGACGCGGCGGGTCGCGTGAGCGCGGTCCTCTACACGTCCGAGGGCGTCGAGCGGCGGCAGCGCTGCTCCGCCCTGTTCCTCTGCGCGGGCGGCGTCGAGACGCCGCGGCTGCTCCTGCACACCGGAGTCGCGAACAGCAGCGGCCAGGTCGGCCGCAACTTCCTCGCGCACGGCGCGACGCAGGTCTGGGGCACCTTCGAGAGCGAGATGCGCAGCTACCGCGGCTACCCCTCCTCCGTCATCTCGGAGGACACCGTGCGGCCGGCCGACGCCGACTTCGCGGGCGGGTACCTCATCCAGAGCCTCGGCGTGATGCCGCTGACCCTCGCGACGACGCTCGTGCGCGGCGGCGGCCTGTGGGGGCGCGAGCTGATGGACGCGCTCGACGGCTACCGCTTCCTGGCCGGGGTCGGCATCAACGCCGAGTGCCTGCCCTCGGACGGCAACCGCCTCGAGCTGACCGACGAGCTCGACGAGCAGGGCGTGCCCAAGGCTGTGATCTCGTTCTCCCCGGGCTCCAACGAGGACGCGATCGACCGGCACGCGATCCGCACCCTGACCGCGATCGTCGAGGCCGCCGGAGCGACGAGCACGAGGGTGCTCGCCCGCACCGCGCACACCCTCGGCACCTGCCGGATGGGCGAGGACCGCGACGACGCGGTCGTCGACGCCGACGGGCGCAGCTTCGACGTGCCGAACCTCTGGATCTGCGACAACTCGGTGTTCCCGAGCGCACTGATCGCCAACCCGGCGCTGGCGACGATGGCGCTGTCGCTGCGGACGGCGGACCGCTTCCTGGCGGCGTGAGGCGGCGTCGGGCGGCGCCCGGGAGAAGTGGGGCCCGCTCGACCTTGCTGGTCGAGTAGCCCCGCCGGGGCGTATCGAGACCCGCCACGCCGAAAGGATCGGCACGCCGACCCTTTCCTTCAGGAGCCGCGGATCTCGATACGGCCGCTCCCGCGGCCTACTCGATCAGCAAGGGTGCGGCAGCTCCGCGGCCTAGTCGATCTAGCAAGGGTGCGGCAGCTCCGCGGCCTACTCGATCAGCACGCGGGCCGACTGTGCGGGCCGTCCCGCGACCCGCAGACCTCACACCGAGGCCCACCTTCAGGTCGCGCCGCTCAGGCCTGGGTCCAGCGGTACACGTCGACGACACGGACGGCGCCGAGCTCGTGCAGGTCGCCGTCGACGGCGGCGCGCAGCGCCTGGGCGTCGGCGGGCAGGCCGACCTCGGCCGCGCGCGGGAGCGGCAGGATCTCGACCACGACCGCCGAGTCGGCTCCGACGCCCAGGTCGTCGAGATCGAGCACCCAGCCGTCGGCGTTCCAGAAGCGGTCGGCGCGCAGGACGCCGTCGACCAGCACGCGCGCGACGTCCCCCGCCCAGTCGATCTCGAGCTCGCGGCGGACGGCGCGCCCCGACGCGGGCGGCAGCAGCAGCCGGTGCGCCGAGGCGTGGGCGGCGAACTCGGCGTCGCGGGGAGCCGCGGCCCGGCCGTCGAGGCCGCCGAAGGAGTCGGGGGGCGATCCAGCGGCGCGCAGCTCGCGCACCTCGACCGGGCGCACCGAGTCGGCCCCCGCGGGCGCCGCGATCGAGCCGGGCAGCTCCTCGAACGCGCCGTCGCGGTACTCGCGCGGGGCAGGGCGCACCGCGGCGCCGTCCGAGACGAGCCGCCCGTCGGCGTCCGTCCACACCGGCTCGGCGCTGAGCACGAGCCGTACGCCGGAGTCGCCCTCGAGCGCCCACGCGTCCGCCCCGACCGCGGCGGGCAGCACGAGCACGTCGAGCGCTCCGGCGGCGGTGGCGAGCACGGGCTCCGTGCCGTCGAGACGCACGAGCGGGCCGTCGACCGCGGCGCCGTCGACCACGAGCGCCGTGCCGTCCGCGAAGCGGAGTCGCGGAGGGATCCCCTCCTCCGCGATCAGCACCAGGGTCGGCCGCTCGCCGCCCAGCACCGTGAACAGCGACGCGGTCGCCCACTCCACCTCCACGCCCGCGATCACGAGCCCGACCGGCCAGTGCGCGATCGTGCCCACGGGGATCCGCACCGGCTCGTCCGGGAACACGACCGTCCGCTCGTCGAGGACCACCTCGAACCGCACGCCCGGGTGCTCCTCGAGGGGCTCGTACGGCTGGTGCCACGTGAGGAGGACCACTCCGCTCGTGCCGTCGCTGCGCAGCGCCCAGCGGAGCGTCGTGGAGTCGCGCACCCCCTCGGGACGGACCTCGGGGAGGCTCGAGGGCATCTCGGCGAGCGTCGCGCCGAAGGCCGCGAGGAACGCGTGCTGGCGGCGCAGGAGGCCGAAGCTCGCGGCGGTGCGGCCCGTCGCCCCGATCGGCGCGCGGAAGTCGTAGTCGTAGACCGCCAGGTCGTTCGGGTAGCCGGTCGCCTGCGACTCCTGCAGGTCGGGCCCGGGGTTCCGGCCGCCGGCGAACATGTAGTAGCCCTGCCAGGCCGAGCCGTTGCCGATCTTGTCGTGCGCCACCGCGGCGACGTCGAGCGCCTCGACGCGCGGCCGGCGCTGGTAGGCGAGCGCCATGCCGCCGCCGAGCTCGCAGGTCGCGGCCGGGTACAGCTCGGACGGGGTGCGCGGAGCCTCGAGAACGACGCCCTGGCGCAGGTCCGCGCCGATGCCCGGGTCGTCCCAGACGTGGGAGAAGAGGAAGTGCTCGCGGAACGTGTCGTCCCACGGCTGGTCATGATCGAGCCAGAAGCCGTCGGGGTAGCCGCCGAAGACCGGCAGCACCGCGTCGGTGGGCAGGTCGGCTCCGCCCCAGCCGGTCGCGGTCCAGATCGGAGCCGAGAGGCCGGCCGCGCGCGCCATCCGCTTGAGGGTGCGCAGGTGCTCGGGCTGGTCGTAGAGCTCGTTCTCGAGCTGGATCGCGACGACCGGGCTGTCGGGTCCGCAGCGCGACGCGAGCTGCTCGCCGATCGCGGCGAACCAGGGCTCGACGAGCGCCAGGTACTCGGGATCGTCGGTGCGGTGCCGCACGGGCGCCTCCTGCACCCAGTCGGGGAAGCCGCCGTTGCGGACCTCGCCGTGCGCCCACGGGCCGATCCGCAGGATCACGTCGAGCCCGACCTCGGCGCAGAGGTCGACGAACGCGGCGACGTCGCGGTCGCCGTCGAAGCGGCGCTCGCCCCGCGCGGGCTCGTGGTGGATCCAGATGACGTAGAACGAGACGACGCTCACTCCGCCGGCGCGCATCAACCGCAGCCGCTCCTCCCACCGCTCGCGCGGGACGCGGGTGAGGTGGAACTCGCCCGAGACGGGGACGAAGGGCACGCCGTCGCGGAGGACGTACCGGTCGGTCAGGCGGTAGCGCGAGTGGGGGTCCTCGACGGTGCTCATCGGCGGCTCGCGCCGCTCGTGCTCCCAGGGGGTGTGCCGGACGGTGGCGGTCACGGCGCGGTCGGAGGGCGCCGCGGTGGCGGGATCGACGAGGTCGGCGGGTCCGGTCATCGCGGGGGCTCCTTCTGGTCGGGCAGCGGCGGTCCGTGGCGAGCGCCGCGGGGTCAGGCTAGCTGTAATCGCTCCCAGTCGAGAAGTGCCGGAGCCCCGAGTGCCGCATGCAAGGTGGGCCAAGTTTGGCTGTGATCGTTTTCAGTGCGCGGCCTACACTGGGCCCATGTCCTTCCCCGGCGAGCCCCGGCGCCGCCCCACCATCGACGATGTCGCCCGGGCGGCGGGCGTCTCGCGCGGCACCGTCTCACGGGCGCTGAACGGCGGCAGGTGGGTCAGCCCCGAGGCGCAGCACGCCGTGGACGCGGCCGTCCGCCGCACCGGGTACCGCGCCAATGCCCACGCGCGGGGCCTGCGCCTGCAGCGCGGCGGGGCGATCGCGTTCGTGCTCGGCGAGGACGTCGAGCACCTGTTCGCCGACCCCAACGTGGCCGTCCTGCTCACGCACGTCTCGAAGGCGCTGGCGGAGCAGGGCCACGCGATGGTCCTCCTCCTCGCCGCGGACCCCGCCACCCGTCAGCACGCCCTCGACTTCCTCGGCACCGGTCAGGTCGACGGCGTGATGCTCGTGTCGTGGAGCCGCGACCTCACTCTCCTCGACGAGCTGCGCGCGGCGGGCCTGCCCGTCGTCTGCTGCGGCACTCCGGAGCGGCGCGGCGGCGACGCGGGCTGGGTCGCCGCCGACGACCGCGAGGGCGCGCGCCGCATGACCGAGCACCTGCTGAGCCTGGGTCGCCGCTCGATCGCCATGATCGCCGGGCCGGACGACCGGCTGGGGGCCTCGCTCCGGGTCGACGGATTCCGCGACGCGCTCGGCGACGTCGCCGCGCAGCCCGCCCCCGTGGAGTTCGGCGACTGGTCCGAGCGCAGCGGCGCCGAGGCCATGGCCCGACTGCTCGACTCCTCCCCCGGCGTCGACGCCGTGTTCGCCGCGAACGACCGGATGGCCGCCGGCGCGATCTCGACGCTCGTCGCCGCGGGTCGCCGCGTGCCCGAGGACGTCGCCGTGGGCGGCTTCGACGACAGCCCCGCGGCGAGCGCCGCCTCCCCCGCCATCACCACGATGCGCCAGCCGTTCGAGCGGATCGCCCGCGAGATGACCCGGCTGCTGCTCGCCGAGATCGACGGCGAGCAGCCGGCCCACGTGCAGCTCGCCACGGAGTTCGTCCGGCGGGAGTCCGCGTAGACCCGGCCGACCCGGCGTAGGGTCGCGACGGCCACGTCGACGCTGCTGGTAATACCCTTCGCTCAGGCGGCGGGCTGAGGGTCGCCGCGTCAGTCGAAGTCGGTGCTCCGGCCGAGCTCCTCCCACTCGTCCGCGTCCGTCCGCAACGCGTCGAGCGCGGCGCGGAACGCGTCCTGCGCGTCGTTCCCGAGCAGGAGGAGCGACGGGGTCGATCCCGACTCGACGACGCGGATCAGCGCGGCCGCCGCCCGCTCCGGGTCGCCGGACTGCGTGCCGTGCGCCGTGTCGACCTCCTTGCGCCGGCGCCCCGCCGTCTCGGCGTAGTCGGCGATCGGCTCGGCCGACTGCGTGAGCGAGCGCCCCGCGAAGTCGGTGCGGAACCCTCCGGGCTCGACCGAGAACGCGCGGATCCCCAGCGGAGCGACCTCCTTGCGGAGCGACAGCGTCAGCGCCTCGATGGCGGCCTTCACCGCGGCGTAATAGCCGGACCCCTCCGGCGAGATCCGCGCGCCGATCGACGAGAGGTTCACGATGGTGCCGGAGCGGCGCGAGCGCATCCCGGGCAGCACCGCCTTGATCGTGCGGACGGACCCGAAGAGCTGCGTGTCGAACAGACGCTGCACGGCCTCCTCCTCGCCCTCCTCGACGGCGGCGCGGTAGCCGTAGCCCGCGTTGTTGACCAGCACGTCGACCCGGCCGAACCGCTCCTCGGCGGCGCGGACCGCGGCGGTGACCTGCGTCTCGTCGGTGACGTCGAGGGCGAGGGCGAGCGCGGTCTCCTTGTACGGCTCGACGATGTCGCGGACGGAGTCGACGTCGCGCGCGGTCACCACGACGTCGTCGCCATGAGCCAGGACGGCCTGCGCGAGCGCGCGTCCGAGCCCGGTGGAGCAGCCGGTGATGAGCCAGGTGGTCATGCGGTCCTTCTTCCTCGCGGTGCCCGCACGGTGCGCGGGACGTCGTCAGTCCACCGGGTGAGCGCCGGGAGCGACAGGGGTGGACGGCGGCTCCTGGGGAACCGACCAGATCGTTATCCGCGCCCGGGCGTGTGCGGACCGGCTCGGCCCGACACTGAGCGGAGGGGGACGATCAGCGCCTCCGTCGTCCGCTCGTCGTCCGCTCTCCGGGGGTCCTCCACCAAATGCACGTCCGTTCCCGCACGCTCCTCGGAGCCGCCGCTCTCACCGCCCTCGCCGCACTCTCCGGCTGCACTCCCGCCGATCCGGCGGCCGAGCCGACCGCGTCCGCCGGAGCCCCGACCTCGGCGCCCGAGGCGACCATCACGCCCTCGAGCGACCCGGCGACGCCGACCCCCACGGCGACTCCCACCGCCGCTCCCACCGCCGCTCCCACCGCCGCCGACGCCACGAGCCTCCTCGTCGGTCCGACCTCCTTCTCCCTGGTCGACGACTCCGGCACAGAGCTCGGCACGTGGGAGTACCGCGACGGCACGGGCGCGGTGGCCGCCCTCACGGAGGCGTTCGGCAGCGCCCCCACGGAGTCCGACGACGTCCCCTACGAGGGCTACCGCACCCGCAACTCCAGCTGGCCGGGCTTCGACTTCAAGGACACCGAGGTCTACGACGCGGGCGGGCCCGAGTCCCAGTACCCCGAGCCCGACTTCCTGCTCGCGGTGAACGCCCCCGCGGTCGGCGACGTCGCGATCAGCACCCTGAGCGGAGTGGCGGTGGGCGACGCCGCCGTCGAGGTGCGCGACGAGCACCCCGAGGCCGTGCAGGGCGACTCCCTCGCCGTCTTCGACTTCGACCGGACGCCGGTCGGAGTCCTGGACGGCACCGAGCTGACGAACTCTGTCGGGGTGCTCGCCGACGACGAGATCACCGTCTCGGGCCTCCGCGCGCCGTTCGTGAACTGGGGCGTCTGACCCTCGGCGCTCGGCCGGGGCGGACGGTCAGCCGACGCCCGACCCCGAGCCGACGAGCGGATGCGTCGCCGCCACGACCGCGATCAGCGCGACAGCGGCGACGCAGACGCCCAGCCCGGCCCGGGAGAGCGGCCGACGCGTGGCGAGCAGCGCGACGGCGAGGATCCCGAGCAGTCCGGACCACACGAGCAGCGCCCAACCGAGGATCCAGGACAGGGCGAACGCCTCGTCCGACACCGTCTCGAGTGCGTCGCCGAGGCCGAAGGACAGGGCCGCGGCGGACGCGAACGCGAGCGCCGCGACGGGCAGAGCCACCGCCTCGCGCCGTCGCACAGTCTCCATGCGGTGACCGTAGCGCGCCGACGGGCGCACGCAGAAGGGACGGAGGATGACGGGCCGGGGCCGCCCGGGTGAACGGGCGCGGGTTTTACACGTCCGAAATCCCTCAGAAACCCCCCAGCATCTGCGCACGGTTGAGTAGGAGGCGACCCGGCCGCCCCGCCGACAGCACGACGGGCCGCAGCCATCCCCCAGCCTCACGGAGCCCGACCATGCGCCCGACCACCTCCCGCACCCGCACCGCCGTCCGCGCCCTCGCCCTCGGCGGCGCCCTCGCCGCCTCCCTCTCGCTCGTCGCCTGCTCCGGCGCGAGCGACGCCGATGCAGGATCGGACGCCGAGAGCGTCACCGTGACGGTCGGCACGCTGCGCGGGCAGCCGCACTTCTACCAGCCGTTCCTCTACGAGCAGTTCGCCGAGGAGGGCGTGGAGTTCGAGGTGATCACCCTCGACACCACTCCCGCCCTGTCGGACGCGCTCGTCGCCGGGACGATCGACTTCGCGATCTCGGGCGTGACGCCCACCATCTCCTCCGTCGCCCAGGACCGCGACCTGAAGATCGTCGCCTCGGCGGCCGACGGCGGCTCGGGCTTCCTCGGCGGCGAGGGCATCTCCTCCGTCGAGGACCTCGCCGGCAAGAAGGTCGGCTACATCCAGGGCAGCGCCCAGGAGGTGGCCCTCCGCTACTACCTGGAGGAGGCCGGACTCACCGACTCCGACCTCGAGCTGACCACGATCCCCGTGCCCGAGATGGCCTCGGCGTACACGAGCGGCTCGATCGACGCGTTCTTCGGCGTCGAGATCGGCGTCTCGATCGCGGAGGCGGCCGGCGCGACCGAGATCGCCGACCCGTACGCGACTCCGATCGGCCGCGTGAACATCGGCCTCGTCACGACCGGCGCGATGATCGAGGAGCAGCCGGAGGTCGCGCAGAAGGTCGTCGACACGCACGCGGCGACCACCGAGTACATGGCCGACAACGTGGACGAGTGGCTGCCCGAGATGATCGCCGAGTTCGGCGGCGACCAGGACGTGCTCGAGTCGGCGCTCGAGAACTTCTGGCTCCGCTCCGACCTGACCGAGGAGTACCAGGGCCAGCTCGAGGCGCTCGCCGGCCAGATGCAGCAGCTCGGCTTCATCGACGAGGCGCCCGCGATCGAGGACGTCGTCGACACGACGTTCGCGCCCACCTCCTGAGCGGCCGCGCGATGACCACGACCCTCGAGCCCTCGACCGTCACCGAGCGGCTGGCGACCGCGAAACGGCGACGCCGGCCGGGGCGTTCCGGCTGGACGACGTTCCTGCTCGGCCTGCCCGTCCCGATCCTGTTCGTCCTGCTCTGGCAGTTCGGGCGCGCCGGCGAGTGGGAGCTGCCGTTCGGCATCCGGATGGCGTTCCTCCCCTACCCGGGCGACGTCCTGGTCTCGCTGATCGACTACGCGTTCGCGGGCCTGCGGAACGACGCGTTCAGCGGGCTGCTCTGGACCGACCTGGGTGCGAGCGCCGGCCGCGTGTTCGGGGGCTTCGCGCTGGCGACGGTCCTCGCGGTGCCGCTGGGCGTGCTGATGGGCCGCTACTACGTCGTGAACTCGCTGTTCGACCCGTTCATCAACCTGTTCCGCCCGGTCCCCGCGACCGCGTGGGTGCCGCTCGTGGCGCTCCTCATCGGCTACGGCGACCAGGCGTCGATCTTCCTGATCACCCTGTCGGCGTTCTTCCCGATCGTGCTGGGCACCATCAGCGGCGCCCGCCAGGTGCCGCCCCGGCTGATCGAGGCGGCGCGGATGCTGGGCACCGGCACTGCGGGCGTGCTCGCGCGGGTCGTGCTGCCCGCCTCGGCCGCCGCGATCGTCAACGGCATGCGGGTGGGACTCGGGCTCGCCTGGGTCGTGCTCGTGCTGAGCGAGACCACGGGCGTGAGCACCGGGCTGGGCTCGACGATCTTCCTCGCCCGCGACGTGGTCCGGACCGACCTGATCGTGGTCGGGATGATCTGCATCGCGATCGCCGGCTTCGCCTCGGACCGGCTGCTGCTGCTGGTGTTCCGCCTGCTGTTCGGCCGCCGGCCGCTGATCTCATGACCGCGTCACCTCTGAACAGGAGCGTCCGATGACCGTCGCGACCCCCACCGTCCGCACCGCGGACGTCCACGTGCTCGACCTCGTCAAGCGCTACGAGACCGCGGGCGGCGGCGTGCTGGCCATGGCCGACGTGACGCTCGACATCCCCTCCGGCGAGTTCGTGGCCGTGGTCGGAGCGAGCGGCTGCGGCAAGTCCACGCTGCTGCGGATCCTCGCCGGGTTCGAGGAGGCGACGGAGGGCGTGGTCGAGGTCGGCGGCACCCCGGTGTCGGCGCCGGGACCCGACCGCGGCGTCGTGTTCCAGGACTACGGCCTCTTCCCGTGGTTGAGCGTGCGCGAGAACGTGGCCTACGGACCGCGTCGCAAGAAGCTGCCGAAGGCGGCCGTGACGGAGGTGACCGACCGCTTCATCGAGGCGGTTCGGCTCACCCGCTTCGCCGACCGGTATCCGGGCGAGCTCTCCGGAGGCATGCAGCAGCGCGTCGCGATCGCCCGGGTTCTCGCGAACGAGCCGTCGGTGCTGCTGATGGACGAGCCGTTCGGCGCGCTGGACGCGCTGACCCGCTCGGATCTGCAGATCGAGCTCAAGCGCATCCACCGCGAGACGCGCACGACCGTGCTCTTCGTCACGCACTCGATCGAGGAGGCGGTGTACCTCGCCGACCGGGTGGTCGTGATGACGGGCGGCGCCTCGCATGGGGTGCCGGGCCACATCAGCGAGATCGTGCCGATCGACCTGCCGGAGGAGCGCGACGTGACGGCTCCGGAGTTCAACGAGTACAAGCGCCGGATCTCGGAGCTGGTGCACGCGCCGGCGTGACTCGCGTGCACAACCGAGGCCAGGAGTGCTCGTCAGCCGCGATGGTGGATGAGGGGCACTCCTGGCCTCGGTTCTGCACGGCCCTCGTCCGGCACGGAGACCCCGGGGCCCGTCACGCGTACGCGCGCGCCGCCTCCTCCAGGCACTCCCGGAACACCCGGACCGCCGGTGACGCGAGCCCCGCCTCGCGCTGCGCCGTGAAGATCGTGCGCCGGGGCGCTCCCGGCAGCTCGAGGAGGCGGCAGTCCGGCTCCCCGCCCGCCCACACGAGGTCCGGCATCAGCGCGACCGCGTTGCCGGAGGCGGCCAGCCGGATCTGCGCCTGCAGGTCGGCCGTCTCGAAGCGCACGTCGGGCTCGAAGCCGGCGACCCGGCACAGCTGCTCGGCGAAGTGGCGGCTCGCGGTGCCGCGCGGCTCCATCACCCAGGCCTCGTCGCGGGCGTCGGCGAGGCGCAGCACGGCGGAGTCGCGGCGCACCGCGAGCCGGATCGCGTCGCTCGTGAGGTCGGCCCGCACCAGACCCGGCAGCCAGGACGTCGAGTGGCCGGGGTACTGCTCGGCGACCACGAGGTCGAACTCGCGCGCCCACGTCTCGTGCAGGGCCCCCTCAGGTTCTCGCTGCACCATCTCGACCCGCACCTCGGGGAACCGCTCGGCCGCGAAGCGCAGCGCCCGAGGCATCAGCGCCAGGGCGGCCGACTGGAACACCGCGACGCGCACGCGTCCGGTGACCGACTCCCCCGACGCGGCGAGCGCCGCCTCCGCCCGCTCGAGCAGCGCGAGCACCTCCCCCGCCGCCTCGACGAGGATCTCGGCCTGCGGAGTGAGCTGCACCCGCCTCCCGACCTTGCGCAGGAGCTCCACGCCGGTCTCGCGCTCGAGCACGCTCAGCTGCTGCGAGACGGCGGACGGACTGTAGGCGAGGGCCTCGGCGGCGGCCGCGAGAGTGCCGCGGACGGCGACCTCGCGCAGCAGGACCAGGCGGCGGACGTCGAGCACGGGAGGCGCCTCCGATTCATCAGCTCAGCTGACCGGTACCGGTCACGAATCATCGCTTCTGCTCAACGGTACCGCGTCGAATACTGAGGGGAGACGCCGCTCCGACCGCGCGGCGCACGAGCCGAAGGACACGACCGTGACCGACCTCGCCGCACGCCCCGCCACGAGCGGAGCGACCACCTCGACCGCTCCCTCCCCCGACTCCGTCGCCCCGGAGCTCGTCGACGCGACCGTCGCCCTCGTACGCCGCTGGCTGCGCGAGGCCGCGGACATCCCGACCGACGCGTCCGGGGCGCAGCTCGCCGGCGTGCTGAAGGACCCCTCCGGGCTCGACTTCACCGTCGGATTCGTCGACGGCGTCGTCCGCCCCGAGGACACCCGGGTCGCCGGCGCGGCGCTGCGCTCGATCGCGGGCGGCGTGCCCCGGTTCCTCCCCGCCCCGATGCGCGGCGCGGTCGTCCTGGGCGGAGTGATGGCCCCGATCCTGCCCGACGTGGTCGTGCCGATCGCCCGCCGAGTGCTGCGGAGGATGGTCGGCCACCTCATCATCGACGCGACCGACGCGAAGCTCGGCCCAGCGATCGCGAAGATCCGCCGCGAGGGCGTCCGTCTCAACATGAACCTGCTCGGCGAGGCGGTGCTCGGCCGCAAGGAGGCGCAGTGCCGCCTCGAGGGCACGCACCGCCTCCTCGCCCGCGACGACGTGGACTACGTGTCGATCAAGGTCTCCTCCACCGTCGCCCCGCACAACCCGTGGGCCTTCGATGCCGCGGTCGACGACATCGTCGACGAGCTCACTCCGCTGTTCGCCCGCGCCGCCGCCGCGACTCCGGCGAAGTTCGTCAACCTCGACATGGAGGAGTACAAGGACCTCGACCTCACGATCGCGGTCTTCACCCGCCTGCTCGACCGCCCCGAGTTCCACGACCTCGAGGCCGGCATCGTGCTGCAGGCCTACCTGCCCGACGCGCTGTCGGCGATGATCCGCCTGCAGGAGTGGAGCGCCGCGCGTCGAGCCCGCGGCGGGGCCGGCATCAAGGTGCGCGTGGTGAAGGGCGCGAACCTGCCGATGGAGCAGGTGGAGGCCTCGGTGCACGGCTGGCCGCTCGCGACCTGGAGCACGAAGCAGGACTCGGACACGAACTACAAGCGCGTGCTCGACTACGCGCTGCACCCCGAGCGCATCCGCAACGTGCGGGTCGGCGTCGCCGGCCACAACCTCTTCGACGTCGCCTACTCGTGGCTGCTCGCCGGGGAGCGCGGGGTCCGCGACGGCATCGAGTACGAGATGCTGCTGGGCATGGCGCAGGGCCAGGCGGAGGCGGTGCGCCGCACCGTGGGCTCGCTCCTGCTCTACACGCCGGTCGTCGCCCCGGCCGAGTTCGACGTCGCGATCGCGTACCTCATCCGCCGACTCGAGGAGGGCGCGTCGAGCGAGAACTTCATGTCGGCCGTCTTCGAGCTCGAGGCGCAGCCGGAGCTGTTCGCGCGGGAGGAGTCGCGGTTCCGCGCCTCCGTCGCCGCCCTCGACGGAACCGTGCCGCCCGCCCACCGCGTCGCCGACCGCTTCGCCGCGAGCGGCCGACCGGGCTTCGGCGACTTCCGCAGCACGCCCGACACCGATCCCTCCGTCGCGGCGAACCGCGACTGGGCCGACGCGATCCTCGCGCGGGTCCCCTCCTCCCGGCTCGGCGTCGACAGCATCGAGGCCGCGACGCTCACCGCCCTCCGCGAGCTGGAGTCGGCGCTCACCGCGACCCGCGACGCCGGCCTCACCTGGGGCCGCGTCCCCGCCGACGAGCGCGCACGGATCCTGCACCGCGCGGGCGAGGAGCTCGAGGCCCGCCGCGCCGACCTGCTCGAGGTGATGGCCGCCGAGGCCGGCAAGACGATCGACCAGGGCGACCCGGAGGTGTCCGAGGCGATCGACTTCGCGCACTACTACGCCGAGCGCGCCCGCGAGCTCGACTCGGTCGACGGCGCCGAGTTCCACCCCGCGCAGCTGACGCTCGTCGCACCGCCGTGGAACTTCCCGGTGGCGATCCCGGCCGGTGGCGTGCTCGCCGCCCTGGCCGCGGGGTCGGCCGTCGTGCTCAAGCCGGCCGGACCGACGGCGCGCTGCGGCGCGGTCGTCGCCGAGGCGCTCTGGGCCGCGGGGGTCCCCCGCGAGGCGCTGCTCCTGCTGCGGGTCCCGGAGGAGGAGCTCGGCGCGGATCTCGTCGCCTCGCCCGCCGTGGACCGCGTGATCCTCACCGGCGCCTACGAGACGGCCGAGCTGTTCCGCTCGTTCCGCCACGACCTCCCCCTGCTCGCCGAGACGAGCGGCAAGAATGCGATCATCGTCACTCCCTCGGCCGACCTCGACCTGGCGGTCAAGGACGTCGTGTCGAGCGCGTTCGGCCACGCCGGCCAGAAGTGCTCGGCCGCGTCGCTCGTCGTGCTCGTCGGCTCCGTCGCCCGCTCGAAGCGGTTCCGCGCGCAGCTGCTCGACGCCGTCGCCTCGCTGACGGTGGGATATCCGACCGACCCCGCCACGCGGATGGGACCGGTCATCGAGCCCGCCGCCGGCAAGCTGCTGCGCGGGCTCACCGAGCTCGGCGCGGGCGAGAGCTGGCTGCTGCAGCCGCGGACGCTCGACGACTCCGGCCGCCTGTGGAGCCCGGGTGTCCGCGACGGCGTGCGCCGCGGGTCCGAGTACCACCGCACCGAGTACTTCGGACCGGTGCTCGGCATCATGACCGCGCCGACCCTCGAGGACGCGATCGCGATCGTGAACGAGGTCGACTACGGCCTGACCTCGGGGCTGCACGCGCTCGACCCGGTCGAGATCGGAACGTGGCTCGAGAGCATCCAAGCGGGAAACCTGTACGTGAACCGCGGGATTACGGGCGCGATCGTGGAGCGCCAGCCGTTCGGCGGCTGGAAGAAGTCGGCGGTCGGGCCGGGCACGAAGGCGGGCGGGCCGGACTACCTGCTGGGGCTCGGCACGTGGACGCCCCGTGCGTCGACCGCGATGGCGGAGGTGCCCGCCGCGGCGGCCGGGCTCGTCGCGGCGGCGCGGGCGGAGCTGTCGGCCGGTGAAGCGGGAGCCGTCGAGCGGACGGCGCGCAGCGCGGCCGAGGCGCTCGCCGAGCACGCGCCCCGCGACGTGACGGGGCTCGCGGCCGAGCGCAACGTGTTCCGGCGGCTCGCGTACGGCTCCCCCGTTCTGGTGCGCCTGGCCGAGGGCGAGCCGTTGGGCTCGCTCGTGCAGGTCGTCGCCGCGGCGGCGGGCGTCGGAGGAGCGGTGGTCGTGTCGAGCGCGACGTCGCTGCCTCCGCAGGTCGCCGCCGCAACGGCTGCCGTCGCCGACGCGGTCGTGGAGGACGAGGCCGCCTGGTCGCGCCGGGTGCGGGCGCACGGAGCGGGCCGGGTGCGGCTGATCGGCGCACCGGCCTCCGACGTGACCTCGGTCACCGACGGCCGCCCCGACCTGGCGGTCCACGCCGGTGCCGTGACGGAGTCGGGACGCCTCGAGCTCCTGCCGTTCGTCCGCGAGCAGGCCGTCTCGATCACCGCGCACCGCTTCGGCACGCCGGACCACCTGACGGACGCCCTGCTCTGACACGGCGGGTCTCGAGACACCGGTCTGCGGCTACTCGACCAGCGACTCCCTGCTGATCGAGTAGCCCTCGCAGAGGGCGTATCGAGATCCACCACATCCGGACACGTCGGTCTCGATACGCCACTCCGCGGCTACTTGACCAGCAACACCCTGCTGATCGAGTAGCCCTCGCAGAGGGCGTATCGAGATCCACCACATCCGGACACGTCGGTCTCGAGACGCCACTCCGCGGCTACTCGACCAGCAACTCTCCGCTGATCGAGTAGCCCGCCGAGCGGGCGTATCGAGATCCACCACAGCCGGACACGTCAATCTCGGAACGCCGCTGCACGACCGGCTAGAACAGCCCGCGCGGCGACTCCACCGAGGCGAGCACGCCGGGCGCCGCCACGACGGTCAGCTGTCCGACCTCCTCGGGGGTCAGCTCGGGCAGCCGCTGCGCGAGGTCGAGGAAGCGCTCGATCTCGCGCTCCTCGAGCACGTCGGCCGCGAGCGTGCGGAACTTCGACACGTACTGCTCGCGCGAGAACGGGTGGGCGCCGAGCGGATGCGCATCCGCCACCGCGATCTCGTCGACGATCGTGGTGCCGTCGGTGAGCAGGATCTCGACGCGCGCGCCGAACGCCTTCTCGGCCGGGTCCTCGGAGTGGTAGCGGCGGGTCCACTCCGCGTCCTCCTCCGTCGTCGTGCGGTGCCAGAGCGCGATGGTGTCGGCCCGGGCCGCGCGCTCGGGGGCGTAGCTGCGCACGTGGTGCCAGGCTCCGTCCTGCAGCGCCACGGTGAAGATGTAGGGCACCGAGTGGTCGAGCGTCTCGCGCGACGCCTGCGGGTCGTACTTCTGCGGGTCGTTCGCGCCCGATCCGATCACGAAGTGGGTGTGATGCGAGGTGTGGATCACGATGCGCTCGACGCGCTCGGGGTCGGCGGCCTCGGGGTGGGAGTGGTGCAGCCGGCGGGCGAGGTCGATCAGCGCCTGCGCCTGGTACTCGGCCGAGTGCTCCTTCGTGTACGTGTCGAGGATCGCGCGCTTGGCCTCGCCGCGGTCGGGCAGCGGCACGTCGTAGGAGGCGCCGGCGCCGTCGAGCAGCCAGGCGATCACGCCGTCCTCGCCCTCGTAGATCGGCGACGGGCTGGTCTCGCCGCGCATCGCCCGGTCGACGGCCTCGATCGCCATCTTGCCCGCGAAGGCCGGCGCGTACGCCTTCCAGGTCGAGATCTCGCCCTTGCGGGACTGCCGGGTCGCGGTGGTGGTGTGCAGCGCCTGGGCGATCGCCTGCTCCACGGTCGCCACGTCGAGCCCGAGCATCGTGCCCAGGCCCGCGGCGGCCGACGGGCCGAGGTGCGCCACGTGGTCGATCTTGTGCCGGTGCAGGCTGATCGCCTTGACCAGGTCGACCTGCACTTCGTAGGCCGTGACGATGCCGCGCACCAGCTGCGCGCCTCCGATGCCCGCGTGCTGGGCGACGGCGACCAGGGGCGGGATGTTGTCGCCCGGGTGCGAGTACTCGGCCGCGAGGAAGGTGTCGTGGTAGTCGAGCTCGCGCACGGCGACTCCGTTGGCCCACGCCGCCCACTCGGGCGACACGCGACGGGAGAGGTCGGTGCCGACGACGACGGCGCCCTCTCCCCCGATCGAGGCGGGATGCGCCAGCGCCTGCGAGCGGGCGGCGACGACGGGGCGGCGCAGCAGCGAGGCGGTGGCGACGGCCGCGTTGTCGATGACGCGGTTGACGACCATCTCGGCGACCTCGTCGTCGACGGCGACCGGGTCGACGGCGATCTCGGCGAGCGCGTGGGCGAGCTGGCCGGCGCGCTCGAGGTTCTCGTCGCTGCGGTGGACGCGGACGTGGTGATCGTGCACGGGGGCTCCTTCGGCTCGTCCTCCCAGGCTAGGACCTGGTCTCGCGTGCTCGCGACGGCGACCTCCTCGCCACCAGGCCCTAGCGGGGCCGCGATCCCCGCTCCGGCGCCGGGTCCTGGAGGATGGCGGCATGCCTCGCACGCGCGTCGCCGCCTTCGACTGCGGCACCAACTCCCTCCGCCTCCTGATCGCCGATGTGGACGGCGACCGCGTGACCGACGTGGTGCGCCGCACCGAGCTCGTCCGCCTCGGCCACGGCGTCGACCGCACCGGCCGCTTCGACCCCGCGGCGCTCGAGCGCACGCTGGCCGTCACGCGCGAGTACGCCGATCTGGTCCGCGATGCCGGAGCGACGCGGCTGCGCTTCGCCGCGACGTCCGCCACCCGGGATGCGAGCGACCGCGAGGAGTTCCTCGACGCGGTCGAGCGGATCATCGGGGTGCGTCCCGAGACGATCACCGGCGAGGAGGAGGCCGCGCTCTCCTTCCGCGGCGCCACCGGGGTGGTCGAGACGGACCGGCCCGTGCTGGTCGTCGATCTCGGCGGCGGATCGACGGAGCTGGTCCTCGGCGACGAGGCACCCGAGCAGGCGCACTCGATGGACGTCGGCAGCGTCCGCCTGACCGAGCGCCACCGCCGGGCCGCGGCGCCGACCGACGAGGAGCGGGAGGCGATGCGGGCCGACGTCTGCGCGGCGCTGGCCGCCTCCTCCGTCGACCTCTCGCGCGCCCGGAGCGTGGTCGGCGTCGCCGCGACGGTGCTGACCGTCGCCGCGCACGCACTCCGGCTCCGCGCCTACGACCGCGAGGCGCTCGAGGCGGAGCTCCCCCTGGCCACCGTGCTCGCCGCCTGCGACGACCTGGCCCGCCTCTCCCCGGCCGACGCCGCAGCGCTGCCCTACCTGCGCTCCGGCCGCGAGGACGTCATCGCCGCCGGCGCGCTGATCTGGGGCGAGGTCCTGCGCGCCGCGAGCAGCGCCTCGCCCGGACTCGACTCCGTCACCTCGACCGCGCACGACCTCCTCGACGGCATGGCGCTCGGCCTCAGCGGGAGCACCGACCGAGCGGAGTAGCGTGGAGGGTTCCGCCCCGCCCACCGTGAGGAATCCCGCCATGACCGCTCCCGTCGTCGTCCACGTCGTCTTCACCCCCGCCGAGGGCGCCCGCGAGCGGATGGTCGACGCCCTGCGCGCGGGCATCGCGGAGGTGCACGGCGAGCCGGGCTGCGAGCTCTACTCGATCCACGACGCGCCCGACGGCACCGTCGTGATGATCGAGAAGTGGACCAGCGCGGCCGAGCTCGACGCCCACGGCGCGGGCGAGCCCGTCGCGCGCCTCAACGCGTCGCTCGAGGGGCTGCTGCAGGAGCCGCCGCGCATCGTGCGTCTCGCTCCGATCCCCGCCGGCACGCCGGAGCAGGGCGCCCTCTGACCCTCGCCGTCAGCGGCCTTCCTCGTCAGCGGCCCCTCCGTCAGCGGGTCAGCTCGCTGCCGGAGTCGCGGGTCAGGCGCGCCGCAGCGACGAGCGGCACCAGGGTCAGCACCGCGATCACCAGGAACGCGAACCGGTAGGGCACGAGGCCCGGGCCCAGCGCGGTCCCGACCGCGAGGGCGACGCCGCCCACCGCGACTCCGAAGCCCGCCGCGACCTGCTGCGTGGTCGCGCTCAGCGTGTTCGCGCCCGACATCCCCTCGGCCGGCACCTCGGCGAAGGTGACGGTGTTGTAGGCGGTGAAGCCCGCCGATCGGGCGACGCCGCTGAGCACCAGCAGGGCGACGACCGCGGCGATCGGCACCTCCGGGGTGAGGAACGCCATCGCCGCCATGCACGCGACTCCGATCGCGTTCGCGACGACGAGCACGGTCCGGAAGCCCAGGGTCCGCAGCAGCCACGTCGTCGCCGGTTTGATCGCGAGGTTGCCGACGAACAGGGCGAGCACGACCGAGCCCGCCTGCACCGGGCTCCAGCCGAACGCGTCCTGGAACAGCAGCGGCAGGAGGAACGGGACGGCGTTGATCGTCGCCCGGTACAGCGATCCGCTCGCGTTCGCCACCCGGAACGTCGGGAAGCGGAAGGCGTCGAGTCGGACGAGCGGATGCGGCGCACGGCGCAGGTGCCGCACGGCCACCGCCGTCACGGCTACACCGGCGATGGCGAGCGTCAGCGCCCGCGGGTCCGAGACGGACGCGGCGACCAGTCCCGAGGCGCCGACGAGCGCGCCGAGGCCGACGGCGACGAGCACCAGGCCGACGACGTCCAGGGGCGGCGGGGCCTGCTCGCGCCCGCCGGGCACGATGCGCAGCGCCAGGACGAAGGCGACCGCCCCGAGCGGCAGGTTGATCAGGAAGATCCAGTGCCAGGACGCGTAGGTCGTCAGCAGTCCGCCGACGAACGGAGCGACGATCGGCGCCACGAGGCCCGGCCAGACCAGGATCGCGATGGCCTCGATGATGCGCTCGCGCGGCGTGAGCCGCAGCACCGCGAGGCGGCCGACCGGCACCATGAGCGCTCCGCCGACGCCCTGGAGGACCCGCGCGGCGATCAGCACGGGCAGCGTCGGGCTGAGCGCGCAGAGCAGGGACGCGATCGTGAAGACGGCGATCGCCAGGGTGAACACGCGGCGCACGCCGAAGCGCTCGCTCAGCCAGCCCGAGGCCGGGATCAGCACCGCGACGGTGAGCAGGAACGCGGTCACGGTGATCGCGATCGCGGCGGAGTCGACGCCGAGGTCGGCCGCGATGGCGGGCGCCGCGGTGGTCACGATCGTCGCGTCGAGGTTCTCCATGAAGAAGCAGCCGGCGACGAGGAGCGCGAGGGCGCGGTTGCGGCGGGGATCCAGGGGGTGCCTCCTCGGGACGGACGGACGGGCGGACGGGCGGGCGAACGGGCGGGCGGTGAGTGCGTGAGCGGGACGAGCGGGCGGGAGCGGTGTCCGCGACTCCGGTACCGTCGAGCGCATGAGCGACGCTGCCGAGACCAGGACCATCCAACTCCGACGCTACGAGCTGGTGGACGGGGTGATCGACGAGTTCCTCGCCTGGTTCCGGGCGAGGATCGTGCCGGCGCGCGAGGCGCTGGGCTTCCGGATCGAGTTCGCCTACGCCGACCGCGAGGTGAACGAGTTCGTCTGGGCGGTCAGCACGCCGGGCGACGCGGAGTCGTTCCTCGCGATCGAGAAGACCTACATGGACTCTCCGGAGCGGGCGGCCGCGTTCGCGGGCGAGCCGAAGCGGGTCGCCGTGCACCACGTGCGGCTCGTCGAGCGCATCGTCTGACCCTGCCGCGGGCCCGCGGTCAGCTGCGAGCCCGCCGGATCGCGGCCGCCGCGGCGCGCAGCACGAGCGACCCGACGGCCACCGAGGCGAGGGTGCCGATCGTCCGCGACACCAGGTGCTTCGGGGTGTCGACGCCCTCGCGGTCGCGGGGCGAGGGCAGGGCCCGGGGCTCGAGCACCCGTCCGCCCGCGCCCGCCTCGGCCATGTGCGCGAGGCGCTGCAGCGCCTCGATGTTGCGCAGCCAGAGGAACGAGTGCAGCAGCGGCTTCGGGATGAGCGTGCCGGGGCCCTTCACGGCCGTCTCGTGCATCCGCACGCGGCAGCCGCGCTTGTGCGGCTCCACCTCGATCCGGACCCGCGCCTCGCCCATCGGCCAGCCGGCCGCCTGGATGATGAACCGGCGCGGCGGGTCCCACTCGAGGACGGTGGTGCGGTCGTCGATGACGAGCGGCCAGAGCCCGAACGAGTGGTGCAGCTGCGATCCGACGTGCGGGAAGTCCTCGTCCACCTTCCGCATCCGCGAGGCGCCGACCACCCACGAAGGGAACAGCCATCCGGAGGAGAGGGCGGCGAAGACGGACTCGGGCGGGCAGTGGAAGACGCGGGTGTTGCGGGACATCGCGGGCTCCTTCGGAAGGCGGTCGGTGCTCGGGAGCGGGGTCGCCCCTCCCCTCAGGGTGCCAGATCGGGCGCGCGGGTGATCCCGAACTCGTGCCGCAGTGCGCTGCGGGCGGCGTGCCAGCCGGCCATGCCGTGCACTCCGGGGCCGGGCGGAGTCGAGGACGAGCAGAGGTACAGGCCCTTCGCGGGCGTCCGCCACGGGTCGGGAGAGGGCACCGGTCGCGACAGCAGCTGGACGACGCTCGCCGCTCCCGCCGCGATGTCGCCGCCGAGGTAGTTGGGGTTGTACTGCTCCATGTCGCGCGCGGTCATCGACGAGGCCCCGATCACGCGGTCGCGGAAGCCCGGAGCGAAGCGCTCGATCTGCGCGGTGATCGCCTCCTGCTGGTGCAGCGGGGAGTAGCGCGGCACGTGCGTGTAGGCCCACAGCACGTGCTTGCCCTCGGGCGCTCGGCCGGGATCGGCGATCGAGGGCTGCGCGACGAGCACGTAGGGGTTCTCGCTGTGGCGTCCGCGGGCGACGTCGCGCTCGGCTCCGGCGATCTCGGCCCGGGTGCCGCCGACGTGCAGGGTGCCGGCGCGCCGGAGCTCGGGGTGCGACCAGGGCACCGGTCCGTCGAGCGCGAAGTCGACCTTGGCGACGCCGTTGCCGTAGCGGAACGCGCGGAGGGCCTTCGCGTAGGCGCGCGGCAGCCGGTCGCCGGCGAGCGCGAGCAGCGCCTTCGGAGTGAGGTCGACGAGCACGGCCCGGGCGCGGGGCAGCTGCGCCAGCGAGGTGACCTCGACCCCCGTCTCGATGGTGCCGCCGTGGGCGAGGAGGTCGTCGGCGAGGGCGTCGACGATCGACTGGCTGCCGCCGATCGGCACCGGCCAGCCGCGGGCGTGCGCGTAGGTCCCGAGAGCGAGAGCGGCGGCGGCGGTCGACGGGCTCGGCATCGGGCGGATGGAGTGCGCCGCGACTCCGGTGAGCATCGCGGGGGCGACGTCCTCGGCGAAGCGCAGGTTCCAGAACGGCGAGCCCTGCTCGAGGACCCGGAGCCCGAACCGCACGAGCACGCTCGGATCGGTCGGCACGCGCAGCAGCGGGTCGTTCGTGAAGCCCGAGACGCGGTCGGCGCGCTCGGACAGCGGGCCCATCAGCGCGCGCCACGCGGCTCCGTCGCGCCCGAGGGCCTGGGCCGTGCGGTCGAGATCGCGGTAGGCGATGCCCGCCCGGCCGCCGTCGAGCGGATGCGCGTACGAGATGTCGGGCACCCGCAGGTCGATCCGCTCGTCGAGCCGGAAGCGCCGGAAGAACTCGGACGCGAGCGCCATCGGGTGCACGGCCGAGCAGACGTCGTGGTGGAAGCCCGGCAGCGTGAGCTCCGCCGTCCGCGCGCCACCGCCGATCCGCTCGTTGCGCTCGAGCACCGCGACCGACAGCCCCGCCCGCGCGAGGACGACCGCCGCGGCGAGGCCGTTGGGCCCCGCCCCGACGACGACGGCATCGACGTCGGCCACGGTCACTTCCTCCGCAGGGCCGCGACGACGCCGACGACTCCGGCCGCCGCGGCGACCGCCGCTCCGGCGTAGCTCGCCGCGCGGTGCCGGATCATCCAGATCTGCGGAGTCATCGTGTGGGCCTTGTCGCTGAAGAGGCCGCGGGCGCCGTGGTCGCCGGGCACGGGCTCGTAGACGTTGTTCGGGAGCATCGGCTCCTTCTTGTCGGGCGCCTGCTGGCCGTCGAAGGCGCTGCGCGCGAGGTACCAGTCCATGAACGCGCCGGCGAAGCGATCGCCCAGGATCGTGCCCGCCGTCGGCTCGCCGACCCAGGTGCGACGGCGCGGCTTGTCGGCCACGTCGGCGATCGCGATGGCGCCCACCTCGGGCTCGTAGATCGGCGGGACGGGCTGCGGGTGGTGCGGCAGCTGCGACTTCACCCAGTTGAACTGGATGGTGTTCAGCGCCGGCATGTCGACCTCGGAGAGCCGGATGCGGCTCTTGGAGTGCAGGAGCTCGGCGGTGACCGCCTCGGTGAATCCGCGGGCTCCGAACTTCGAGGCGCAGTACGCCGCCTGGAGCGGGATGCCGCGGTGCGCGAGCGCCGAGCCGACCTGGATCACATGACCGCGGCCGCGCGGGGTCATCCGCGAGAGCGCGGCCCGGGTGCCGTTGACGAAGCCGAAGAAGTTGACCGCCACCGCGCGCTCGAAGTCGGCGGGCTCGGTCGAGAGGAACTCGCCGAACACTCCGACCATCGCGTCGTTGACCCACAGCTCGATCGGGCCGAGCTCGGCCTCCACCCGGTCGGCCGCGGCCTCGACGGCCTCGCGGTCGGCGACGTCGGTCGGCACTCCGAGACCGCGTCGGCCCGCCTGCTCGATCTCGGCGACCGTGGCCGCGAGCCCGTCCGCTCCGCGCGCGAGCACGGCGACGTCCCATCCGCGCTTCGCGAGCTCGCGCACCGTGGCGCGGCCGAGCCCGGCGGTGCCTCCGGTGACGACGGCGACTCCGCGGCTCATGCGCGGGCCTCGCGCTCGGGAACGACGGGGAGGGGGATCTGCATCATGGTTCGGGCTCCTTCGTGAGGGCGCGGTCTGCGTGTCCTGCGCGTTCCACGGTAGGCGGGTCAACGCGGCGGCGCGCGGGCTTGCGCGGGCGCCGGGGAGCGTCCGGAGTATCGACGCCTGGGGAGGACGGCAGGCTTCCCAGCCGTCCAGGAGGCATCCAGCGAGCGTCCAGAACAGGAGTCGACACTGTCGCCTGCCGTCTCTCCCGACGGCCGGACGACCGGATCGACGCATGAACGCACTCCTCGGGCTGAGCCTCTCCTCCGGGCCCCTCGTCGTGACCGTCTACGCGGTCGCGGCCCTCGCCTTCGCCGCGCTCGTCGTCGCGTACGCCCGCTCGCGCCCGGAGGGACGCGTCCGGCGCGCGGCGGTCATCGCGGCCGTGCTCCTCGTCGGCGTCGTGGGCGGGGCCTCGCTCGCCGCCCTGCTCGACGGCGCGGACGGCCCCCTCGGCGTCGACCTGACACCCGTCACGCGGCTCTGGACGGGACTCGCGCTCGGCGGCCTCGGCGTCGCGCTCGTCGTCCTGGTGCACGCCCTCCGGCACCGGCGCGTGCGACGCGCCCTCGCGTCCGTCGGGGTCGCCGTGCTCGTCGTCGCCACCGCCGCGATGACCGTCAACCTCGACTTCGGCCAGTACCCGACGCTGCGCAGCGCCCTCGGACTCAGCGCCTACCCCGTGGTCGGGGCGCTCCCCGCCGTCGCCGACGGCAGCCGCACCCCGTTCTCCGACTGGACCGCGCCCGCCGGCATGCCGGCCGTCGGCACGGTGCAGTCGATCCCGATCCCGGCCACCGTCTCGGGCTTCCGCGCCCGTGACGCCGTGGTCTACCTCCCGCCGGCCGCCCTCACGGCGGACCCGCCGCTGCTGCCCGTGATGGTGATGCTGTCCGGTCAGCCGGGCTCCCCCTCCGACCCTCTGTCGACCGAGAAGCTGCAGCAGGCCCTCGACGCCTACGCGGCGGACCACGCGGGTCTGGCGCCCATCGTCGTCTCGCCCGATCAGCTCGGCGACCCGACCGCGAACCCGATGTGCGTCGACTCGCCGCTGGGGAACTCCGCGACCTACCTCACGGTCGACGTCCCGGCCTGGATCCGCGCGCACCTGCCCGTCCTGCCGGATCCGGCCGACTGGGCGATCGGCGGGCTGTCGCAGGGCGGCACCTGCGCGATCCAGCTCGGCGCCGCGCATCCCGAGCTCTTCGGCGGCATCATCGACGCCTCGGGCGAGCTGGCACCGAGCCTGGGCGACGAGGCGACGACGATCCGCGAGGGCTTCGGAGGCAGCGCGAGCGCCTACGAGGCGGCGAAGCCTGCGAGCATCCTCGCCGCGCACGCCCCCTACTCCGACACGGTCGCGGTGTTCGGAGTGGGTGCCGACGACACCGCGTTCCGCGCCGGGGTGCAGACGCTGCACGCCGCCGCCACGGCCGCCGGCATGCGGACCTCGTACCTCGAGGTGCCCGACAGTGCGCACGACGCGACCGCCTGGTCGGCCGTCTTCGACGAGGGCCTGCGGGTCCTCACGGCGCGCTGGGAGCTCGTGCCGGCGTCCTGACTCCGGGGTCGGCTCCGAGTGGTGTCCTCAGGCGTCAGCTCCGAGCGGCCGCCTCGGCGGCCTCGACCGCCGCCGCGACCCCGTCTCGCCACGGAGCCCCGTGCCCGGGCAGCACCCACGCGGCCCCGGTCGGCAGGAGGAGGCGGAGCGACGCGAGCGCCTGCTCCGGATCGTCGGTGAACGGGGCGGGCTGCGGGCCCGAGCGGCCGGTGAGCACGTGCCGCGTCGTCAGGCCGTCGCCCACGAAGACGGCGTCGACCGCCGGCACGTGCACGGCGACGCTGCCCGCGGAGTGGCCGGGCAGGCCGATGATGCGCGGCGACCCGGGCAGCTCGAGCACGTCGCCGTCGGCGACCTCGACCACCTCGGTCAGCGGAGGGACGCGGAGTCCGCCCTTGCGCGCGAAGTAGGCGAGGAACCCCGCCATGGCGCCGAGCCGCATCGACTGCTTCCCGTTCGCGGGCTTCTTCCCGCCCTTCGCCCGCTCGGCGTCGGCGGCGTGCACGAAGACGGGCACCCCGTGCTCGCGGCGCAGGCGCTCGGCGAAGCCGATGTGGTCGGAGTCGCCGTGGGTGAGGACGACGCCCTTCACGTCCTCGATCGGACGGCCGAGCGCCGCGAGCGCGGCGAGCAGATCGGACCAGTGGCCGGGGAGCCCGGCGTCGATCAGGGTGACGCCCTCGGGGGTCGCGACCAGGTAGGAGGCGACGACGTCGGAGCCGAGGCGGTGGAGCGAGGGGGTGAGTTCCATGATGGCTACGCTACTTAGCCATCATGGCTACTGTCAATAGCTATGCTGGAGGGCATGCCCACTCCGGACCGCACCACCCACGACGCGATCGTCGCCGCCGCCGCCGCGCTGCTCGAGGAGGAGGGACTCGCTGGCGTCACCATGCAGGCCGTCGCCCAGCGGGTGGGCGTGCGCGCCCCCTCCCTCTACAAGCGCGTCGAGAGCCGCGAGGCGCTGATCCGCTCGGTGGCCGAGGCGACCCTGCGCGACTACGCCCAGCGGCTCGGCGCCGAGGACGACCCCGCGCGCATCGCGGCCGAGCTCCGCCGCTCCGGCCACGAGCGGCCCGCCGCGTTCCAGCTCGTGATGACCCCGGCGGCCGGGACGCCCGTGGCGGCGCAGGAGTACCGGGTCGCGGCGAGCGCCTCCCTCCTCCGGGCGGCCGAGGAGCTCGCCGGCGCCGAGCACGCGCTCGAGGCCGCCCGGACCCTCACGGCCTGGGCGACGGGCTTCATCAGCATGGAGATCAACGGCGCGTTCACCCTCGGCGGCGATGTGGACGACGCGTGGGAGTTCGGTCTCGAGAACCTGCTGGCCGCGCTCGGGCGCGGCAGGACCTGAGCCGAGTCCCTCCGGCCGACGTCACGGACGCCGCGTCGACCACAGCGCCCAGGCCACCAGCACCGGCTGGAAGAGCAGCCGCACCGCGCGCTTGCGGTCGGTGTCGAGGCCGAACGCGCTGGTCTTCGTGAGGTACTGCGAGACGTTGCCCGGGAAGATCGCAGTGAAGAAGGCGGCGGCCGCGTTCCCCACGAGCGGCGCGGTGCGGCGAGAGAGGACGAGTGCCGCTCCCAGGCCGATCTCGACGACTCCCGACGCCAGCACGACCGTGTCCTTGTCCAGCGGCACCCACTCCGGCACCTGCGCCTGGAACTCCTCGCGCGCGCGGGTGAGGTGGCTCACCCCGGCGAAGACGAGGGCGGAGCCGAGCAGCAGCTTGGCCCCGGTGCGGGCGACGGACAGGGCGGAGACGCGTGACATCCCTCCATCGTGCCGCGCCGGGGCGGCGGGAGGCGCCTCCGGCCGCAGGATCACGTCCGGCTCGCAGGAACCGCCGCCCTCGTCCCCAGCACCAGGACGCCGTCGACGCGGCGCGGGATGTCCGACTCGCCGTCGCGCAGCTCCACCGGCAGCTCGCTGGTCGGGGCGTTCTGCCAGGCGACCGGCCGGAGGAAGCGGCGCACCGAGGTCGCTCCGACGGACGTGTGCGTGGAGTCGGTCGAGGGCCAGGGGCCCCCGTGGTTCTGCGCCCAGGCCACGGCGACCCCGGTCGGGAAGCCGTTGTAGAGGATCCGGCCGGCACTCGCCGAGAGCGCGGCGCGGGCGAGCGGGACGCCGTCGTCGCCGTCCGCGACGAACAGCGACGCCGTCAGCGTTCCGGGCAGGGTGCGCGCGATCGCCGCGGCGTGCGCGTCGTCGCGGTAGCGCGAGACGACGGCCACCGGACCGAAGCACTCCTCGCGCAGCAGGGGCGGGAGGTCGCCGCCCGGGACCTCGAGCAGGGCGGGGCCGGTCGACCCCTCCGGCGCGGGTGTGCGCAGGAGCAGCTCCGCGCCTCGCTCGGACGCTCGCTCGCGAACGCCCTCCGCGTACGACGCCGCCATCCCCGGCGTCAGCGCGGGGTGCGGCTCGACGGCGGCGAGCGAGTCCCGGAGCCGGTCGACGAGCGCATCGCCCGCCGGACCGGCCGGGACCAGCACGACCCCGGGCTTCGTGCAGAACTGGCCCCCACCGAGGGCGACGGAGGCGGCGAGCCCCTCCCCGATCGATTCCGCCCGGGCCTGCGCCGCCGCGGGCGTCACGAGCATCGGATTCACGCTGCCGAGCTCTCCGTAGAACGGGATCGGAGCCGGTCGCGCCGCGGCGAGATCGGCGAGCGCGCGACCGCCGGCGAGAGAGCCCGTGAAGCTCGCGGCGCGGATCTCCGGCGCCCGGACGAGGTCGAGACCCGCCTCGAATCCGTGGACGAGTCCGACGGCGTCCTCCGCCGTCGCCGTGAGGACCGAGTGCACGAGCTCGCTCGTGCGGCGGTGAGCGGGATGCGCCTTCACGACGACCGCGCAGCCCGCCGCGAGCGCCGCGGCGGTGTCCCCTCCGGCGACCGAGAACGCGAGCGGGAAGTTGCTCGCCGCGTAGACCGCCACCGGACCGAGGGGGACGAGCATCCTCCGCAGGTCGGGTCGGGGACCCATCGGGGTGTCGCCCTCGTGGTCGATGATCGCCTCGAGGTGCGCTCCGTCCCGCACGACGTCCGCGAAGAAGCGGAGCTGGTAGACGGTGCGGGTCAGCTCGCCGTTCAGGCGTCCCGCCCCCAGGGCGGTCTCCTCATCGGCGGTGCGCACGATGTCGGGGCGCCGCTCCTCGAGGCCGTCGGCGATCCGCTCCAGGAGCCGCGCCCGGTCCGCGCGCGGCATCCGAGCGAGCCGCTCGCTCGCCGCGACGGCCGTGGCGACCGCCCGGGCGACCGCTGCGCTGTCGTCGTCGCCGGGCCGCAGTCGCGTGCGGTCGTCGATCGTGGTCGGTGCAGTGCTCATGGTTCTCCTCACATCCACGCCGTCGAGCCGTCGGGCTTGACGGGTACTCGGCGGTCCCAGCGGATCCAGTCGTCCGTGCGCAGGGCGTCCTCGTCGATCTCGATCCCCCAGCCGGGCCGGTCCGGCCGGAGCTCGAGGTGGCCGTCGACCGGCTCGTACGGTTCCCGGCACCACGACACGGGGTCGGGCTTGAACTCCAGGATCGAGAAGTTCACGGTCGCCGCCGCGAAGTGGAGGTTCGCGGCGGTGGCGAGCGGGCCGAGCGGGTTGTGCGGCGCGACGGGCACGTAGTGCGCCTCGGCGAGGTGGGCGATCCGGATCATCTGGGTCAGCCCTCCCACCACGCAGATGTCCGGCTGCACGATGTCGGCGCCCTGAGCGGTGAGCAGACCCAGGAACTCGTGCGGCGTGTAGAGCGACTCGCCCGTGGCGAGCGGCACGGCGATCTCGGAGCGCAGCCGGCTCCAGGCCGGCAGGTGCTCGGGACGGATCGGCTCCTCGAGGAAGAGCGGCTCGTTCGGCGCCAGCGCGGCTCCCAGCTCCACCGCCTGCCGCGGCTCCCACAGGCAGGCGTGGGCGTCGAAGGCGAACTCCCAGTGGTCCGGATGGCTCTCCCTGACCTCGCCGAAGTAGCGGCCCAGTTCGGCTGCGACCAGCCCGAACCGCGTCGAGTGCAGGTCGACGCGGTAGGGACTGAGCTTGAAGGCGGTGAAGCCGTTCTCGGCATGGAGGCGCTGCGTGCGGTCGAGGAGCTCGGCGGGGTCCGGGGCGGAGTACAGCCCCGCGTAGACGCGGACCCGGTCGCGCACCGCTCCTCCCAGCAGCTTGTAGACGGGGAGACCGGCAGCCTTCCCCGCGATGTCCCACAGCGCGTGGTCGATGGCGGCGATGGCGGCGAGTCCCATCGCTCCCGGCGGGAAGCGGGAGGACTGGAGGAGGAACTGGTTCACGGCCGAGGTCCGGTTGGCGTCCCAGCCGCGCAACTGGTGCGCGAAGTACTCGATCATCGGCGGGAACGCGAGGTCGGGGCCGTGGTTGTAGACCTCCGACCACCCGTCCAGCCCGTCGTCGGTGGTGATCCTGACGAGGACGCGCGGCCGGTCCCCCACCCGCTGCAGATACGTGCGGATGCGGTCGATGCGGGTCATCGCGGGATCCTTCCGTCGGTGGTGGGGGCGGGGTTCGGGACGAGCGGCCGGATGCGCACCCAGAACCCGTAGATCGCCGCGCTCACGAGGCAGCTCGCCGCCGCGAACACGAGCGGCCCGACGTAGGAGCCGCCCGTCGCCGCCAGGGCGACTCCGATCGCGATCGGGCTGATGAGATTGCCGAGCTGGGATCCGAAGTTCTGGAAGCCGGCGACGGAGCCGACGGTGTCGGGCGATGCGGCCACCTCGGCGGGCAGGCTGAGGATCGCCGCACCCGCGAACGAGTGCGCGGCGCTGGACGCGGTGAGCACCACCATCACGAGCACGTTGCTCTCGAGGAACGGGCTGAATCCGATGCAGGCGCTCAGCACGAGCCCCGCGAGGATCGGTACCTTGCGGGCGACGTTCGTCGACAGTCCGGCGGCGAGCATCCGGTCGGACACGACGCCGCCCGCGATGCCTGCGGCGATGGCGATCAGCGCGGGCAGCGCTCCCACCAGGCCGAACTCCTCCTTCGTCAGACCGCGGTCGTTCAGGAGGTAGCTGGGGTACCAGGTGAGGAAGAACGCACCGGCCAGCGAGCGGAAGACGTAGCCGAGGGTCAGCGCCCAGACCTGGTTGTCGCGCAGCAGCGCCCGCCACGGTCGGCCCGCTCCGTCGCCGGTCGACGCCTCCCCGCGATCGGAGACGATGTGCGCGAGCTCCGCCGCGTTCACGCGCGGGTGCTTCTCGGGGGCCCGGTACACGGTCAGCCAGCCGACGATCCAGAGCAGTCCCGCGACTCCGATGACCACGAAGGCGAGCCGCCAGCCGCCGAGCAGCGCGAGGGCGGTGACCAGGGGCACCGAGAGCGCCGTGCCGATCTGCTGGCCCATGTCGAACAGGCTCGACGCGAAGGCCCGCTCGCGCCGCGGGAACCACTTCGACACGATCGTGATGTTCGCCGGCTGCACGGGCGCCTCGCCGATGCCCAGCCCGAGGCGGAACACGATCACCGACCCGACACCGGTCGCGAAGGCGGTCAGGGTGGTCCAGACCGACCACCAGCCGACCGCGAGCGGGTAGATCACCCGGGGTCCGAAGCGGTCGAGCAGCCACCCCGACGGCAGCTGGAACAGCGCGTACGTCCAGAAGAACGACGAGAGGAGCAGGCCCTGGACCGCCGGGCCGATGGCGAACTCCTCGGCCATGAACGGGAGGGCGACGCTGAGAGCGGCCCGGTCGAGGTAGGCGATGGTGAGTCCGAGCGCCGAGAATCCGACGATGGTCCAGCGGTAGCGGGTCCTGCGCTCGGAGGCGGCGGTGGCCGGCTCCGTCGAGCGGACGGCGAGGTCGTGGGGAAGCAACGCTGCTCCTTCCGGGTCGAGGATCGGGTCAGGTCGTGGCGAGGGCGCGCGCGCCGGGGGCGAGGAGCGAGCGCTCGAGCGCCCACTCGGCGAGGATCCCGCTCACGGCCTCCCGGCCGGCCGGAGTCAGGGGCGAGCTGGGGGCGCGCACCTCGGCCGAGGCGAGGCCGAGCTGCTCGAGCGCCTCCTTGATGACGCTGACGTTGTCGGCGTTGGTGTTCGCGGCGCGCAGCTCCTCGAAGGCGGCGATGCTGTCGACCATCGTGCGAGCGGCCTCCAGGTCGCCGCGTCGCAGGGCGTCGCGCAGGTCGAGCGACAGGTGGGGGTTCACGGTGACGAGCCCCGAGGTGAAGCCGGTCGCCCCGTGCGCAGCGTAGGACAGGGCGTACGGCTCGGCGAGACCGGCGATCCAGGTGAAGCGCTCGGCTCCCGCCTCCCGCCGCACCTTCGCGAAGTGCACCGGATCGGGCACGGCGTACTTCACGCCGATGACGCTGCAGGCCCGCTCGCCGAGCTCGCGGATCATCCCGCCGTCCACGGTCGTGCTCTTCACGTAGAGGACGATCCCGAGACCGGGCACCGCCGCCGCGATCTCGGCGTGGTAGCCGATCCAGCCGGCGCGCGAGACGTAGGGATGGACGGGCTGGTGGATCATCGCCATCGTCGCCCCGTGCTCCGCGGCGAGCCGCGCGTCGGCGACGGCGGTCGCGACATCGAGGCCCACTCCGGCGAGGACCGCCGCGCGGCCTCGGGCGAGCTCGCCGGTGACGGCCAGCAGCTCGCGCCGCTCCTCGGGCCGGAGGGCGTAGAACTCGCTGGTGTTGCCGTTGGGGGTGAGGACGCGCACTCCCGCGTCGAGCAGCCGCTCGAGGAGTGCGGCGTAGACGTCGAGCGCCAGGACCCCGTCGCGGAACGGCGTGACGGGGATCGCGACGACGTCCGAGAGGCTCGCCCGTGCGGCGAGCAGCCCGGCGTCGAGCGCGCTCACGACTGCACCTCCAGCTGGGCGAGGGCACGCGTCGCGAAGCTGTCGACGTGCGACTCGACGAGCCGGCGCGCCTCGTCGGCGTCGCCCCGCTCCGCCGCCTCGAGCATCGCGAGGTGCTCGCCCGCCTCGTGCCGCCACGAGATGGAGTTGCGCCACGCGGTGACGGTGATCAGCGCGGTCTGGTCGCGCAGACCGTCGAGGGTCGCGATGAGCAGCGGATTGCCGCAGGCGCTGTAGAGGAGCCGGTGGAAGTCGCGGTTCTCGAGGCTGCGCTCCCCCGCGCCGTCCGCCTCCTGGGCGCGGGTGAGCGCCGCGCGAGCGGGAGCGGTGTCGAAGCCCGCCTCGACCGCCCGCTCGACCGCCGCGGGCTCGAGGAGCAGGCGCATGTCGAACACCTGGCGCGCGAGCGCGGCGTCGACGACGCGGACGGAGGCGCCGCGGTACTCGTTCATCGTCACGAGCCCGGCCCCGGCGAGGGTCTTCAGGGCCTCTCTGACCGGTGTCTTCGACATGGCGAAGGTCGAGGCCAGATCGGCTTCGACGAGGGCCTGCCCTGCGGACAGCTCCCCGGCGAGGATCGCGCGGCGCAGCTCCTGCGCGACGAAGGCCGTGCGGGAGAGCGGTGCCTGAGGCGACTGCTTCGGTGCGGTGTTCATGGATTTCCCTTCGACGTCTTCCGCCAGAGTAGCGCATTGTGTCTAATATATGATGTTCCAGCGGCGCCGATGTCGCTCGATGAAAGGAATTCGCAATGATGCGTCTGTCTCCCCGGCCCCGACCCTGCGTTCTCGCGGGCCTCGCGCTGCTCCCGATCCTCGCCCTCACCGCCTGCGCGGGAGGAGCCTCCACCGGCGCGACCGGTTCCCCCGACGACCCGATCGTCCTCGAGCTCTGGGACACCGACACCCGCCCCGAGCGGACGGCGAACCTCGAGAAGCTCATCTCGATGTTCGAGGCCGAGAACCCGGGCATCACCGTCGACTACCTCGGCCTGCCGACCGACTCGTACATGCAGAAGATCGGCACCGCCCTCGCGACCGACTCGACGCCGGATCTGCTCACGCCCAAGGCGTCCGACCTGTCCGCCCTGGTCGCACAGGGCGCCCTCGCGCCGCTCGACGACCGCTTCGAGGAGGGCGGATGGGCGGACCGCATCGACGAGACCATGGTCGCGTCGACGAAGGCTGCGTCACCCGACGGCGCCCTGTACCTCGCTCCCGCCACGAGCCTCGCCGACACCGTCTACTTCCGGAAGGACTGGTTCGAGGAGGCGGGGCTGGACACCCCCGAGACCTGGGACGACTTCTTCGAGGCGGCGCAGACCCTGACCGACGCCGGCTCGGGCCGGTTCGGCTACACGCTGCGCGGCGGCACCGGGTTCTTCTCGCAGTTCGTCGAGATGGTCTACCCGCAGGCCGGGGTGTCGACCTTCTTCGACGAGGACGGCGTGTCCACGCTCGACGACCCGGCCGTGGTCGACGCGGCGCAGAAGTACGTCGACCTCTATCGCGCGACGACCGCCGAGAGCGACCTCACCGCCGACTTCAAGACGATGGTGGCCCAGTTCGGCGCGGGGAGCACGGCGATGCTCAGCCACAGCATCGGCTCCTACCCGACCCTCGTCGCCGCCGTCGGAGCCGACGCGATCGGCGCCGCCGTCCCGTTCCCCGCGGAGGACGGCACGCAGGTCCTGACCGGGCGCATGACGACCGGCTTCGCGATGTTCCAGGCCAGCGAGCACCAGGAGGCGGCCTGGAAGTTCCTCGAGTTCACGATGAGCGAGGAGGGCAACGGGTTCTGGGCGCAGGCCTCCGGCTACATCCCGGGCAACACGGCCGTCGCCGAGCAGGACTGGGTCGCCGAGAACCCGGCCATCGCGGCCGCCGCCGCGGCGAGCGCCTCCCCCGACTCGGTGGTCCTCGACCAGCCGTTCTACCTCCCGGAGTTCACCTCCATCACCGCCTCCGACATGCAGCCGGACTGGCAGCTCGTGCTCCAGGGCAAGCTCCCCGTCGAGGACTTCCTCGGCACCTGGGCCGACGCGCTCACCGAGGCCCAGCAGCGCTATGACGCGGCCACCGACTAGTCGCCCCCTCCGGGCGGGCGCGCCGGTCGCGCCCGCCCCCGATCGCAAGGATCCGACGATGACGACCTCCTCCCCGCCCGTCCCCCGACGGTCCGCCGCTCGACCCACCGCCCCCCGACGGCGGCGCTCGACGGCCTGGTACCCCTACGCGCTCATCTCCCCCGCCGTCGCCCTGGTCGTGGTGTTCCTCCTCTACCCGGTGCTCAGCGTCTTCTACTACAGCCTGCAGAACTACAACGTGACGCTGCCGATCTACAACGGCTTCGCGGGGCTCGACAACTTCGTCGCCATCTCGCAGGACCCGCTCTTCTGGCGCAGCATCTGGTTCACCGTGCGCTGGGTGGTCGTCGAGGTGGGCCTCCAGTTCGTGTTCGGCCTCGCCCTCGCCCTGCTCATCAACCAGAGCTTCCGCGGACGCGCGATCGTGCGGGCGCTGGTCTTCTCGCCCTGGGCGGTCGCCGGCATCCTCACCACCACGATCTGGCTGCTGATCTACAACCCGTCCACGGGCGTCGGCCGCTACCTCGCCGACCTCGGCATCGGGAGCTACGGCACGTCCCTCCTCGCGAACGAGGACACCACCTTCTGGGCCGTCGTGCTCGCGGAGCTGTGGAAGGGCGCGCCCTTCTTCGCGATCCTGATCCTGGCCGATCTGCAGTCGGTCAACCTCGATCTCTACGAGTCGGCCGAGGTCGACGGCGCCGGCCGGATCCGCAAGTTCGTCTCGATCACCTGGCCGCACATCCGGCAGGCGGTGATCCTGGCCACCCTGCTGCGCGCCATCTGGGAGTTCAACAACGTCGACCTCCTCTACACCCTGACCGGAGGCGGGCCCGCGAGCTCCACGACCACGCTCCCGCTCTACGTCGCCCAGACCGCGATCCACGACCGCGACTTCGGCTACGGATCCGCGCTCACGGTGGTCGCCTTCGTCATCCTGGCGGTCTTCACCGTCGCCTACCTCAGAGTCAGCAAGTTCGGACGGGACCAGTCATGACCACGACACTCGAACGCCCCCTCGCCCCCGCGATCCCCGTCGAGGAGCGGGCGCACCAGCGGAAGGCGAGCCGCCGCCGGATCGGCGAGCGGCTCCTGCTCGGCGGTCCGCTCGCCGTGGCCCTCGTCTTCACGCTCGTGCCGTTCTACTGGATGCTGCTCTTCGCCTTCCGCCCGGCCGGATCGACGTCGCTGCTCCCGTGGCCGCTGACCGTCGACAACTTCGTGACGGTGTGGAACGGCTCCGGCTTCGGGATCTACTTCGTCAACAGCCTCTCGGTCGGAGTGGCCAGCCTCGTCGTCTCCACCCTCATCGGGCTCCTGGGCGGCTACGGTCTGGCGCGGTTCCAGTTCCGCGGCAAGTCGGCCTTCCTGCTGGTGATGCTCTGCACCCAGTTCATCCCCGGGGCGATGATGCTCATCCCCCTGTTCGAGGTCTTCAACGGCCTCGGGCTGACGGACTCGCTCTGGAGCCTGATCATCTCGGACACGGTGTTCCACCTGCCGCTCTCGCTGGTCCTGATGTCCGGCTTCATCCGGAACGTGCCGATCGACCTGGAGGAGGCGGCCTGGGTCGACGGCTGCGGACGCGTCCGGGCGTTCTGCCTGATCGTCCTGCCGCTGCTGCGGCCGGGCATCGTCGCGGTCGGGTCGTTCGCCTTCATCAGCGCGTGGAACAACTTCCTCTTCGCGATCATGTTCCTCTCGAGCCAGGACCAGTTCACGATCCCCGTGGGTCTGAGCTACCTCTTGGGCGAGTTCGGGACCGACTTCGGCGCTCTCGCCGCCGGCGGGGTGATCGCTGTGGTCCCCGTGGTCGTCCTGTTCGCCTACGTGCAGAAGTTCCTCGTGCAGGGGCTGAGCGCGGGAGCGGTCAAGGGCTGAGGGTCGGGGGGCCGGGTCGGGCAGCCCCCTATGCTCGGCAGATGACCGGCCCGCGTCCCCGTCCCCGGCGCCGTCGATGGCCGGTCCTCCTCGCCGTCCTGGCGGCGGTCCTCGTGTACGCGACGGTCGTGCTGACGTACGCGGGCGGCATCCGGGACTCGAGCGAGGGCTGCGAGACGGTCATCGCGGGCGCCGACCCGGTCACCGTGAAGCTCCAGCCGGCGGAGGTGGACGCGGCCCGCCAGCGGCTCGAGTTCCAGATGACGCTGGTGCCCTCGAAGGGCCTGACCTCCTCCGACGGGTACACGGCCGAGGAGACGATCAGCCTGGTGACCTTCCCGGTCGACGGGCCGAGCGTCCTGACCTTCCCGGCGGGCGAAGTGCTCGACAGCTCCGTGCAGTCGGACTTCGCCGAGGGGACCGTCGAGGAGTGGCCCTTCGACAGCTACCGGGCCGACCTGACGACGTTCGCCTTCCTCGGCGAGGACGATCACGACGACCACGAGCACACCGCGGTGCCCACCCGGGTCTGCATCGACGACTCCGTGCCGGGGTGGCACTTGAACACCGTGACGGCCGCGCAGCCCGGCGACAGCGTGCCCACCGCCGACGGCGATGAAGCGCTGACCTCGGTCATCATCACCGCGACCCGCTCGGCGAGCACGGTCGCGTTCGGGATCGTGCTGCTCGGGATGATGGCGGTCACCCCGGTGCTGGTCCTGTTCGTCGCCATCAGCGCCTACACCGGCCGCCGGAGGGTGGAGGCGACCCTCACCAGCTGGATCGGCGCCATGCTCTTCGCGGTCATCCCGCTGCGGAACTTCCTCCCCGGCTCGCCGCCGGTCGGCTCGTGGATCGACTACCTCGTCGTGCTGTGGGTGATCGCCGGGCTCGTCACCGGACTCGCCATCTACATCGCGGCGTGGAACCGCTGGGGCCATCGCGCGATCCCCCGGCAGCCGGCTCCCGCCCGGCCGGACGAGCTCTAGCCGGATCCGACGACATGCGGCCCGCGCGCCCCGTGTCGGAGGCCCGCCCTACTGTGAGGGAGTGACAGATCGCATCCTCGTCCTCACCACCGGCGGCACGATCGACAAGGAGTACTCGCTCGCGGGCGAGCTCGTGATCGGCGCGCCGACCGTCCCGCGCCTGCTCGAGCCCGTGCTCTCGACGCTCGAGTTCCGCATCGAGGAAGTGCTCGCGAAGGACAGCCTCGACCTCGACGACGACGATCGCGCCCTCATCCGGCAGCGGGTCCTCGAGGCGGAGGAGGACCGCATCGTCCTCACGCACGGCACCGACACCATGACCGCCACGGCCGAGGCGATCGGGACCGTCCGCGACCGCGTGGTGGTGCTGACCGGAGCGATGCAGCCGGCGCGGATGCGCGACAGCGACGCGTCCTTCAACCTCGGCGCCGCGGTGGCCGCTGTGCAGCTGCTGCCGCCGGGCGTCTACGTCGCGATGAGCGGCCGGGTCCTGCCCGCTGGAGCGGTCGTGAAGGACCGCGCGGCCGGCGTCTTCCTGCCGGCGTAGCAGCCGACCGCCGGCCTGGAGCGCGTCAGTCCGCGGTCGCCCGCGTGCACTCGGCGCAGAGGCCGAACACGTCGACGACGTGGTGCGCGTCCGTGAAGCCGTGCTGGCCCGCGACGGAGCGCGCCCAGGTCTCGACCTCGTCGGCCGCGATCTCCACGGTCAGCCCGCAGCGCCGGCAGATCAGGTGGTGGTGGTGCGTGCCCGGAGTGCAGGCCCGGTAGAGGCTCTCGCCGTCGGGCGACTGCAGCGAGTCGGCCTCGCCCTCGACCGCGAGGTCGGCGAGCGCGCGGTACACCGTCGCCAGGCCGATCGGCGATCCGGACGCGTGCAGCGCGCTGTGCAGCCCCTGCGCGCTGACGAAGTCGTCGCGCCCGGTCAGCGCCTCGCGCACCGCTTCCCTCTGCCACGTGTTCCGCTTGACCACCGGACCACCTTCCCGTCTCACGACCCGGGCCACGCTATACCCCCGCCCCGGCGAGCGCCGGTGAGCGGCGACGCCGGACTCCCCGCCGCCCGGCGATCCGGCAGACGACGTAGATCGTGAACGAGATCGTCGTCACGTACGGGCTGATCGGCACCGAGCCGCCCAGCGCCAGCAGGATCCCGCCGACCAGCGACCCGACCGCGAAGAGCGTGCTCAGCAGCGGCACGATCACCGGCGACGCCGAGATCCGCAGGGCGGCGGCGGCCGGCGTCACCAGGATCGCGAGCACCAGGAGCGAGCCGACGACCTGCACCGACACGGCCACGGCCAGCCCGAGCAGCAGCATGAAGACGATCGAGAGCGCTCGGGTCGGCACTCCGCGGGCCGCCGCCACGTCGGCGTCCACGCTGGCGAAGGTCAGCGGGCGCCAGATCAGCGCGAGGCCGATCACGACGACGACCGAGATCGCGATGAGCCAGCCGAGCTGGGGGTCGTCGACCGCGACGATCTGCCCCGTGAGCAGGCCGAACTTGTTCGCGCTGCGCCCCGGGTAGAGCGCGAGGCAGAGGATCCCGATGCCCAGGCCGAACGGCATGAGCACAGCGATGATCGAATTGCGATCGCGGGCCCGGGAGCCGAGCAGGCCGATCAGCAGCGCCGCGACGAGCGAGCCGACGATCGAGCCCTGCACCACTCCGATCCCGAGCAGCAGTCCCGCGGAGGCGCCCGCGAAGGACAGCTCGCTGATGCCGTGCACCGCGAAGGCCATGTCGCGCGACATCACGAAGACGCCGATCAGCCCGCCGACCACGCCGAGGACGGCGCCGGCGATGACCGAGTTCCGCAGCAGCGCCAGCAGGGCTCCGTAGTCCGAGAAGTCGAAGATCTGCGACCAGACGTCGTCCATCAGGCGCGCTCCTCCGGGGTGTCGTGGCGGTGCTCGCGCCGGCGCTCGGGCTCGTGCCGGTGCTCCGATCCGTGCCGGTGCTCCGCCTCGTGCTCGTGCACGTGCGAGTGGTCGGGGGCGCCGACCACGATGATCCGGCCGCGGGCGCGGATCACGTCGACGGGCGCGTCGTACAGATCGCTGAGGACCTCCGATCGCAGCACCTCGTCGGGCGTGCCGATGCGGAACCGACCGCCGGCGAGGTACAGCACGCGGTCGACCATCCGCAGCACCGGATTCACGTCGTGCGTCACGAAGAGGACGCCGAGGTTGCGCTCCCGCCGGTGCCGGTCGATCAGCTCGCTGACCGCGCGCTGGTGCGCGAGGTCGAGGGCGATCAGAGGCTCGTCGCAGAGCAGGAGCGCCGGGTCGCCCGCGAGGGCCTGGCCGACGCGGACGCGCTGCTGCTCGCCTCCGGACAGGCTGCCGAGCGGGGCGTCGGCGTAGTCGGTCGCCCCGACGGCGGCGAGCAGGGCGTCGACCTGCTCGCGGCGGGCGCGAGAAGGCAGCGGCAATCCGAATCGGTGGCCGTCGATCCCGAGCCCGATGAGGTCGCGGGCGCGCAGCGGAGTGCCGTCGTCGGCGAGCTTCTGCTGCGGGACATAACCGATGTGCGCATTGCCGATGCGGCGGTTGCCGCGGTGCACGGGGGCGCCGAGCACCTGCAGCTCGCCCGTGCTCAACGGCTGCTGGCCCAGGACCGCCTTCAGCAGGCTGGTCTTGCCGGATCCGTTCGCGCCGAGCACGGCGACGAACTCGCCCGCCTGCACGTCGAGGTCGACTCCGCCCCACAGCTCGCGGGAGCCGAAGCGGAGGCCCGCGCCGCGCATCCGCAGCACGGCCGGAGACGCCGGAAGGCCCGCCTCCGGGGAGGCGGGCCGATCGATCGGGGACGGAGGCGTCACGACGAGAGCGCCCCCTCGACGGCGTCGAGGTTCGCGGTCATCCAACCGACGTAATCGTCGCCGTCGGGCAGGGTCTCGGTGACGGCGACCTCGGGGATCCCGGCCGACTTCGCCGCCTCGAGCACCGCCTCGGTCTGCGCGTCGGAGGTCTGCGCGTTGTAGACGAGGGCGTCGACGGCGCCGTCCGAGAACAGGGCGAGCGTCTCCTGCAGCAGGGTGGCGGGCACGTCGGTGCCCTCCTCGATCGCCTCGCTGAACTCCTCCGGAGTCGCGTCAACGAGGCCGAGCGCCTCGGTCATGTACAGCGGCACCGGCTCAGTGATCGCGATGGAGCGGCCCTCGAGGGTGCCTTTGAGCTCCTGCTCGCGCTCGATCAGCGCGTCGAGGTCGGCGGCGAGCACCTCGGCGTTGGCGGAGTAGGTCGACGCGTTGTCGGGGTCGATGCTCGAGAGCTCGTCGGCGATCCCGGTCGCGACGTCGCGGGCGACGGCGAGGTCGTACCAGACGTGCTCGTTGTAGGCGGCGTGCTCGTGGCCGTCCTCGTCCGAGTGACCCTCCTCCTCGGCGCCCTCCTCGTCGGAGTACTCCTCCTCGTGCGCGTGCTCGTCCTCGAGACCGGCGACGACGGTCGCCGTGACGACGGGCGCCTCGGAGCCGGACGCGTCGATCATCGTGTCGATGAAGGGGTCGTAGCCGCCGCCGTTCTCGATCACGAGCTGCGCGTCCGAGACGGCGAGCTGGTCGCGCGCGGTGGCCTCGTACTCGTGCGGGTCCTTCTCCGGGCTGTCGATGATGCTCGTCACCTCGACGAGGTCGCCGCCGACGCTCTGCGCGAGGTCGCCGTACACGTTCGTCGAGGCGACGATCGAGACGAGGCCGGAGTCGTCGCTCGCCGAGCCGGAGCCGGAGCAGGCCGAGAGGGCGAGGGCCGCGGCGCCGACGAGGGCGGCAGCGGAGAGGGTGCGGGTGCGGGTCGTCACGGAGAGCCAATCTGAGTCCGGAGTCGGACGGTCGGGGTGACTTCACGGTAGCGACTATTGATAACGATTGTCAAAATCGGCAGCGCATCGATTCATCACGGCCGCTCCACCGCCCGCGACGACACCCGGAGTCACACGCCGTCACTGCCCGACGCACGCGGTGCGTCCGCCGCGCCCGGCTGCGAGAGTCGCCGCACCGTTCGAGAGAGGACCACCGTGAGCACCCCTCCGCTCCCACGCCCACCGGCACCACCACCCCGCCCACCGGCCACGAGCCCGCCGCGCGCGCCACCGCGCTGGGCGACCCGCTCACCGACCGCTGGTCCGGCGCCCCGCGCCCCGCCTCTCCCGCGGAGTGGATCGCCCGTGCCGACGAGGTCGCCTCGGTCCTCGCCGTCAACGCCCTCGAGCGCGACCGCGCCGGAGCCGCGCCCTTCACCGAGGTGGCCCTGCTGAAGAATGCCGGGCTCGTCACCCTGCTCGGCCCGCGCGAGCACGGCGGCGGCGGCCAGGAGTGGACCACCGCGCTGCGCGTGATCCGCACCGTCGCGCGCGCCGACGGCTCGATCGGCCAGCTGCTCGGCTACCACTACCTCTGGGCGTGGGCGGCGCGACTCGTCGGCACCCCTGAGCAGATCGCGGCCGTCGAGCAGCTCGCCACCGAGGGGAACCTGCTCTACGGCGGCGCCGTGAACCCGCGCGACTCCGACCTCTCGATCCGCGAGGAGGGCGACGAGCTCGTGTTCTCTGGCCGCAAGTCGTTCTCGACGGGAGGCGTGGTCAGCGACCTGACGGTGCTCGAGGGGATCCTCGAGGGCACGGACACGCACGTCTTCGCGATCGTGCCGACCGCGCAGGACGGCATCGTCTTCGGCCGCGACTGGGACAGCCTCGGCCAGCGCCTCACGGAGTCGGGCTCGGTCGAGATCCGCGACGTGCGCGTGCCGTGGGCCGCCGCCGCCGGCTTCGTCGACCGCGTGTTCCAGCCGCTCGTCTACAACTCGCTGAACGTGCCGACGATCCAGCAGGTCTTCGCCGAGTTCTACCTCGGCATCGCGCAGGGCGCGCTGGAGCACGCCGCCCGGTACACCCGCGAGCGCACTCGCGCCTGGCCGTACGGCGGCGACGACAAGGAGCGCGCGACCGACGAGTGGTACCTCCTCGAGGGCTACGGCGATCTGCAGGCCAAGCTCTGGGCGGCCGAGGCGCTGATCGACGCGACCGGAGCCGAGCTGTCGGCCGTGCTGCACGCCCCGCGCGAGGAGCTCACTCCCCGCCGCCGCGGCGAGATCGCCGTGCGCGTCGCGGCGGCCAAGGCCCGCATCGTCGAGGACGGACTCGAGACGGCGACCCGCGTCTTCGAGCTGACCGGCGCCCGCGCGAGCGCGAACACGGTCGGACTCGACCTCTACTGGAGGAACCTCCGCACCCACTCGCTGCACGATCCGATCGCGTACAAGCGACGCGAGGTGGGCGTCTTCGCCCTGCTGGGCGACGTGCCCGAGCCCTCCTGGTACACCTGATCCGCGGAGGCGGCCCTGCAGGATCGGGGCCGCCTCAGATCAGGCCGTGACGGAGGAACGCCGTCCGCACGCCGTCCTCGTGCACCGACGTCGTCACGTCGTCGGCGATCGCGAGGACGTCGTCGGTGGCGTTGCCCATCGCGATCCCGAGCCCGGCGGCGGTGATCATCTCGACGTCGTTCGAGCTGTCCCCGATCGCCACGGTGTCCTCGACCGCCCGCCCCAGCCGCTCGGCGAGCGCGACGAGCGCCGCGCCCTTGTCGACGCCGGGCAGGCTCACCTCGCCGCCCGCGTGCCCGAGGTACGGGATGGTGCCGGTGACCACGTGGAAGCGCTCGCCCAGGCCGTCGCGCACCACCGCGAAGGTGTCGTCGTGGTCGCCGAAGAACGTCGCCTTCGCGATCCCCTCGGTCGGCACCGGGCCGCGCGGCGTCTCGACGACCGGCTCCACCGTCTCGCCCCGCCGCGCGTGCAGCTCGGCGACCCGCGCCGCGAGCCCGCCGCTCGTGAACACGGCGTCGTGCGCCTGCAGCGTGTACTCGATCCGGTGCGCCTCGAAGAAGTCGACGATCTCGCGCACCGCGTCCGCCGGCATCGTGCTCCGCGAGACGAGCTCGCCGTCGAGCTCGACGAACCCACCGGCGGCCGAGACCACTCCGTCGAAGCCGAGGGCGAGCACCTTCTGCGGGATCTCGGGACGCGAGCGTCCGGTCGCGAGCAGCACCAGATGCCCGTTGCGGCGGGCGCCCGCCACGGCCTCGGCGGCCGAGGGCGCGACGACGCCGCCGTCCATCAGCGTGCCGTCGATGTCGAGCAGGATCAGGCGGGAGCGGGTCACCCGCGGAGCCTACCGAGCCCGGGAGAACGCCCCCTCCCGAGCACGCGGATCTCGATACGCCCGCTCCGCGGCCTACTCGATCAGCAGGCAGGTCCGCCCCCCTCTGCGGCCTACTCGATCAGCAGGCAGGTCCGCCCCCTCTGCTGGTCGAGTAGCCCCGCAGGGGCGTATCGAGACCCACCACCGCCCGACACCGCGGATCTCGATACGGCCGCTCCGCGGCCTACTCGATCAGCAGGCAGGTCCGCCCCCCTCCGCGGCCTACTCGATCAGCAGGGCTGGTCGCCCTGCACAGCCGGGCAGCTCGCTCCCCCGTCACCCGAGCACCCGCGGCGCGCGGTACTCCCACTCCCGGTCCTCGTCGCCGATGGCCCGCAGCACGCGCGCCGGCACTCCTCCGACGACGACCAGCGGAGGCACGCTCGCCGTCACGACCGCACCCGCGGCCACGACGGAGCCCGCGCCGACCACGACGCCCGGCAGCAGGATCGCGCCCGCCCCGATCCAGACGTCGTCCTCGATCACGACCGGCGCCGAGAACTGCGTGCCGTCGCGGCGCAGCTCCGGGTGGACCGGGTGCCCGGTCGTGCTGATCGTGACGTTCGGAGCGATCATCACCCGGTCGCCGATCACCACCTCGACGTCATCGACGAGCGTCAGACCGAAGTTCACGTAGACGTTCTCGCCCAGCCGCACCCGGTTGCCGTAGGCGACGTGCAGCGGAGGCTCGACCCAGACGCCCTCGCCGACCGACTCGAACAGCTCGTGCAGCAGCCGGCGCCGCTCCCCCGCCTCGCGCGGCCCGGTCGCGTTGTAGGCGTGCGCGAGCTCCTTGCCGCGGATCCGCTCCTCCTCGAGCGCCGCGAGCCCCTCGCCCGCATCGGTGTACAGCTCGTGGGCGTCCATCCGCCGGCGGACCTCGTGCTCGCGCGCGTCCATCGCGCCCCCTCTCGTCGAGTCTCCAGCGTGCAGGACCCGCCCTCCGCTGCCCGGCCGCGACACGACAGCGCGGCCTCCACTCCGCCCGGGCCGCACACTCGCCGCGACACCGTGTCCCGCGAGAACAGGACGCCGCGGGACGCGCGGTGGTACAACGTTGTAGGTTGGGCGCACCCCCGAGCGGAGGAGGACCGATGGCGGTCACGTTGCACGACGTCGCGCGTGCGTCCGGAGTGTCGATCAAGACGGTCTCGAACGTCATCAACGACTATCCGCACATCCGTCCGGCCACGCGCGAGAAGGTCGAGGCCGCGATCGCGGAGCTCGGCTACAGCCCCAACCTCTCGGCGCGGAGCCTGCGCAGGGGCCGTACCGGAGTCATCGGCCTGGCGCTCCCCGAGCTCAGCCTCGCCTACTTCGCCGAGCTCGCCGACAGCGTGATGCGCGCCGCCGACCGCCGCGGGCTCACTGTGCTGATCGAGCAGACCGGAGCCGATCCCGCCCGCGAGCGCAGCGTCCTCAGCTCTCCGCGCCGCCAGCTGACGGACGGCCTCCTCTTCAGCCCGCTCGGCATCGACATGACCGACGAGCCCGCCCTCGCCGTCGACTACCCGCTCGTCCTGCTCGGCGAGCGCATCTTCACCGAGCGCGTCGACCACGTCACGATGCAGAACGTCGAGGCGGCCCGCGCGGCGACGGAGCACCTGCTCGAGAGCGGACGCCGGCGCATCGTCGCGCTCGGCGCGCACGCCGGCGAGGAGGTCGGCTCGGCCGTGCTCCGCACCCGCGGCTACGAGCAGGCGCTGGAGGCGGCGGGCGTGCCCTACGACGAACGGCTGATCGGCTACTCCGGCCCCTGGCACCGGGCCAACGGCGCAGTCGCGATGCGCGGCATCATCGAGTCGGGCGTCGACTTCGACGCCGTCTTCGCGTTCAACGACACCCTCGCGCTCGGCGCGATCCGCACCCTCCAGGACGCGGGCCGGCACGTGCCCGGCGACGTCGTGGTGATCGGCTTCGACGACATCGACGAGTCGCGCTACTCGGTCCCGAGCCTGTCCTCGATCGACCCGGGGCGGGAGGAGATCGCCCAGACGGCGGTCGACGTGCTGAAGGCGCGCATCGACGGCACCGAGACCGGTCCGCACCGGTTGCGCACCGCGGCGTTCTCCGTGGTGGCGCGGGAGTCGAGCGCTCCCGCCTGAGCGCTCAGGCGCAGTCGCAGATCTCGCGGCGGATCCACTCCCCCGCGTCGCCGACCGGCAGAAGGCCGCGCCGCAGCAGCCGGCTCCACTCCACGGCCCGCCGGGTGAGGCGGTCGTCGGCGCTGCCCGCGGCGTCGCCGCCGACCGTGCGCAGGAGCAGGTGCGCGAGCGGACCGCCGAGGTGGAGCGTCGCTCCGGCCACGCCCGCGAAGTGGCGCGCCTGCCCGCGGGTGTCGTCGTCGTACGGCTCGGCGAAGCCGCGGCCGCGGATCCGGTTGCGTCCCCCGCTCAGCAGATCGAGTGGCCCGAGGAGCCCGCCCCGGATGCCGGCGATGTCGCGCGCCACCGCGCGGATCAGGGCCCTGGGCGGCGGATCGGAGGCGGCGAGCGCCTCCACCCGGTCGGCGAGGAGGCGGCACGCGTCGATCGTTCCCACCCGCCCAGTTCAGCACGGCCGGCTGGGCGGACACCGCTCGGGCCGCTCGGCGAGCCGCTCTTGACAGCGCCGCGGCGACTCCGCATCATCGTCTCTACAACGTTGTCTCCATCGTTGTAGAAACGTCGGGGACACGCTGCAGAACCTCCCCGCTCCCGCGTGGAACCCTCCTCAGGCCGACGACGGCCGCATCCGAAAGGAAACGCAATGACGCGTCATTCGAAGAGACTGTTGGCTGCGGGGGTGGCCGTCGCGGCTTCCGCCGCTGCTCTCACGGGCTGCTCCGCCGGGAGCGACGCCGCCAACTGCGAGAACACGATCGTGAACGAGGACGCGAAGGTCGTCACGATGTGGGCCTGGTACCCCGAGTTCGAGGGCGTGGTCGACCTGTTCAACAACAGCCACGACGACGTCCAGATCTGCTGGAGCAACGCCGGCGCCGGCAACGACGAGTACACCAAGCTCACCACCGCCGTGCAGGCGGGCTCGGGCGCCCCCGACGTCGTCATGCTCGAGAGCGAGGTCGTGCAGAGCTACATCCCGCAGGACGCCCTCGTCGACCTGAACGAGTACGGCGCGTCCGACGTGCAGCAGAACTACTCCGAGGGCGCCTGGGCCGACGTCTCCAGCGGCGACGCCACCTACGCGATCCCGGTCGACGGCGGTCCCGTCGGCATGCTCTACCGCCAGGACATCCTCGACGAGTACGGCATCCCCGTCCCCACCACGTGGGAGGAGTACGCGGCCGCCGCGCAGGCGCTCAAGGACGCCGGCTCCAGCACCCTGATGACCGACTACGCGGGCAACGGCCGCGCGTACCAGCAGGCGCTCTTCGCGCAGGCCGGCTCCGTGCCCTACACCGTCGACGGCACCGACGTCACGGTCGACCTCGACGACGAGGCCAGCGCCAAGGTCATGAACTACTGGAACGACCTCGTCACCAAGGGCCTCGTCGGCACCGAGGACAGCTCGACCACCGACTACAACACGCACCTCGTCGACGGCACCTACGCCTCCGTGATCGCCGCCGCCTGGCTGCCCGGCTACCTGCAGGGCTTCGAGGGCGCGGACCCCGACGCCGTGTGGCGCGCCGCTCCGGTCCCCCAGTGGGAGGGCGAGGAGCCGACCCAGATCAACATCGGCGGATCCGCGTTCGCGGTGACCGAGCAGGCCGAGGACAAGGAGGCGGCCGCCCTGGTCGCCAAGGAGATCTTCGGCACCGAGGAGGCCTGGAAGATCGGCATCGAGAAGGGCGCGCTGTTCCCGCTCTGGAAGCCGATCCTCGAGTCCGACTACTTCGCGGACCTCGAGTACGACTTCTTCGGCGGTCAGCAGATCAACAAGGACGTCTTCCTCACCGCCGCGACCGAGTACCAGGGCTTCCAGGTCTCGCCGTTCCAGAACTTCGCCTACGACAAGCTCACCGAGGCCGTGAACGCGGTCAACAGCGGCGAGTCCAGCGTCGAGGACGCCCTCGCGACCTACCAGACCGCGGTCAGCGACTACGCCGCCGGTCAGGGCTACACGGTCGGTTGACGACCGGCGGCCGCCGTCCGCGAGGGCGGCGGCCGCCCCGTCCCGTCTCGAAGGAGCACCATGTCGAACCTCGTCGTCCCCGCGCCCGCCGCCACCGCCGAACGCCGCACGAAGAAGCCCCGCACCGGAGTCGTCGCCTCGCGCCGCGCCCGCTGGGGCTGGGTCTTCGTCGCCCCCTTCGGCGTCTTCCTCGTGGTCTTCCTGATCACGCCCCTGATCTACTCGTTCATCCTGAGCCTGCAGAACAAGACCGTCGCCACCGGCACCGAGTGGGTCTGGTTCGCGAACTACGCCAAGGCGTTCTCGGACCCCCTCTTCCTCGAGGGCGTCTGGCTCGTCGTCCGGTTCGCGTTCATCCTGATCCCGATCCAGATGCTGGTCTCGCTGATCGCCGCGCTGATGCTGGACGCGCTCACCTCGCGGTTCTCGCGCTTCGCCCGGCTGATGATCTTCGTGCCCTACGCGGTCCCGGCCGTCATCGGCGCGCTGATGTGGGGCTTCCTCTACAGCCCCTCGTTCGGCCCCGCCTCGGAGGTGTTCGGCTGGTTCGGCCTCGACGCCCCCAACCTGCTCGGCAAGGAGTCGATCTTCGGCAGCCTCGTCAACGTCGTCACCTGGCAGTGGGCGGGCTACTACATGATCATCATCTACGCGGCACTGCAGGGCATCGACCCCGCCGTGTACGAGGCCGCCCGCCTCGACGGCGCGAGCGCGATCCAGACGGCGCTGCGGATCAAGATCCCGATGATCTCCTCCTCGATGGTGCTGATCCTCGTCTTCGCCCTCATCGGCACGCTCCAGTTCTTCACCGAGCCGCAGATCCTGCGCTCGCTGGCGTCCGGCTCGATCGACGCGTCCTACACGCCGAACATCTACGCCTACACGCTCGCCTTCTCCTACAACCAGTTCAACTACGCCTCCGCGATCTCGTTCGCGCTGGGCCTGGTGGTGTTCGTCGGGTCGTACCTGTTCCTGGCGGCCACGAAGAAGCGGAACGGACTCTCATGAGCACCCTCGAACTCGCCCCCAAGCGCGTCCGCGCGCAGCGCCGCGACGACGCCGTCCGCGCCCGCAGCCGCCGCGGCGGACGCCAGCTGCTCCCCCACGTGATCCTGCTCGCCTTCGTCGTCTACTTCGCCCTGCCGTTCTGGTGGCTCGTGGTGGCGTCGACGAAGGACCAGGTCGGCCTCTTCTCCGGAACCGTCAGCCCTCTCTGGTTCGGCGACTCCTTCGAGTTCTTCACGAACATCGGCTCGCTGTTCACCTACTCGAACGGGCTCTACTGGAAGTGGCTCGGCAACTCGTTCCTCTACGCCTTCGTCGGCGGTCTCGGAGCGACGGTCCTGTCGGTGCTCGCGGGCTACGGCTTCGCGGCGTACGCGTTCAAGGGCCGCAACGCCTTCTTCTCGCTGGTCCTGGGCTCCGTGATGGTGCCGGCGACGGCCCTGGTCATCCCGCTGTTCGTCATGTTCAGCGCCGCGCAGCTCACCAACACCATGTGGGCGGTCATCCTGCCCTCGATGCTCAACCCGTTCGCGGTCTACCTCATGCGCGTCTACACGCAGGACGCGGTGCCGGAGGAGATGCTCGACGCCGCGCGGATGGACGGGGCGGGCGAGATCACGGTCTTCTTCCGCGTCGCCCTGCCGCTGCTGCGCCCCGCGCTCGTGACGGTGCTGCTGCTGTCGGTCGTGGGAACCTGGAACAACTACTTCCTCCCTCTCGTGATGCTCTCGAACTCGCAGCTCTTCCCCGTCACCGTGGGCCTGGGCACCTGGCAGACCCAGGCGTCGGTCAACACCGGCGGGCAGTCGCTGTGGAACCTCGTGATCGTCGGGGCCCTCATCTCGGTGATCCCGCTGATCGTCTCCTTCCTCACCCTGCAGAAGTACTGGCAGGGCGGGCTGTCCATCGGCTCGGTCAAGTGACCGGCCGCACCCGCGCACCACTCCCCTCCGGAACAGGAGGGGCCCGTCACCGCCTCAGAAAGGCCCTGTCATGACCGACGCTCCCCGCGCCGTCCCGTCCACCTCCTCGGCCCGGATCACCCTCGATCCCACCGCGGTCGTCGCCCCCGTGAATCCGCGGATCTTCGGCTCGTTCGTCGAGCACCTCGGACGCTGCGTCTACGACGGCATCTACGAGCCCGGGCACCCCACGGCGAACGAGGACGGCTTCCGCCTCGACGTGGTGGACCTGGTGAAGGAGCTGGGCAGCACGACCATCCGCTATCCCGGCGGCAACTTCGTCTCGGGCTACCGCTGGGAGGACGGGGTCGGCCCGCGCTCCGAGCGCCCCCGCCGCCGCGACCTGGCCTGGCACTCGCTCGAGACCAACGAGGTCGGACTCGACGAGTTCGCCCGCTGGGCCGAGCTCACCGGCAGCGAGATCATGTACGCGGTCAACCTCGGCACCCGCGGCGTCCTCGAGGCGCTCGACGTGCTCGAGTACGCCAACGGACCGGCCGGCACCGCACTCGCCGACCAGCGCATCGCCAACGGCGGCACCGAGCCCTACGACATCCGCATGTGGTGCCTGGGCAACGAGATGGACGGCCCCTGGCAGGTCGGCCACATGAACGCGGAGGACTACGGCAAGCTCGCCTCCCGCACCGCCAAGGCGCTCAAGATCGCCGACCCGTCGCTCGAGCTCGTGGTCTGCGGCTCGTCCGGATCCGGCATGCCGACCTTCGGCGAGTGGGAGCGCGTGGTCCTCGAGCACACCTACGACGACGTCGAGTACGTCTCGTGCCACGCCTACTACCAGGAGTACGGCGGAGACCTGGGCTCGTTCCTGGCCTCCTCCCTCGACATGGAGTACTTCATCGCGACGGTCGTCGCGACCGCCGACCACGTGAAGTACAAGCTCAAGAAGACGAAGGACATCATGCTGTCCTTCGACGAGTGGAACATCTGGTACCTCGAGGAGTGGCAGGCCAAGGAGAAGGCCGACGCCGAGGGCGACCAGAGCACCCGCGAGTGGGCCTACGCCCCCCGCCTGCTCGAGGACGTCTACTCGGTCGCCGACGCGGTCGTGCTGGGCAACCTGATGATCACGCTGCTGAAGCACTCCGATCGCGTCACGTCGGCGTCGCTCGCGCAGCTCGTCAACGTGATCGCGCCGATCATGACCGAGCCGGGCGGAGCGGCGTGGCGCCAGACCACGTTCTTCCCGTTCTCGACGACCGCGCGTCTCGCCTCCGGCACCGTGCTCAAGCCCCGGATCGAGGCGGGCACCTACTCGACCGCCCGTCACGGCGAGGCTCCGCTCGTCGACTCCGTCGCGACGCACGACGGCGACCGCTCGTCGGTCTTCCTCGTGAACCGCTCGCAGACGGAGTCGATCACGGTCACGGTCGACGTGTCGGGCCTGGGCGTCTCGAGCATCGCGGAGGCGGTGGCCCTCTTCGACGAGGACCCCTACGCGAAGAACACGAAGGACGACCAGGAGCGCGTGGGCCTGCGCGACGCCGTCGACGCCTCCCTCTCGGACGGCACCCTCACGGTGACGCTGCCCCCGGTGTCGTGGACGGCGGTCGCGCTGACGGCGTAGCGCCGACTCCGGAGGCGGTGGGTCTCGATACGCCGCCTCCGGCGGCTACTCGACCGGCAGGCACGGGGAAGCCCCCCTGCTGGTCGAGTAGCCCGCGCAGCGGGCGTATCGAGACCCCCGTCCTCCAGAGGCCGCGTCAGCCGCACGCCGGCCACTGCACCGGCACCGGCAGCCGCCGCCGCTCCGGCGCCGCACCCCGGTCGGCCAGCCGCTCGATGAGCAGCTCGGCCGCCGCCCGCCCCAGCTGCTCGCCGTCGACGTCGACCGCGGGCACCCCGACCAGACCCAGCGCGTCGACGATCGAGCGCTCCGAGCTCACCACGAGCCCCTCCGGCACCCCGCCCGACGACAGCAGCGCGTACTGCACGCCGAGCCCGAGCGCGGTCGCGTACGGCACGACGGCCGTCGCTCCCGAGTCGCGCACCGATGCCGCGGCGCCCACTCCCGCCGCGAACGTGGCCGGGAAGGGACCCAGCACGGTCAGCTCCGCTCCCCCGCGCCGAGCCGCCTCGCTTACCGCCGCCGTGCGCTGACCGTCCTGCCACGACCCCTCCGGTCCGCCGATGTAGAGCACGCGCTCGTGCCCGTCGGCCGTGAAGCGCTCGACGAGCGCGCCGAAGGCCGAGGCGGTGTCGGCGACGACGGAGGCCATCCCGTCGACCTCCCGGTCGACCAGCACGGTCGGCTTGTGCGATCCCGCCGAGAGCAGCAGCTCGTCGCCGCCGCGCGGCGCGACCACGATGAAGCCGTCGACCTGGCGCGAGAGCCGGTCGAACGCTCCGAGCTCGCGCACCGCCTCGAGCGGATGCACGGCCACGGTGAGCTGGAGGCCGTCCTCGTCGGCGCGGCGCTGCGCCCCTCCGATGATCGGCGTGAAGAACGCGTTGTCGAGGGTCGGCACGACCAGCGCGACGACGCCGGTGCGGCCCCGGGCCAGCTGGCGGGCCGCCGAGTTGGGGATGAAGCCGAGCTTCGCCGCGGCGCTGAGCACCCGGGCGGCCGTCTCGGGCGAGACGACCTCGGGGCGGGAGAGCGTGCGCGACGCGGTCGCCTTCGAGACGCCTGCGAGGGCGGCGACGTCGGCGAGCGTGGCCATGCGTCCCCCCTCCGGCTCTCCCGTGATCATAGGGCCACATCTGCAACCGCTCGCATCGACGACGTGCCCTGACTCAGGATCACGAAACACAGTGTTTACACGCGCGAATCGAAGCGGGTAGCGTCGCCGGTCTACTGTCGATGCAACCGGTTACATTCACCCTGCGGCCTTTCACGGCGCCGCCCGACGCGTCCGATCGGAGGTACTCGTGAGGTCGAGGACCGCTCCCCTCCTGCTCCTGCCCGGGCTGGGCTTCCTGCTGCTCTTCTTCGTCGTCCCCTCGCTGGTGATGCTGTTCGCCCCTCCCGGAACGGGGCCCGTCGAGGTGATCGCCCGGGTCGGCGAGATGCTCACCGACCCCTACGAGCTGCGCATCATCGGCCGCACGGTCGGCATCGGACTCGTGGTGACGCTGATCTGCGTCGTCCTGGGTTTCCCGATCGCCTACCTGCTGGCGCGCTCCTCGTCCCGCTGGTCCGGCGTCCTGCTGGCCCTCGCGATCTTCCCGCTCCTGCTCAGCAACGTCGTGCGCACCTTCGGCTGGCTCGTCGTGCTCGGCTCGAACGGCGCGATCGGCCAGCTGCTCGTGGGTCTGGGCGTCGTGTCCGAGGCCCCGCAGCTGCTCTACACGGAGCTCGCGATCGTGCTCGGCCTGACCCAGCTCTTCCTGCCGCTCGCGATCATCTCCTGCTACTCCGCCGTCTCGCAGGTCGACGCCGGCCTCGACGACGCCGCCCGCGGACTCGGCGCGAGCCCCACCCGCACCTTCTGGGACGTGGTGGTCCCGCTCTCGCTGCCCGGCGTCGTCGTCGCCGCGACGCTCGTCTTCGCCGGCTCCGTCACCGCGTACACCACGCCCTACCTGCTCGGCGGGTCGAGCCAGCGGATGCTGAGCACCCAGCTGTTCTCCTACTCCAGCGTCACGATCGACTGGGCCGGCGCCTCCGCCACCGCGATCGTCATGACGGTCCTGGTCTTCCTGGTCTCCGGGCTCTCCTCCCTCGTCGCCCGGAAGGGAGCCGTCTCATGAGGACCCGCCGCCCCGTCGCCGCGTCGCTCGCGGTCGCCGGCTACGTGATCATGATCGTGCCGATCCTGTTCGTCGTCGCCACGGCTTTCACCGCCGGATCCACGCTCCGCTTCCCGCCGGAGGGGCTCTCGTTCCGCTGGTTCGGCGAGGCGCTCTCGTACGACCCGTTCCTGGAGTCGCTGGCCACCAGCGCGCAGCTCGCCGTGCTCTCGACGGCGATCGCCCTGCTGATCGGCATCCCGGCGACCCTGGCGATCTACCGGGGCAGGATCGCCGGCCGCTCGCTGATCGAGGGGCTCTTCCTCTCGCCGCTGATCGTGCCCGAGCTCGTCGTCGGCCTGGCGCTGTTCCAGCAGCTCGTCGTCACGCTCGACATCGACAACGCGGCCGTGCTGCTGATCGGCCACACGGCGCTCCTGCTCCCCTACGCCGTCCGCGTGACCGGCGCCTCGCTCGCCACCAGCGACCCGGCGCTCGAGGAGGCCGCCCGCGGCCTCGGAGCCGGACCGCTGCGCACCTTCTTCACCGTCACGCTCCCGATCCTGCGCCCCGGGGTCTTCTCGGCCGCGCTGCTCGGATTCGTGACCTCGTTCAACAACGTCCCGCTGTCGCTGCTCCTGCAGAGCCGCGACGCCAGGACCCTCCCCGTGACGATGCTCGACTACGTCCAGCAGAGCTACGACCCCATGGTCGCGGCCACGTCCACCCTCATCCTCGCGGCGACCGTCGTCATCGCGATCATCGCCGAGCGCAGCGTCGGCTTCGCCCAGATCTTCGGAGGCATCAACCGATGAGCGCAGCAGCGGAATTCGTCGACGTCAGTCAGGTCTTCGGTGACTTCACCGCGGTCGACGGCATCGACCTGGCGATCCCGTCCGGGAAGCTGACCACCCTCCTCGGGCCCAGCGGATGCGGCAAGACCACGTCGCTGCGGATGCTCGCCGGGTACTCGACGCCGACCTCGGGCCGGATCCTGATCGACGGCGTCGACAGCACCCGGCTCGCTCCCGAGAAGCGCGGACTGGGCATGGTGTTCCAGTCGTACGCGCTGTTCCCTCACCTCAGCGTCGCCGACAACGTCGGCTACGGGCTGAAGCTGCGCGGTCTCGGACGCGCCGAGCGGGCTCAGCGGGTGACCGAGAGCCTCGAGATGGTCGGGCTCGCGCACCTCGCAGCGAGCCGGCCGCGGCGCCTCTCGGGCGGACAGCAGCAGCGCGTCGCCCTCGCCCGCGCCATCGCGATCCGCCCCCGGCTGCTGCTGCTCGACGAGCCGCTGTCGAACCTGGATGCGCGGCTCCGCGTGCAGATGCGCTCCGAGATCCGCCGCATCCAGTCCGAGACGGGGCTGACCGTCGTGCTGGTCACGCACGACCAGGACGAGGCGCTCGAGATGAGCGACGAGATGGTGCTCATGCGCGCCGGGCGCATCATGCAGCAGGGCGCACCGGCCGCGGTCTTCGGCGCTCCGGCGAACCGCTTCGTCGCCGACTTCCTCGGCTACGAGAACTTCCTCGGCCTCGCCGACGGCTCGCTCGTGACGGTGCGTCCGGAGCACCTCGCGGTGACGAGCGGGGCCTCATCCGGCGCACTGTCCCTGGACGCGGTCGTCGTCGACGTCGCCTACCGCGGGGTCGACGTGCTGGTGACGGTCGAGGCGACGGATCCCGCCGGCGACCCGGTGCGGCTGGTGTCGGACGTGCGCGCCGACTCCGCCGCGCGCGTCGCGCCCGGGGACGCGGTCGTCGTGTCGGCCGCGGCGTCGCGGATCGTCGCACTGGCCCGCGACTGAACGCGGCGCCTGCTCCCGCGCTCTCCTCGTTCTCTCCGTCCTCCTCTTCCCCAGCAGCTCCCCTCCGCAGCACCTCTCGAAAGGAACCGCCATGTCCCGCACCACACCCCGGCGCGCCGTCGCCCTCACCGCCGGTGCCGTCATCGGCGCCCTCGCCCTCGCCGGCTGCTCCGGCGGCTCCGACTCCTCGGAGTCCGAAGGCGCCTCCGAGACGCTCGTCGTCAGCACCTTCCCCTTCGGCGTCGAGCAGTTCCAGGAGGCGGTCATCGACCCCTTCACCGAGGCGACGGGCATCGAGGTCGAGGTCGAGACCGGCTCCAACTCCGACCGGCTCTCGCAGCTGCAGCTCGCGGGCGGCGACGACCCCGGCGTCGACGTGATGCTCATCAGCGACTACTACGCCGCACTCGGCCAGGAGGACGACCTCTTCGAGCAGGTCGACGCGGACGCCGTGCCCGCGATCGCGGACATCGCCGACTTCGCGAAGGAGGACGTCTACCTCGGCCCGGCCTACAGCTACCAGCTCAACGGCACGCTCTACTCCACCGACGCGTTCTCGGCCGAGCAGGCCGCCGACTGGGAGCTCTACGGCGACTCCGCGAACGCCGGGCGCGTCGCGCTGCCCGACATCTCGGTCACCGCGGGCCAGCTGATGATCAGCGGAGTCGCGGCCACCTACGGCGACGGCCCCTACGACATCGACACGGCGCTCGACACCCTGTCGGGCTGGGCGCCCGGCGTGCTGCAGTTCTACAGCTCCTCCACCGAGGTCACGAACCTGCTGACGCAGGGCGAGATCACCGCCGCCGACGCGCTGAGCGGCTTCGCCACCGACCTCGTCGCCTCGGGCGAGCCCATCGGCTGGACCCCTCCCGCGACCGGCCGCTACATGGCGACCAACCGCGCGATGATCCCCGCGGGCGCCGCGAACACCGACGCCGCCGAGCAGTTCATCGACTACCTGCTCTCGGTCGAGGCGCAGACCTCCTCCGCCGAGATCGTGGGTGACCTGCCCGTCAACCTCGCCGCGCAGGTCCCGGAGTCGATCACCGCCGTCGTCGGCGACATCGCCGCCGACCCCACGGCCGCCGGCTACGAGACCCTCGACCCGACCGAGCTCGTCCCCACCCGCTCGGAGTGGGTCGACCGCTTCGCCCGCGAGGTCACCGCCCAGTAGGCGGCCCGCCCGTGCGCGGCCGCCGCGCCGCGCACGGGCCCTCCACCCCGCACCGCCCGCACCACCCGGAGAGACCGCCATGAGCACCGAGACCGCCGCCCCGACCGCCGCCGCCGGCGCCGTCCCCGACGAGTGGATCCGTCGGATCCCCAAGGTCGACCTGCACTGCCACCTGATCGGGACCGTGCGCGCGAGCACGTTCGCCGAGCTCGCCCGCCGGGAGGGCCTCGCGCTGCCCGCCGACCCCGAGCGGATCTTCGCCGACATCAACTCCCTCCCGCCCGACCCCGCGCTCTACCGCGACACTGTCGTGCCGGTGCCGCAGGGACGCTCGGCCGGCGAGCCCGAGGTCTCGTACTCGCTCTTCCAGGCGTCGGAGTGGGTGGTGCAGGTGCTCCGCTCGCCCGAGGACCTGACGCGGATCGTCTACGAGGCCTTCGAGGACGCGCACCACCGCAGCGGCACCCGTCATCTCGAGCTCTTCTTCGACGGCGTCCCCGAGCACCTGGCGGGCCTGGGGTACCGCGGCAGCGTCGAGGCGTACGCCGACGGCATCCGCGCGGCCGAGCGCGACTTCGGCATGACCGGGCGGATGATCGCCGGAATCGACCGCAGCCGCAGCGGCGAGGAGGCCCTCGCCCTCGTGCAGCAGGTCGTCGACTCCCCGCACGAGTACGTCGCCGGCATCGGCCTCGACAACCTCGAGACCGCCGGCCCGCCCGAGCGCTTCGCAGACGCGTACGCCCTGGCCGGACGAGCGGGTCTGGGCCGCACCGCGCACTCCTCCGAGCACGCCCCCACCGCCGCGAACACGATCACCTGCCTGGATCTGCTGGGCTGCGACCGCATCGACCACGGCTACTTCGTGCTCGAGGACCCGGCCGTCGTCGAGCGGATGCGCGAGGACGGAGTGGTCTTCACCGTCGCGTCGACCACCTCCCGCCGCTCCTGGCGCCCGTGGCGCCGCGCCTCCATCCGCGCCATGCTCGACGCCGGTCTACGCGTCACCCCCTGCTCGGACGACCCGGGGATGTTCCCGACGACGCTCGCCGACGAGTACCGGATCGCCGCGGGGCCGATCGGAGCGACGCACGCGCAGCTGCGCGCGATGGCGCTGACCGGGGTGGACGCGTCGTGGCTGCCCGCGGCCGAGAAGGCGCGGCTGCACGTGGCGGCCGCGGCGGAGCTCGATGCACTGGACGCGGAGTTCGGGCTGGGGCTCTAATCCCGGACGCGCCACCTCTGCGCCGAGAAGCCGAGGGAATGTCAGTGGTCGACGGTTCACTGCTCGCATGACGGAGATCGGTACGACGGAAGCGGTGCTCGCGGAGGTCCGCGGGCGCGGCGACCGCGCCGCCGCGCTCGCCCGCTCGGCTGCACCGCTCCACCTCGCCGCGGCCGAGGAGCTGTACGCGGGCTACCGCGCAGCTCTCGAGCACCCCGAGGCGTTCTCCCGAGGCCGGTCGCGCAGCGAGTCGAGCGATCTCGTGGAGCGCTCGATCCGAGCCGAGTTCGCGGTCGCCCTCAGGGTCTCGGAGGCGTCCGCCTCGCGCTCACTGGAGCAGGCGCAGCTGCTCGTCGAGGATCTGCCGATGACCAGGGCCGCGCTGGCCGGAGCGCGCATCCTCTGGGAGTCGGGCCGCATCGTCTGCGCCGTCGCCGCCACGCTGCCCGTCGCCTCGCGGGCCGCGTTCGACGAGCGCGCAGCCCGTCTCGCCGTCTCCCTGACCCCCACGCAGCTGCGGCGAGCCCTGGCGCGACTCCGGGAGGAGCTGCACGAGCAGCCCCTCGCCGAGCGCCACCGGCGAGCCCGTGAGGACCGGGCCGTGTGGATCACGCCGGAGATCGACGGCATGGCGACCCTGTCCGCGCTCCTCCCCGCTCCCACCGCGATCGGAGCGTTCGCCCGCCTCGACCGGCTCGCGCGGACCCTCCGCGAGGGCCGCGCCGGCGCCGGTGAGCACGGCGACCAGCGCCGCGACGAGCCGTGCGACGACCGCACCCTCGCGCAACTGCGCGCCGACGCCCTCGCCGACCTGCTGTGCGACGGGGACGTGTCGGGCACCTCGCCCGGCGAGCCCGGTGCACCCACGTTCGTCCCCGGGGTGCGCGCCGAGATCCGCCTGACCCTCCCCGCCACGACCGCCGCCGGTCTCGACGACTCCCCCGCAGACCTCGACGGCTACGGCCCCGTGCCGGCCGATGTCGCCCGGGAGCTGGTCGCCGGCGGCGCCTCCTTCACTCGCGTCGCGACCGATCCCGGTGCCGGCACCGTCGTCTCCGTCGGCCGCACGCTGCGCGTCCCACCCCCGGGGATGCGCCTCCACCTGCAGCTGCGCGACCAGACCTGCCGCTTCCCCGGCTGCACCCGTCCCGCGTCGCGCACCGAGGCCGACCACGCCGTCGAGTGGCGCCATGGCGGCGAGACCGCCCTCCGCAACCTCGCCTCCCTCTGCGTCGCCCACCACCACGTCCGCCACGGCGACCGCTGGACCTACGTCCTCCACCCCGACGGCACCGCCGACTGGACCACCCCCACCGGACGCCGTGTCACGACCCGCCCGGGCCCGGTCCCCGGCGCCCCGCCGGGCTCGGGCCCGCGGTTCGCCGACCCGCCGCCACCCTTGTGAGCAGGCAACCGCGGAAACCCGCGTCGCGTCGCGCCCATCGATCGAATGTGAACCAGGGTGCGTGGGCACCCGCGGCTCCCGGCGACGGCGGGTCGCGATACGCCGCTTCCGGCGCCTACTCGACCAGCAGGCCTGCGTATCGCCGCGCGCGAAGCACATCCCTCCCCGGAGAACGGGACCACCTCGCCGAGCCGACCACGCCACGCCACGGGGCGATCCGCGTGCGAGCGGATCGCGTAGCGGAACGCACTCCGCTCTGCCGACCGCGCCCGACTCGAACAGCCGACCGCGCGCCGATCGACGAGGACCTCGTCGGATCGGACTCAGTCCAGCAGCAGCGCCGGCTCCTCCAGCACGCTGGCCACGTCGGCGACGAAGCGGCTGACGACGTCGCCGTCGACGACGCGGTGGTCGAAGGATCCGCCGACCGTGGTCACGTAGCGGGGCCGGACCTCGCCGTCGACGACCCACGGCTTCTGCTTGATCGTGCCCAGCGCGATGATCGCGACCTCGCCCGGGTTCAGGATCGGGGTGCCCGTGTCCATCCCGAAGACGCCGATGTTGGTGATCGTGATGGTGCCGTTCTGCATGTCGGCGGGCGCCGTCTTGCCGTCGCGGGCGTCGAGGGTGAGCTTCTCGAGGGCCTGGGCCAGCTCGAGCAGGCTCATCGACTGGGCGTCCTTCACGTTCGGCACGATCAGTCCGCGGGGGGTGGCCGCGGCGATGCCGAGGTTGACGTAGTGGCGCACGATGATCTCGGAGTCGGTCCACGCCGAGTTGACGGTGGGGTTCCTCCGGACCGCCCAGATGATGGCCTTCGCCATGATCAGCAGCGGCGACACTTTGGTGCCGGCGAAGTCGGGCGAGTTCTTCAGGCGCTTGACGAACTCCATGCTGCGCGTGGCGTCGACGTCGACGAAGACGCTGACGTGCGGCGCGGTGAAGGCGCTCTGCGACATCGCGGCGGCGATGGCCTTGCGCACGCCGCGCACCGGGATCCGCTCCTCGCGGGAGTCGGCCCACGCGGGGGTCTGGATGTTGCGGAAGACGCTGGCCTGCGACGCGTGGCGGATGACGTCGTCGCGCGTGACCTCGCCGGCGAGGCCGGTGGCCTGCACCTCGAGGAGGTCGACGTCGAGGTCCTTCGCGAGCTTGCGGATGGGCGGCTTCGCGATGACGGGGAGCGCGGCCGCGGCGGGGACCGACGTCGGGCGCGGCGGAGCGGCCGGGCGCGCGGGGGCCGCGGCGGCCGGAGCGCCCTGCGGTCGGCGGCGACGGGTGGCGACGTGGCCGCCCGCGGTGCCGTAGCCGACGAGCGCGGCGCCCGATCCCTCTCCGGGCTCGGTCGTCGACGGGGCGGGCGGAGCGGCCTGCGCCGGGTGGGCGGGGATCGCGGGGATCTCGGACCCGAGGGTGCCGGCGCCCGCCTGCACGGTGATGATCGGGGTGCCGACGTCGACCGTCTGGCCCTCGTCGACGAGGACGTCGACGACGGTGCCGCTGAACGGCGACGGCAGCTCGACCAGCGACTTCGCGGTCTCGATCTCGACGAGCACCTGGTTGACGGCGACCTCGTCGCCGACCTTGACCTTCCAGGCCACGATCTCGGCCTCGGTGAGGCCCTCGCCGACATCGGGGAGGAGGAACTGCTCTGTCATCGTCGGGATCTGCTTTCTGACGCTGGAGGGACGCGGACGCGTCGGGTGGGACGCGGACGCGTCAGTACGCGAGGGAGCGGTCGACGGCCTCGAGCACGCGGTCGACGTCGGGGAGGAAGATCTTCTCGACCTTGGCGGGCGGGAACGGGGTGTCGAAGCCGGCGACCCGCAGCACGGGTGCCTCGAGCGAGTAGAAGGCGCGCTCGGTGACAGTCGCCGCGATCTCGGAGCCGAGGCTCACATTCGCGGACGCCTCCTGGGCGACGACGAGGCGGCCGGTCCGGCGCACGGACTCGAGCAGCGGCTCCCAGTCGATCGGCGAGAGCGAGCGGAGGTCGACGACCTCGATGCTCGTCCCCTCCTCGCCCGCGAGCTCGGCGGCCTGGAGCAGCACCGACACCATCGGTCCCCAGCCGACGACGGTCACCTCGGTGCCCGGTCGCACGACGCGGGAGGCGTGCAGCGGGACGGCGGAGGCGCGCAGATCGACGTCGCCCTTGGGCCAGTAGCGGCTCTTGGGCTCGAAGAACATCACCGGGTCGTCCGAGGCGATGGCCTCCTGGATCATCCAGTAGGCGTCGTTGGGCGTGGACGGGCTGACGGCGCGCAGACCGGCGGTGTGCGCGAAGTACGCCTCGTTGCTCTCCTGGTGGTGCTCGACCGCTCCGATGTGCCCGCCGAAGGGCACGCGGATCACGACGGGCATGCTCAGCTGCCCCTCGTGCCGGTTGGTCATCTTGGCCAGCTGCGAGGTGATCTGGTCGAAGGCCGGGTAGATGAAGCCGTCGAACTGGATCTCGCAGACGGGCCGGAAGCCGCGCATGGCGAGTCCGATCGCGGTCCCGACGATGCCGGACTCGGCGAGCGGGGTGTCGAGGACGCGCTGCGGTCCGAACTCGGCGTGCAGTCCCTCCGTGATGCGGAAGACGCCGCCGAGGGGGCCGATGTCCTCGCCCATCAGCAGGACGCGGTCGTTCTCGGTCATCGCGCGGCGGAGGCCGGCGTTGAGCGCCTTGGCCATGGACATGGACTGGAGCTGCTCCTCGGAGAGGTGCGGCTGGGCAGCCGTGGTGCTGGTGTCGATCGTCATCGCGGGTCGCCTCCGAACGAGTCCTCGTAGCGCTGCAGCCACGCCTTCTGCTCGGCCACCTGCGGATGCGGTTCCGAGTACACGTGGTCGAAGATCACGTCGACCGGCGGCGCCTCCAGCTCGAGCAGCCGGCGGCGGATGTCGGACGCGTAGTCCTCCGCCTCCGCGTCGACCTCGTCGAAGAAGGACTGCTCCACTCCCTCGGTGCGCAGGTACGCGGCGAAGCGCGTGAGCGGGTCCTTCGCGATCCACGAGGCGAGCTCGTCGTCGGTGCGGTACTTCGTCGGGTCGTCGCTCGAGGTGTGCGCGCCGATGCGGTAGGTGAGCGCCTCGATGAACTGGGGTCCGCCGCCCGAGCGGGCGTCCTGGAGGTGCTTGGCGGTGACGGCATAGCTCGCGAGCACGTCGTTGCCGTCGATCTGCACGCCGGGGATCCCGAAGCCGGAGGAGCGGAGGT